>CADBNW010000197.1 GCA_902796025.1 uncultured Eubacteriales bacterium
ACCTTGCCGGTATGCGCCCGAAGGTCGGCTCCATGGGCAAGCCCGTGCCGGGCTACGACGTGGACATCGTGGATCACGACGGCAACAGCGTAAAAGAGGGCGAGACCGGCGAGATCGTGATCCGTCTTGACAAGGGCAAGCCCTGCGGACTGATGCTTGGCTACTATAACGGCAAGACCGGCGCGCCCGAAATGGACTGCTCGGACGGCCTGTTCCACACCGGCGACACCGCCTGGCGCGACGAGGACGGCTATTTCTGGTACGTGGGCCGCGTGGACGATCTGATCAAGTCCTCCGGCTACCGCATCGGGCCCTTCGAGATCGAAAGCGTCATCATGGAATTGCCCTACGTGCTGGAGTGCGGCGTAAGCGCCGCGCCCGACGAGATCCGCGGGCAGGTGGTGAAGGCCTCGATCGTTCTGACCAAGGGCACCGAAGGCACGGACGCCTTGAAAAAGGAGATCCAGGACTACGTGAAGCACCGCACCGCGCCCTATAAATATCCAAGGATCGTGGTCTTTAGAGACGAGCTTCCCAAGACCATCAGCGGAAAGATCATCCGAAATCAGTTATAAAAAATGCTTCCCCAAACCCTTGCCGCCGCAGCGCCAGACGCTGCGGCGTCGTTCTATTTGATTTGTTACGATGATTGCAAAAATATTGCAGAATTATTAACTATTCTCCCTTGATAGCGGGGGAGAAAGCGAGTATAATAAGCGTGATCGGATTTGAGCGGGACCGGGACGCCCGCAAAACGCTGAGGTGATACGATGTACAGTGAAAAGGATTATCATAAAGCAAAATCGAACTGCAAGCTTCGCGTGTGGTGCGGCATCGCTCTGATCGCCGTGTTTGTAGCCGTCGTCGTGGCATTGGTCATTTTGGAGCAAAAGATCTTGCAGATGGTCACAGCCGGGCTTGGCTTTATCGTGTGCTACTTTGTGTGGGACATGAAGATCGTTCCCTTCATACGCTACAATCGCTTTATGAAGGAGCTAAAGGGCGGCCAGCGCCGGAAGCTCTCCTGCCGCTTCGTGGAAAAAAGCGCCGAAACGCGCCTGTACGACGGCGTGGAGGTGTACGACGTGAGCGTGCGGGAGATCGGGGACGACATCACCCAAAACGACGAGGATCTGCGGCTGTTCGTCTTTGACGCCGACAAGCCCTTTCCAGCGCTGGAACAAGGAGACGCGCTGCGCGTCACATCATTTGGAAGCTTTATCACCGACATCGTAAAGCTGTAAGGAGAGAATCTCATGCGCAGATTTCTGGCATTGATGCTGATACTCTGCCTGGCGCTGACCGGCTGCGGCTGGGCGCTTGGCGAAGAGGAGCAGACCGGCACCGCCCGCAGGGGGCGCGGCACGGTGGAGATCGTGGACGAGGAGATCGAGGACGAGTTCACTGACGAATTCGACAAGGAGGAGGACGAGGTCGTCGTCGATCCCTTTGAGGAATTGCAGCTGGACGAGGTCACCTTGAACGCCGCCTTCGACACGCTGGACAACGTGCGAAACATCCTGCTGCTGGGCGTGGACAGCCGTAGCACCAAGACCGTCAGCGGCCGCACGGACACGATGATGCTGCTTAGCGTAAACATCGAAAAGCGCACGATCAAGCTGGTGTCCTTTCTCAGGGACACCTATGTCGAGATCCCCGGCAACAAAAACAACCGCCTGAACGCCGCCTACGTGATCGGCGGCTACGACCTGCTTGCAAAAACGCTGGAGCGGAACTTCGGCGTAAAGCCGGACGCCTACGTCACGATCAACCTTGCCGGCCTTGTGGACGTGATCGACCAGTTGGGCGGCGTGTACGTGGACGTGCCCTCCAACCGCATCGACCGCATCAACGCCGTCATCTACTGGTACAACATCGAGGTGCTGGGGATGAACAACAATCCCCGCGCGGGGTATCTGACCAAGGGCGGCTACCAGCTTTTGGACGGGCGGCAGGCGGAGGCCTGGGCGCGCTACCGCTATTCGGAGAGCGATTTCCAGCGCTCCGAGCGGCAAAGGACGCTGATCAAGCTGATCTTTGAAAGGATCACCAAAATGTCCACGTCGGAGCTTGCGGCCTTTGCGATGAAGAACATCGGCCTGATCCGCACGAACCTGAGCCTTTCGGACCTTGTGGCCCTGGCCCCGGCGGTGCTTGCGCTGAAGGACGCGGAGATCCAGCAGATGCACGTGCCATACTCCGGCAGCTATAAGAGCGAACGCATCAGCGGCATGGCCGTGCTGGTGCCGGAGCGGCAGAAGATCATCAACGCCCTTCGGAAATTCTTCAGCGAGTGACAGCCATGACCAGTGCTGAGCGCTTTCGCCGCTGCCTTTGCGGCGATCTGTCCGGCCTTGACCGCCTGCCCATGATCGAATGGGCAAGCTGGTGGCACCTGACCCTGGACCGCTGGGCCGGGGAGGGCCTAAAGCGCGATCTGGACGAAAAACAGCGCTTTGAACAGTTGGGGCTGGACGTGCACCGCCAGTGCTGGTTCAGGCACAAAGCGCCCGGCTGCCCGGAGCCCCAAAGGCAGGGCGGCGGCATCATCGAAAATGAAGAGGACTACGAGCGCGTGCGCCCTTTTTTGTACCCCGAGCAGGAGCCTGCGCGCGTGCAGCGCGTGTTTGAAGGCTGGAAGGCGGAGCACGATGCGGGGCAGAGCATCCTTTGGTATTCGATGGACGGGGGCTTTTGGTTTCCAAGGACCCTATTTGGCATCCAGGGGCATTTGTACTCCTTTTACGACGAGCCGGAACTGCTAAGCCGCATCCTGGACGATCTTGCCGCGTATCAGGTGAAGGTGCTAAAGCGCATCTACGCCGTGTGTACGCCGGAGTTTATGACCTTCGCGGAGGACATGAGCTACAATAAGGGGCCCATGCTTAGCAAAAAGCTTTTCGACCGCTTTTTGCTGCCCTACTATCAAAAGCTCATTCCCTTTATCCGGGAAAGGGGCACGCGCGTGCTGGTGGATTCCGACGGCGACATCAGCGAGATGGTGCCCTGGCTATTAAGCGCCGGCATCGAGGGCGCGCTGCCTTTGGAATACCAGGCGGGGGTGGACGTGGCCGCCCTGCGGCGGGACTATCCGGAATTCATCATGGTTGGCGGCTACAACAAGCGCATCATGAAGGACGGGGAAGAGGCCATGCGGCAGGAATTTGAGCGCCTGCTGCCGGTGATGCGAAAAGGGCGCTTCGTGCCCAGCGTGGATCATCAGACCCCGCCGGACGTGCCGCTTGAAAACTACAGAATCTACATCAGACTGCTTCAGGAATATGCGAGGAAGGCGGTGGGGGCGTGAAATATCTGATCGATTCCTTTTCCTGCGCGGACATCAGGCGCGTAATGGAGTATTATCCGACCGAGGGCGTCACCACCAATCCGGCCATCGTCTGCCGGGAAAAAACGGAATACCGGGCGCGCCTTACCGAGATCGCCCGCGCGGTGAACGGGGGCATGCTGCACGTGCAGACCATGCAGACCGAGGCCGCCGCCATGCAGCGGGAGGCCGAGGCGCTAAACGCCCTGCTTGGCAAAAACGGCTTGGGCGCGCAGCTGTATGTAAAGCTGCCCGCGACCGCCGAGGGCCTGAAGGCCTGCCGGGCGCTGAAAGAAAAGGGCGTCGGCATCACGATGACCGCGATCTTTTCGCCCCAGCAGGCGCTGATCTGCGCCCGAGCGGGGGCGGATTTCGTCGCGCCATATGTCAACAAGCTTTCGGACGTCGGGGACGGGCTCGAGTGCGTGCGCCGCATCTGCGAGATCTTCCGCCTGCACGGTCTTACAACGCAGGTGCTCTCCGCAAGCTTTCGAAACGTGGAGCAGGTCACCCAGATGGCGCTGGCCGGCAGCCACTATATCACCCTGCCCGCCGCCTTTTACGAAAAGCTGATCTATCATCCCATGACCGAGCTTGCCATTTCGGGCTTTGAAAACGACTGGCAGCAGGTGTACGGGGACAAAAAGCCGATCGATCTGATCTGAGCGCTTTCACGCAGGGCATTTGCCGGACGTATCTGCGTCCGGCAAAATTATTTGTATTTATTTGCAATTTTAGATTGACTTATGGTCGGTTCTGTGGTAGAATGATGTCATTCAGATTGAGATGGAGGTTCGGCTATGGAAAAAGAGCGCCAAAGTGAATTTGAACTTATGCAAAAGGAAATCCAAAAGGCAAAGCTTGGGGGCATCCTCATTCTTCCGCTGCGCTTTCAAAACAAAGAAGCGATCATGCGGTATTTTGAAACTGCGGGCATCAAGGGCCGCGGCATACGCACGCCGGACGTAACGGCTACGATCAAGGCGATGTTCAATCCCGCAAACGAGAGCGCCTTTTTGCACATCTACGATCTGCCTGCGCGCTGGCTGGAAAGGCGCGTTCCAGGCGACGGCTGCTATTATGTCCGTCCGCGCAAAGAACAGATGAAAACACCGGACGCAGCCTGTGCGTTTTCCTTTGCCGACGCGCAATTTTGGCTGTTTCCGAACGTTGCGTTTTTGTGCGTGGGGCTGTATCTTTCAAACGCCCAGCAGCTGGATACGATCATCAATCCCGGGCATGTCGAGAGCCTTTCAAAGTATTACGCGCTGCGGAACGGAGAACTCGAAGCGTTTGAGCTTGAGGACGTGCTGCTGAGCGCCCTTGGCGAGATCGGCGCGTCCCCCTTTTACATGGATCCTGCAAAACACAAAACCCTGTTTACGGAAGCGGTCATCCTTGCCCTTGCGCTGTTCGGGGAAGACGCGAAAAAGGCCTTTAAGGAAATCGAGACGCTTCGCGATATCAGCTTCAGCCTGATCAAAATGGCGGCCCTCGACAAAAGGATCGACGATCCGGCGCTGCAGGACACGCGCTTTGTTTACGGCGCGAAGGATCCCGAAAACGGCACGCACTCCTGGGGCTGCAGTACAGGGCTGCAGGGCATCGGCTTTGTAAGAAACAAAGCGGGCGCAAGCATCGAAGAGGGACTTACCGAGCAATTTGAAGACACCCTGCCCCTTGCGCTTTTGGCGCTGTATCAAAAGTTCACCTGCTTAAGCTTTGCCGAGCGCGTCACCGAGCAGCACAACGACAACGGCAAAAAGCTGCTGGCGCTGCAAAAGGACATGCTGGAGTTCAAGGCCTACGGCACCGTACCCATCGCGTCCATTTCGCGCTGGGGCAACGTACAGGAGATCTACCGCCAGCTGATGGAGACAAACGGCGTGCCCGACGCAATCGAGTCGATCGACGACAAATTGAAGGTGCTGTCTGAAAGGCGGAACGAGCGGCGCGGCGGCTTTGAAAACCTGCTTGGCTGGATCGTGTCCATCTTTGGCATCATGTCGATGGCGGAATCCGCAGACATATTGTTTACCGCGATCCAGGAGGGGAATACCCTGAAAATCGCAGTGCTGTCCATCGTGGTTTTGTGTCCCGCGCTGCTGATCGCGGGGGTGCTGATGCAAAACAGGCTGAAATGGCGCTGAAGCCCTACGCGATGGTCCCGCCGCCAAGCAGGCGCTGCCCGTCGTAGAGCGCGGCGGTCTGGCCCGGGGCGGGGGCGCGCAGGGGAGTAAGCGTATGCACCACGGCACCGTCGCCCGTCAGCGTCACCCTGCAGGCGGGCTGCTCCCAGCGGGTATGGCGCGCGCGGATCAGCGCGTCAAACTCCCCGGCGGGCGGCTGGCCGCAAAGAAAAGAGAGCCTTTCCAGACGAAGCTCTGTGGTAAAAAGCTCCTCCCACAGGCAAAGCTCTATCGTGTTGGACGCGGCGTCGATGCGCTTTACATAGGCCCTGCGGGGGCCGATGTCGTCCTTCCAGCGCTGGCCCACCGTCCAGCGGTAGAGCCCCTCGTGGCGGCCGATGACCTTGCCCTGATACAGCACGTCCCCGCCGCCTGGCAGCGCGGGGGCGCGCTTTTCGATCCAGGATGCGTAATCGCCCTCGCGGATAAAGCAGTTTTCCCGGCTGTCCGGCTTGTCAGCGCAGGAGAGGCCAAGCTCCCTTGCCATTTGCCTTACCTGCGCCTTGGGATATGCGCCGAGGGGCAAAATAAGCCTTTTCACCTGAGAAGGCGAAAGCAGGCACAGCATGTAGCTTTGATCGCAGCTTTCGTGCCCCATATATAGATCGTCGCCCAGACGCCGAACGTAGTGGCCTGTGGCGACTTCTTTTATGCCGAGGCGATCCGCAACTTCAAGCAGCCCTGGCAGCTTGACCCTGTGATTGCACAGGGTGCAGGGCATGGGGGTGCGCCCGCGCAGGTATTCCTGCAAAAAGGGAAGGCAGATCTCCTTTTCCAGACAGGCTTCGATGTCGACGCGCTCAAAGTCGATGCCGGCCTCGCGCGCGTTGCGCATGGCGCCGTCAAGCGCCTCGGGGTTTCCCGTATCCAGAAAGACCCCAAGCACCCGCAGGCCCTGGCGCTTTAAAAGCGCGGCGCATACGGCGGAATCGACCCCGTCCGAGAGCCCCAGCACGATCCAGTCGTTCATGGATAGGCTCAGGCCTCGCCGCTGTCGCCGGTATTTACGCCCATGGCAAGGCTCACCGGCAGCGAAAACGCGATACCTCCCGCGGGGCTTGCGGGGCCGCACTGCGCAAGCACCGCGCGCATGATCTGGGCTTTATCGCTGCTTGCAGCCACGATCAAAAGCAGCTCCTTTTCGTCTGAAATGGTCACGTTGTAAAAGCGGCTGTCGCTTTTTGCGCTGCCCTTTGCGTGCACGATGGTGCCGCCCCGCGCGCCTGCTGCGCGCGCCGCGTCCATCACCGTCTCGGAGAAGCCCTCGTTGCAGATGATGGCGATGAGCTCGTTTTCATATTCCGCGCTGCGGGGCGTTTTTGCGCTTTCCTCCGCACCCTTTAAAAATTCCAAGGTCTTTGCGCCTCCTACGCTTTTGATGGTCACGCTCACGGCGATGCCGTTGCCGGGCGCGTCGATGTACAATTCGCGCTTTACGCGCTGCATAAGCTTTTTGGTGGTCTCCTCGCCCGCAAGGCTAATGAGCAGGCGCTTTGGCGTGGGCTCCAGCCTAAGCTTTTGCAACAGCGTGCCCGAGGCTGTGCCGCGCCCAAGCAGCTCGTAGCTCACGGGCAGCTTGAGCCGCTCCAGGATCGCGTGATAGATGGGCTCCTGCGGGGGCTCGATGATCGTAAGGATCAGGTTCATTTACGATCCCTCCATCAGTTCTATGATCTCGTCGTCCACAAACGCCTCTTCCTTTGCGGCGGAGCGCTTGCGCAGGCGGGCGATGAGACCGGTCGTCTGCACGGTGATGAGGGGCATCATGGCAACAAGCGCCACCGCGCCAAAGGCGTCAGAGAGCATGTTCCCGCCCGCGGCCTCGCACGCGCCGATCATCAGCTGCAAAACGAACGCGGCGGTCAGGGGGCCGGAGGCGACGCCGCCGGAGTCGAAGGCGATGGCCGTGTAGATGTCCGGCACCGCAAAGCTAAGCAGCAGCGCCAGCGCGTAGCCGGGCAGGATGAACCATAGGATCGGGATGCCCGTGAGCGCCCGCAGCATGGCCAGGGCGTTTGCAAAGGCGATGGCGATGGAGAGGCTGAGCTTTACGCTTTTTGCCCCGATCGCGCCGCCGCTTACCTCCTCGATCTGCTTTTGCAGGGTGTAGACGGCGGGCTCCGCCGAGATCACAAACCAGCCCAGCAGCGCCGAAAGGGGGATCAGCAAATACTGGTAGGGGGAGGAGGCGATGACGCCGCCAAGCTCGCGCCCAAGCATCGAAAAGCCTACGTTCACGCCCGTCAAAAACAGTACCAGCCCCGCAAACGTCACTATAAGCCCCATCAGGATGCGGACGCAGGCGTTCAAGTCCAGCTTCAGCGACACAAACTGGAACACGATGAACGAGATCAGGATCGGGGAGAGGGAAAGCGTCATATCCCACATGTACACGGGGATGGAGCGCAGGTAGTGCCAGCCAAGCAGGGTGGTGGTGGACCAGTCCGCCTGGGCTGCGCTTTCCGCCGCGCCCGCGGTATCGCGGTAGAAAAAGCTTAAGATCAGCACCGACAGCACCGGCCCGATCGAGCACAGGGCGACAAGGCCGAAGGAATCGCTCTCCGCCCGTTTATCGGAACGGATGTAGGATACGCCCGCGCCAAAGGCCAGGATGAACGGTACCGTCATGGGGCCCGTGGTTACGCCGCCGGAATCAAAGGCCACGGCCAGCTGCTCCTTTGGCGCAAACGCCGCAAGCAGGAAGACGATGCCGTAGCATGCCAAAAGCAAATACCGAAGCTTTATGCCAAAGATCATCCTTAGCATGCTTAGCGCAAGAAAAAAGCCAACGCCAAGCCCCACGGTCAGGATCAGCACCAGGTTGTTTATGTGGGGGACGCTTTCGGCAAGCACCTGCAGATCCGGCTCTGATACGGTGACGAATACGCCAAGGGCAAAGCTCACCCCGACGATCAGCCACAATTTGCGCGAGCGCGTGAGGTTTGAAGATATGTGGCTGCCGATGGAGGTGAGGGAGGCCTCAGAGCCCATGGAAAACAGCGCCATACCGACTACGATCATGGCCGCCCCGATCAAAAACGCGAGCATCAGGGGGCTCGACACGGGCACGCACAAAAAGCACATCAGCGCTACCGTGGAAATGATGGGCAGGACGGATTGCAGGCTTTCTCTTAGCTTATCGATCAAAACGTGCCGGGTCTCAAGCTTTATCACTGGTTTCATGACTTTGATCTACTGCCTGCTTTCAAGGTATTTCATCAGTTTTTTCTTTACGCGCTGCAGAGCGTTGTCGATGGCCTTTAGGTGGTAGCCGGACTGCTCGCTGATCTCCTGGTAGCTTTTGCCGGAAATGTAGCCGCTAAGCGCCGCCATCTCAAGGTCTGACAATACGCTGCTCAGCCGCTCGCGGATGGTGGCAAAATCCTCCTGGGAGATCATCATGCTTTCGGGGTTTGCCCCTTCGTCCTTGCCCAGCACCTCCATCAGCGTCCTTTCGCCCTCGCCGTCGGTCAGCTGGCGGTTCAAGGACACGTAGGTGTTCAGCGGGATGTGCTTTTGCCGCGTCGCGGTCTTGATGGCGGTGATGATCTGGCGGGTGATGCAAAGGTCGGCAAAGGCGCGAAAGCAGGCGTTGCGCTCCAAACGGAAGTCGCGTATCGCCTTGTACATGCCGATCATGCCCTCCTGTACGATGTCCTCGTGATCCGCGCCCACGAGAAAGTAGCTTCGGGCCTTGGTGCGCACGAAGTTTTTATAGCGGATGAGCATGGCGTCCATCGCGTCGCTGTCGCCGCCCTGCGCCAGGGCGACCAGAGCCTCATCGCTCAACTCAACGAATCTTTCCATTGTGATCTCTGTTCCCATCGCGAAAAGAAAAGCTCAGTGCCTGCGCTTTGCAAATTCGTACAGCATAAGGCCGGCGGCCACGGAGGCGTTCAGCGACTGGATGCGCCCGTACATGGGCAGGGACAAGACCTTGTCGCACTTTTCCAGCACCAGGTGGCTTACGCCCTCGCCCTCCGCGCCGATGACGATGGCCGCGGGGCCGCTTAAGTCGGCCTCGTACACGTTTTCGCCGCCCATGTCCGCCGCGTAGACCCACACGCCCTTTTCCTTTAATTCCTCTATCGTGCGGCCAAGGTTCGTGACCCGGGCGACCGGCATGTATTCCAGCGCGCCCGCCGCGGCCTTCACGCAGGCGGGGTTCAGCCCGGCGCTTCGGCGCTCTGGTATGATCACGCCGTGCGCGCCTGCGCACTCTGCCGAGCGTATGATCGCGCCCAGATTGTGGGGATCGGTGATGCCGTCAAGGCAGATGATGAAGGGATCCTCGTTTCGCTCCTTGGCAAGGGCGAAAATGTCGCTCACCTCGCGGTAGCCGGCGCTTGAGAGATAGGCCAAAAGCCCCTGATGGTGGGGGTACACGGCGTCAAGGCGGGATTTGTCCACCTCCTGCACCACCACGCCCGCATCCCGCGCCATGCGCACGAGCTCCCGCGCGGCGGAGGACAGATCGCCCTTCATCACCATGAGCTTTTCCATGGGGCGGCCGTTTTTCAGGGCTTCGCGGATCGGGTTTCTGCCTACCAGCAGGTTTTCCGGCAGCTCCGCCTCGGGCAGGGGCGTGTACCCGGCCTGGGACGCGCGCCTTGCGCTCTCAGCGCGGCGCTTGGGGTCAGCAAGATTTCGCTGGCTGGTGCCCGACCACTCGCCCGGGCGCTTGCCGTTGTGATTGCCGTGATAGGGCATTTTGGGGGTTTTGTCAAAGGGCATCGATACTACCTTCCATTTCTGTTGAGAGGCTTAAAAGCTGGGTCAAGCGCTGCTTTTGTCCCGTGAGGTACAAATATCCCACCAGCGCCTCCAGGGCGGTCGCGTAATGGTATTCGCCAGGGTCCGCGTTTTTGGTGGGCGACTGCCTTGCGTTGTGCGCGCGGCGCACGACGGCGCTCTCCTCGGGACTCAAAAGAGGTAAAATGCGCTTCAGGCTTTCGCACTGGGCGTGGGCGTTTACGCGCGCGACCGCGGCGCGGTTCAGGTCGTTTACGCGCCCGCCGCGCTTTACCAGGGCGCTTCTAACATACAGGTCGTAAACGCTGTCCCCCACGAAGGCCAGCTCCAGCGAGCCCGGGAGCTGGCCGTGGGGGAAGAGTAAGGCGCGCTCGTCCGCCATTACTTCATAAGCGCCAGCAGGCGCTGATAGTCCGCGTCCCAGCGCGCGTCCTCGGCGCTGTTATAGCCGTATTCCTTGTCGCCAAAGGAGTCGCGCACGATCTGGCGCAGCTCCCAAAGATCCTTTACGTCGCCGCGGCCCATCGCCTGCACCAGCAGGTTTCCGATCACGGTGCCCTCGCCCGCGCCGATGCGCACGGGGCGGCGGATGGCCTGGGCGGTGTAGCGGTTGAGAAGCTCGTTGTTGCCGCCGCCGCCCACGATGTAGAGCACATCAATTGGGGTGGAGGTGATCTGTTCGATGCGCTCGATGGCCCAGCGGTATTTCAGCGCCAGGGAGCGGTAGACGATGTCCGCCACCTCGCCCACGCGGTGCTTGGGATCGATCGAGCCGCCGCGTGCCTTTACGTAGCCCTCGATCCTGTCCACCATGCCGTCCGGGCCAAAGAACAGATCGTCGTCCACGTCGATGACGGCGGTGGTGGGCTTAGGCAGGGCGCTTACCTCATCCACGATGTCCGCAAAGGACAGGGGAGAGAGGCCCTTTGCGGCGCGCTCCTGATTGAACTGCTTGCGGCACTCCTGAATGATCCAAAGGCCCATGATGTTTTTGAGCATGCGGGTGGTGCCGTCAAGGCCGCCCTCGTTTGTGAAGTTTGCCTCCATCACCGCGGGGGTGCACAGGGGATTTAAGGTCTCAACGCCCATCAGCGACCAGGTGCCGCTGGAAATGTAGGCAAAGCTTTCGCCCTTTCGCGCGGGCACGGCGGCCACGGCGCTTGCGGTGTCGTGGGAGGCGACCGCGATCACGGGGATGTCGTAATCGAGCTTCGGACAGATGTCTTTTCTGAGCAGTCCGCGGGTCGCGCCGGGCTGCTGAAGCGGGGCAAACAGCTTTTCGGGGATGCCGAAGGCCTTAAGGACCTCGGTGGCCCAGCCGCGCTTGACGGGATCGATCAGCTGACTGGTGGAGGCGATGGTGTATTCCGTGCCCAGGGCGCCGGTCAGGTAGTGCTCAAACAGATCCGGCATGAACAAAAGCCTGTACTCGCCATTTAAGTAGGGCGCGGCCTCCGGGTCGCGCTGCATGGCGAGCAGCTGGTAGAGGGTATTGAACTGCATGAACGCAAGGCCCGTGTTTTTGAAAATCTCTTCCTTGGGCATGATCTTGAAGGCCTCGTCCATCAGCCCGTTCGTGCGCTCGTCGCGGTAGGCCACGGGGCGGTAGACCAGATTGCCCTGCCCGTCCACCAGGCCGAAATCCACGCCCCAGGTGTCGATGCCGATGGAATCGATGTGCACGCCCATGTCCGCGCATTTGTTGATGGCGATCTTCATTTCCTCAAACAGGCGCTCGGTTTCCCACTTGAGGTATTTGCCGCAGTGCACGGCTTCGTTTGGAAAACGGTGGATCTCCTGGATCTCAAGACGCTTGCTGGTGCCCCCCGAAAGATAGCCCAAAATCGCGCGCCCGCTCGACGCGCCAAAATCAAAGCCCAGATAGCAGCGAGTGGCTGTATTCATGCTTCATTCCTCCATAGTGCAAGTGACTGTCTGCCTGCATAAGCCTTGCAGGAATATCCTGCCAATATTGTACCCCCGCCGGGGCTTTTTTGCAATAGCGCGCGGGTGAAATATTTGCGCGGCTCAGGGCTTTTACTGCGCTTTTTCAACAGAGTTTTCATTTGCGCGGTTGTAACTTCAAAGCAGATGGCGTATAATAAATAACAATCTTTTTTCATATACTGGCGCGAGGTGCTGCTGCATGAAGAAGTTCAAAAATCTGGTCATCGGCGGGATACAGACAAAGGTGTTCAACCTGATCCTGATCACGGTCATCCTGCTTACCGCAGCGTTTTCCATCGTCTCGATCCACCATGGCAACATGCTTTCGCGCCTGAGCGCCCAGTCCAGCGCCCAGCAGCAGGCCGCGACGGACGAGATCATCGAGCAGGTGATGCAAAGTGTATTGGATACCAGCATGACCCAGTCCGTGCAGCTGGAAAGCTATATCGCAGACGAATTGTTCCACAGCCTGGGCATCCGGGTGCAGATGCTGGGCGAGTACGCGGGTAAGCTTTTTAAGGAGCCCGAGATGTATGCCCGCATGGCCGTGCGCGCGCCGGATCCCGCACAAAACGGCCTCGTCACGGCGCAGCTGATCCTGGCAGACGGGGTGAACGCGGAGGATGAAGCGCTTTCCGACCGCCTGGGGCTGATCGCCAACATGTCCGACATGATGGTCTCGCTCTTTGGTGCGTCCGATCAGACCAACTCCTGCTTTATCGCCCTGCCGGACGGCGCGTTTTTGGTCGTGGACGACAGAAGCGCCGCAAAATTCGAGCCCGACGGCAGCGCCGCGTCCTACGATCCCCGCACGCGCCCCTGGTACCTCCAGGCCGTGAAAAAGGGCGGGCTCATCTTTACCGACGTCGAGACGGACGCCTTTACCGGCGACATCGGCATCGTCAGCGCGATGCCCGTGTATAAGGGCGGCGAGCTTATGGCAGTGGTCGGCTCCGATCTGTTTTTGACCTCCATGCAAAACGCCATCCAAAACAGCGAAAACTACGGCAGCTTCCTGTGCGTGGTAAACAATTACGGGCACGTGGTGTTTTCGCCAAAGAGCGAAGGCTCGCTTCGCGTAGAGCAGGGGAAAAATGCCCAGGATCTTTGCGCGTCTGAAAACGGCGAGCTAGCCCGGCTGGTAAGCGACGCGGCCAAGGGCCTTACGGGGCTTCGGCTCATTTCCATCGACGGCGCGCCGCACTACGCCATCGGCGCGCCCATCGGGACGCTCGGCTGGTCGCTGATCTCCCTGTGCGATGCGGAAAGCGCGGCCCAGCCATCCGTGATGCTGCACGAGAGCTATCAGACGATCCAAAACGAGGTGGCGCAGGAATACCAGCAGCACACGGCACACTCCAAAAACACGGTGATCGTGCTGCTTGTCACGGCGGCCCTATTGATGCTTGCGGGTGCGCTGATCCTTGGAAAGCGCATCGTAAAGCCCTTGAACACCATCACCCGCAGGATCGCGGAGCTGAGCGAAGGCAATCTGGAATTCAAAATGGAGGACGCCTACCGCACCGGCGACGAGGTGGAGGAGCTGGCCGAGTGCTTTGCAAGTCTGTCCCACAAGACGGTGCAGTACGTGGAAAAGGTCAAAACCGTGACCGCCGAAAAGGAGCGCATCGGCGCGGAGCTTTCCCTGGCCACGGACATCCAGGCGGCCATGCTGCCGCACATCTTTCCCGCCTTTCCGGACCGGGCGGAGTTCGACATCTTCGCCAGCATGGATCCCGCAAAGGAGGTGGGCGGCGACTTTTACGACTACTTCCTGGTGGACGACGATCATCTGTGCATGGTAATCGCGGACGTCTCCGGCAAGGGCGTGCCCGCCGCGCTGTTTATGATGGCGTCCAAGATCATTTTGCAAAGCTGCGCGATGCTGGGCTCCTCCGCCGCGCAGATCCTTACCAAAACAAACGAGGCGCTTTGTTCCAATAACGAAGCGCAGATGTTCGTGACCGTGTGGCTTGGTATCCTGGAGCTTTCGACCGGCAAGCTCAAGTGCGCAAACGCCGGGCACGAATACCCGGCGATCGCCCACGCGGGCGGCAGCTTCGAGCTTTTCCACGACCGGCACGGCTTCGTGATCGGCGGCTTGGAGGAGGCGCGCTACAGGGAGTACGAATTGCAGCTGGAGCCCGGCTCGAGGCTGTTTGTGTACACCGACGGCGTGCCGGAGGCGACAAGCGCCGAAAAAGAGCTGTTTGGCACCGAGCGGATGCTGAAGGCCCTCAACCAAAACCCCGCCGCCTCTCCCCAGACCCTGCTTGCAAACGTGCGCAAGGCCGTGGACGGATTTGTAAAGGACGCCGAGCAGTTTGACGACCTTACGATGCTGTGCCTGGAGTACCGGGGACCGGGAAAAAAGGATGCATGATCCGAAACTGGATGCAGCATAAAGCGGCGGGCGCAGATCTCTGCGCCCGCCGCTTTACGTGAAAAGCTTATCGCTTATCTGTAAAAGCAGCTTCCGCCGATAAATTCCCTGAGCAGGCTGTTCAAGGGGATCTCGTCCTCGACGTCGGCGGAGACGATGTAATTCAAAAACTTTACCAGCCGCCGCGCCTGCGCGTAGAGGGGATCGGAGGACGGGATCTCGCACAGCTGGGGATAGATGTATTTTTTCATGATCGCAAGCTCGTACACCAGAGCGGAGTTGATCATGGTGTCCGCGTTTTCCTGGAAGGGGAAGATGAACCTGTCCTCGCCCCGGCGAACGCTTTTCCACATCTGCAGCGTCTCGCGAACAGGCGTGCCACGGAAGCGGCTGTCGCGCACGAGGCGGCGGATCAGCCTTGCGTCGGTGGAGCGGATGCGGTTGTGGTCGTCCAGATTCAGGTTCATGAGGGCGCTTATGTAGATCTTGAACTTCTGATTTGCGGGGACGCTGCTGGTCAAACGGTCGTTTAAGCCGTGGATGCCCTCAATCAGAATGGGCGCGTGGGTGTCCACCTTCACCGTGTGGGTCGCCTGCGCGCGCTTTTGGGTGACAAAGTCGAAGGTGGGCACCTCCACCGCTTCGCCCTCCAATATGCGCTTTAGCTGCTTATTGATAAGCGGCACGTCCAGCGCCTCCACGCATTCCAGATCGGGATTTCCCTCTTCGTCCAGCGGCACCTTGTCGCGGTCCAGATAGTAGTCGTCAAGTGACAGCTTCACGGGCTTTGCGCCGTGCACCCGAAGGGCGGTGAAGAGGCGGTGGCAGAAGGTGGTCTTGCCGGAGGAGGAGGGCCCCGCGATCAGCACAAGGCGCGCGTTTCTCTCCACGATCTGCTCTGCGATGCGGCCGATTCGCATGTCCATAAGCGCTTCGTTTACGCGGATGAATTCCCTTAGCTCGCCCTTTAGCGTCAGGCGGTTTAGGTCCGAAACGTTCTCCACCTCGAGGATCCGAAGCCAGGCGTTGCTCTCCGTGTAGGTCTCAAGCAGCTTGGAGGTGGACGCGATGGTGCCGGGGACGTCCGGCTTTTCGACCGTCGGCAGGCTGAGCACAAAGCCCCCGCCCACCGGGCTTAGGCTGAATACGCTTACGCAGGAGGTGTCGTAGGCCATTTCGCCGTAGAAGTAGTCCTTCACCTCGCCGCACTCGTAGAGGTTGAAGCTCTGCTTTTCGCGCCACTGGGTCAGAAGCTCCGCCTTGTCGCTTTGGCCGATGGAGTTAAAGTAGCTAATGGCCTCCTCCTTGCTGACCACGTGCAGCGTGAAGGGCAGCGCCTGGCGGCAGATGCTGCGCATCTCGTTTTCCAGTTTTTTTACAAGGGTATCGCTGATGGAGGCGTTTCGCACCGTCACCAGCACGCCGCTTCCGTAGGAGTTTTCGATCCTGAGGCGTGCGCCGGGCATGACGCGCTGCGCCGCAAGCAGCAGTACCAAGCGCAGCGAGCGCTCGTAAACGCGCCGCCCCTCCTCGTCCTGAAAGGTAAGCGCCGCGGCGTCGCCCTCGGCGGGGCGGGACAGGCCCTCGGGCTGTCCGCCCACAAGCACCGCCAGCACGCCCTTCAGACCCAGGCGCACGCAGGCGTCGTGCCAGCTTTCGCCGGGCAGGGTTTCGTAGTTTTGGCTTTTGTATTTCAGCATAGTTTCCTCCGTTTTATTGGGTTTGGCGGGGGCAGGACGGTTCGTCCAGCGTTGTTTCGGATAAAAGAGCTTCGAGGTATTTTTGCGAAAGCGCAGCGCGCTCCCGGGCAAGATGGCGGGCCCTGGGCGTGATCAGGTTTTCCGAGGCAAAGCGCGTATCCCCAAGCGCGACGCTGTAAAAGCTTTCGCCCTGCGCGTCTATTAGCGCGTAGCCCGCGTTATTACTCCAGATGAGCGCCCTTGCAAGCCCCACCGCGCCAAGCATCTCAAGCTTGTCCGCGTCAAAGAGGATGGAGGCTTCTATTCCCGCCTCGCGGGCGAGCAGGGGGTTGGAGTGCGCCCGGATGGCCCTTACCGCGATAAGGCGCGTATCCTTATCCCAGCCAAGCGCCGTAAGCAGCTTATCCGCCTTTTGCGCGCCCGCGCACGCGTGATCCACGGCGGGGTCCTGCAATTGCTCCCTTTGGCCGCAGTCGTGCAGGATCGCGGCGGCCTCCAGCGCCTGTAGGTCCGCCTCCGGAAAGCTTCGGGCGATGTCCAGGGCGTTTTTGCGCACGCGCAGGATGTGGTCCCGCCCGTGGGTGGCGTCCCCGGCGTTTTCAAAGGCAAAGCGAAAAAGCGGCTCCATGTCCATGGGGATCCTCCTTTGCGTCCGGCACAGCGGCGTTCTTCCTGAAACAGTATAGCATATCCTGTGGGAAAATGCCATACCCGCCGGCGCAGGGCATTTCGTTACTCCACAGCGGGAACGCCAAGCGCCCTTGCGGCAACGCGCGCAGCGTCTTTCTCCATGTTGCACTCGAGGCGGTAAAGATCCGCCTTCAGCGCGTTCCATAGGGAGAGCGTTTGCGAAAGCCTTTTGGGATCCCGCGGCCGGTAGGTCTGGCGCAGAAGGAAGGGCAGAAGCTCGCCCTTGTCCGCGCGGGACACGCGGTTTTGCGGCGCGCGCTCAAGCAGGCAAATGGCCCTGACGGGCGCGGAAAGGTTGCTGCTTAGATGGTGCTTTCCGTCCCAGGGACTTCCGAAGGCCAGGGCCGTGCCATCCTTTTGCACGCACAAAAAGGGCTTGTCGTCGTTGATCATCACGGCGCGCGCACCTAAAAGCTCACGCCACAGGCGGGCATGCGTGCTTTTGCCGACGCCGCTTGGCGCCGCAAAGAGATAGGCCTGCCCGTCCACCGAAATCGCGGAGGCGTGAAACGCAAACGCGCCCGCGCCCGGCAGCGCCTCGGCGACGCCGCGGTAGATGGAAAGCGCCTCCCGCTGCGCAGGGGCAAAGGCATCGGACCCTTCTTCCGGGGCAGGGCCGTCCCTTTCGGGCTCGATCTCAAAATCCCAGCCTCCGGCGCAGGCGTAGGCTTGTGCCATCTGCTCAAACAGCTCGTGCGCGCAGGTGATTTTGAAAGTAGCGCCTGCAAAGCGGTATACCTGCGTCATGCCTGCCTCCTGATCGTGCGTCTTATGCTATTATACAGCCTGAAGCGCTTTTTTACAATCCCCGCCCGCAAAACGAATCTGCACGCAAAAATAGAAAAAGCTTTACGAAAACGCCCCTTTTCCGGTTGCGCCGGAAGGGGGGAGATGCTATAATCCCACACATGATCTACGCGGTGCTGGTTTTGACGGCGCTGGCCGCGGGGCTGCTTCAGGGCATTGCGGGCTTTGGCAGCGGGCCGGTGCAGATGATGACGTATACGCTGTATTGGCCGCTGCCCACAGCCGCGGCGATTTCCGTATGCGTCTCGGTGCCGCTGAACCTGAGCATGGTCGTGACCTACCGGCGGGAGATCCGCTGGCGGAAGGTGCTTTTGCCGATCGCGCCCTACATGCTGGTGTGTTCCCTTGCCATCTCCTTTGCGCATTTCATCGACCAGGCGCTGATGAAGCGGATCTTCGGCGGGTTTCTGATCGCGCTGTCTGTGTACTATCTCTTTTTTAACCGCCGGGAAAGGAAGCCGCTTACGCCCATGCAGACGGCGGTGTACGTCGTGATCTCCGCCCTGTGCGACGCGTTTTTCGGCATCGGCGGCCCGCTGATGGTGCTGTACTTTTTAAATAAAACAAACAGCATGCGCGAATACCTGGGCAGCGCCGCCGCGTTTTTTCTGATAAACGGCGTGTACAATACGTTCCTTAGGCTGATAAACGGCATCATCGCCCCGCAGCACCTGCCGGCGATCGGCGCGGGGCTGCTTGCGATCCTTGCGGGGGTCAGCCTTGCGCGCGTGATCGCAGGCCGGGTAAACGAAAAAACGCTTAAAAAATTTGTGTATGTCATGATCGGCGTAACGGGCCTTATCAACCTTTTTGGATAGACCCCTTTGGGGCAGGCCGTTTTTAAGCTGCCGGGCAGCTTTTATAAATCTGGATTGGAGAAGAGTTCTTTATGAAAACCCTGTATTTTGAATGCGGCATGGGCGCAGCGGGCGATATGCTGATGGCGGCCCTGATGGAGCTGACGCCGGATCCCCAGGCCTTTGTGGACAAAATGAATTCCCTGGGCCTGCCTAATGTGCACGTGGAGACCGAAAAAACCAGCAAATGCGGCATCATGGGCACGCACATGAACGTGTCCGTAAACGGCGGGGAAGAGGAATCCCACGACGTACACGACCACGATCATGAGCATGAGCACCACCACGACCATCATCATGAGCATGACCACGACCATGAGCATGAGCACGATCATGAGCACGATCATGAGCACGATCATGATCACGAGCATCACCACGAGCACGCGCATCATCATTCCTCCTTGGGCGACATCGAGGCGATTATCGAGGCCCTGCCCGTATCGGACAGGGTGAAACGGGACGCAAAGGCCGTCTACGCCCTGATCGCGGACGCGGAGGGCAGGGTGCACGGCCGCCCGGTAAGCGACATCCACTTTCACGAGGTCGGCACGCTGGACGCCGTGGCGGACGTGGTGGGCGTGTGCCTTTTGATGGAGACCATAGGCGCGGAAAAGATCTGCGCTTCGCCCGTCCACGTGGGCAGCGGCTATGTGCGCTGCATGCACGGCGTTTTGCCCGTGCCTGCGCCCGCAACGGCGCTGCTGCTTGAGGGCGTGCCCACCTACGGCGGACAGGTACAGGGCGAATTGTGCACGCCAACGGGCGCCGCGCTGCTAAAGCACTTTGTCACCTCCTTTGGTGACCGCCCCGTGATGCGCGTGGAAAAGATCGGCTACGGCATGGGCAAAAAGGACTTTGAGCGCGCAAACTGCGTGCGCGCCTTCCTGGGGGAGAGCGCGGGCCAGACGCAAAGGATCACCCGCCTTGAGTGCAATCTGGACGACATGACGGGCGAGGAGCTGGGCTTTGCCATGGAGCAGCTTTTCAAGGCGGGCGCAAGGGACGTATACACCCAGCCCATCGGCATGAAAAAATCCCGCCCGGGCATCATGCTTTGCGCGATCTGCCTGCCCGAGGACGCCGACGCGCTTGCCGGAGTCATGATGAAGCATACCACGACCCTTGGCATCCGCAGGCAGGACATGGCGCGCTACGCCCTGGAGCGCGTGATCGAGACCCGTCAAACCCCCTACGGCCCCGTCAGGATCAAGCGCGCAAGCGGCATGGGCGTAAGCAGGCAAAAGGCGGAATACGAGGACCTTGCCCGCCTGGCGGAGGAACAGGGCCTGACGCTTGACGAGGTGCGAAGGTCGATCAGGTAGAGAGGGCTTTTTCCCCGCCGCCCTCAAAAAAATCGACAGAAATACTTGATTTGTCCATGTATTTGCTGTACAATAAGGGCGGAGGTGGAGGCATTGAAGATTTCGACCCGCGGACGCTACGCGCTAAGGATATTGCTGGACATCGCGCTGCACCAGTCGGGCGGCTATGTGGCGATGAAGGACATCGCCCGCCGCCAGCAGATCTCCAAAAAATACGGCGATCAG
>CADBNW010000198.1 GCA_902796025.1 uncultured Eubacteriales bacterium
GCGGAGGACTTTACCATCGTGCCCATCCTGCGCGCGGGCCTTGGCATGGTGGACGGACTGCGCGCCCTCTCGCCCACGGCGAAGGTCGGCCACGTGGGCCTCTACCGCGACGAGGAAACGCTGGAGGCAAAGCAGTATTACTTCAAGCTGCCCGTGGACGCCGCAAGCGGTCAGGTGATCATCGTGGATCCCGCCCTTGCTACCGGCGCTACCGCGGTGGCCGCGATCGACCTTGTAAAGAAGGCGGGCTGCGACAGGATCAAGGTGATGTGCATCTTCTCCTCCGCGACCGGCATCAAGGCCGTGCACGAAAAGCACCCGGAGGTGCCCATCTACACCGCCGCCTACTCCGACGAGCCGCTGAACGAAAAGGGCTACATCTACACCGCCGCCGGCGACGCGGGCGACCGCGTGTGCGGAACGGTGAGCTATAAACCGGAATAGGAGTTAGGAGTTAGGAGATAGGAGTTAGGAGTTCAGGTGGAAATCGCTCCGCGATTTCTTTGAAGGAAGCATAAACGGATTGGGAAAGTCAAAAGAAGAACGGCATCCCCTTATGGATGAACTGTTCTTCTTTATTCAAGGCTTTGCAGAGCAAAGCCCTCCGCAACTCCTGACTCCTAATTTCTAACTCCTAACTATTCTCAACTTCTTCTCCCGCGTTGACCAGCGCCGCGTATTTCCCGTTTTGCCGCATCAGCTCCTCGTGGGTGCCGCTTTCGGCCACGACGCCGTTTTCCAGATAATAGATGCAGTCGCAAAAGCGGATGGTGGACAAGCGGTGGGCGATGAAGATGGCGGTCTTGCCGCGGGAGATGCTGTCGATGGAGGTCTGCAAAAGCGCTTCGGTCTTGGAATCGATGTTCGCGGTGGCTTCGTCAAGCACAAGGATGCGCGGCTTATGGGCGATCGCCCTTGCAAAGGAGATCAGCTGCCGTTCACCGGTGGAAAACGCCGCGCCGCGCTCGGATACCATGTGATCGAGTCCCCCGGGCAGGTGCCTTACAAATTCGTCCGCCTGGGACTGCGTGAGCGCCTGCATGACCTCCTCGTCGCTGATGTCCGCGTGGATGCGCACGTTGTCCGCTACGCTCCCCACAAACAGGAACACGTCCTGCAGCACCACGCCCACCTGTGCCCGAAGGCTGGACAGGGCCCAGTCGTTCACGTTTACGCCGTCGATCAGGATCTCGCCCTTTTGCACGGTGTAGAAGCGGGACAAAAGCGAGATGATCGTGGTTTTGCCAGCGCCCGTGGCCCCCACAAACGCGATCCGCTCTCCGGGCTTTACGTGAAAGGACAGGCTTTTCAGCACCCAGTCTTCGTTATTGTAGGCAAACCATACGTTTCTGAATTCCACCTCGCCCCGGATCTGCGCGCTGAAGGCGTTTGGCGCGTCCTTTTCCAGTGCGTCCGTCTCATCCAGCAGCGTGCGGATGCGGTCTGCGGACACCAGGGAGGATTGCACGGTATTGTACTTTTCCGCAAGATCGTTGATGGGCTCAAAAAACTGCTTGATGTACGTGGTCATGGCAACGAGCACGCCGGCCTCCGCCAAAGAGGCGTCCTGCCCCGCAAGCTTAAAGCCCACGATCAAAACCAGCACGATGGCGGCGGAATTGACCACCTCCATCACCGGGCGCAAAATGCCGTTCATGAACACCTGGAAGAAGGTGGTTTTTTTATACTCCCGGTCCAGTCCGTAGAGCTGCTCGCATTTTTCCTTTTCTCTCGAAAAGCTTTTGATCACGCGGATGCCGGAGAGGCTTTCGGCGATAAAGCCGTTTATGCGCCCGATCAGCGCCTTCATTTTGGTAAAGTTCCGCCGCAGCGCGCCTTTGCAAAGGATGGTGATAAGCGCGATCACCGGCACCGCCGCAAAACCGGCCAGCGCAAGGCGCACGTTCATCGAAAGCATCATGTACACGATGCCGATCAGCAGGATCACGTCCCGGAACAGGCCGCTCAGCACGTCGCCGTAAAACTCGTCCAGCGCCTCCACGTCGTTGGTGGCGCGGGTGAGCAAACGGCCGGAGCCCATCTCGTCCAGACTTTGCAGCTTCATTTCGTGGATGTGCTTGAACAGCTTCATGCGCGTCTCGTGCAAAATGCGCTGGCAGATGCGGGTGATCATGCGGGACTGTAAGAGGGAGGAAACGGCGCTGATAAAAATGACCGCAAAGTAGCTAAGCCCAAGGCCAGTCAGCGTGCCGCTCAAAAAGCCCCGCAGGCCCGGCGCAGGCGCGGGTGCGGCGCTTTTGCCCGCAAGGGGCAGAAAATCGTCGATGATGGTCGCGTAAATGCGGGGCTTTATGAGCTCTGCAAGGTTTGCAAGCACGATCAGTCCTGTGATCAGCAAAAGCCTTGGAACGTAGGGCTTCATAAGGCTCAGCAGCCACAGGGCGGAGGAACGCTTTTTCGGTGCTTCGCCGTTCATTTACGCTTCCTCCTTTTTGCACTGCAGATCGTACAGGGCGGCATAAGCGCCCCCGCGCGCCAGCAGCTGCTCGTGGGTGCCCCGCTCCACGATCTTGCCGCCGTCCACATAGAGGATCTCGTCCGCCTGCTCCACGGCGCTTAAACGGTGGCTGATCACGATGCAGCTTTTGCCCGCCATTTCGCTTTTCAGGCTTTGCAGGATCCTTCCCTCGGTGGCCGCGTCCACGGCGGAGAGGGTGTCGTCCAGCAGCAGGATGTCCGGCTTTCGCACCAGCGCCCGCGCAAGACTGACGCGCTGGCGCTGCCCGCCGGAGAGGTGATTGCCCCGCTCTCCGCAAAGGGTCTTGACGCCCTCCGGCATGCGCGAGATGTCCTGCGCCATGCCGGCGATATCCAGGCAGCGCAGGATCTCGTCGTCAGAGGCCTGCGAGAAAAAGCGCACGTTTTCCAGGATGCTCTCGTCAAACAAAAAGCCGTCCTGCGGCACGTAGCCGACGCGCTTTCTGAGGCAGGCGGCGGGGATGTCGCAAATGTCCCTTCCGCCAAGATACAGCTGGCCCCTTTCGGGCACATACAGCTTAAGCAGCAGGGAAAGGATCGTGGTCTTGCCCCCGCCGGTCGGGCCAACTATGCCAAGCATCCGGCCCTCGGCAAGCTCAAAGCTTACGCCGTCCAGCGCGGGCGCGCCTGCGCCGGAATACTGAAAGCGAAGATCTCTGGCACTGACGGAGGGGGAAAAGGGCACATCCTCACCAAGACGGTCAAATTCGCTTACCTCCGGCTCGTCCAACAGCGTCTTTAAGCGCTTGTAGCTGGCAAGACCCCGCTGCAGGTTGTTGTTTATGCGCCCGATCACCACGATGGGGTTTACGATCATCGTGAGATAGGAATTGAAGGCGATGTAGTCACTGAGCTGCAGCGTGCCGTTTATGACCAGCTGCCCGCCGTAGATCAGGCCCACGGCGTAGCTTACGGCAAAGACGGATTTGATGATGGGATCCATGTACGCCGCGGCAAAGTACCATTTCAGGTTGGCGCTGCGCTTTTCCTGGCTTTCCTTTTCGTACTCGGCGTACTGGGGCTTTTCCTGCGCAAAGGCCTTGATCACCCGCATGCCGTTGATGTTCTCCTGCACGTGGCCGGAGATGACCGAAAACATTTCCTGCGCCCGCTTTGCGCGCCTGCGCACAAGCGTACCCAGCGCAAGCACCGTGAAAATGGCCGCCGGCACGGGCAAAAGGGAATAGATGGTGAGCTTCAGATCGATGTGCCCGCCCATGCGCGCGATGGAAAAGATCAAGGAGGATACGGAGTTTATGGCCTGACACAGCACCATGCCGAACATCATCCTTACGGCGTTTACGTCGTTTACGGCGTAGGCCATGAGGTCGCCGGACCTTGCGGTGGAGTAATAGCCCACGGGGAGGTTGATCAAATGGGTGTAGAGGCCGTCGCGCAGGTACACCTCCATTTCCCGGGAGGTGCGCACGATGAACCAGCGCCAGCCAAAGCGCGTGACAAAAACGCCCAGCGCGATAATGAAAATGCTGGCGGCGTTATGGATGAATTCCGCCCGTTTCGCGTTTGCGGCGGCGTCCACAGCCAGGCCCAGCGCGATGGGAGCGCGGGTCTGGATCCAGGAGCAGGCGATCATCAGCACAAGCCCCGGGATGTAGCGCCAGCCGTACTCTTTGAAAAACGATTTGATCATGCTATCCTGCCTTCAGAGTGATGATGTAAGCGCTGGGGCGGGTGCCCAGGCGGAAGGGAAACAGCTGGCTGCCGACGCCTGGGCTCACCAGCATGCGAAGCCCCGTATCATCTGCGTACAGGCCGTTTTCGTCTGCGTGCTGGGTGTAGAGCCTGTTCAAGTCTCTGTGCAGCAGGAAGAATTTGCCAAGCCGCAGCTGTCCGCCAAGAGTGTGCCCCGAAAGCAGCAGATACTCCCGGGCATTTTTTGAGCGCTTGGACGCGGCCAGCGCCACCTGCCGGTACATTCCGGGATCGTGGAACAGGATCAGCATGGGGCCGCTTCCCGTATCGCTGAAGGAAAACACGTAGCCCTCCTGCGCGGCGTTTGCGGCGCAGCCGTAAATGGGCAGGCGCGCGCCGCGGATCTGGGCGAAGGCGACCTCATTTTTGAGAAAGCGGATATTGCTGCGCCGCTCGTCCTCAAAGCTGAGGCCCGGATCCTCGTCGCCGAGGACCGCGTAGATCCCGCCGCGAAGGCTCAGGCGGTTCATTTCCAGCAAAAAGGCAGAGCGCGCCGACTGCAGCTGTTCTTCCAGCTGCAAACGCGTCTTCACGCCAAGCGTCACGGACAGGGAGGAAAAAAGATCCGCAGAGCACAGATCGCCGCCCAGCAGCATCACATCCGGCTGCGCGCTGCACAGGCGCGAAAGCAGGCGCGCGCTTTGTCTTGCCTGGCGCGCGTTTGAGATTTTAAGGTCGCTCACATACAAAAGCCTGCTGCCTTCAAGGCGGGGATCCAGCCCGCTTATGGGCAGGTCGAGATACACCACGCGCAGGGTCTTTGCGTTGATCAGGCCCAGCAGCAGGGTAAGGCTAAGAAGGATCAGCACGAGCAGCGCGCCTAAAGCGCCGCGGCGCGCCCGAACAGGCGCTTTCGACTTTTTTGCAGGCATAAAGAAGAAATGTTTCACGTGAAACAATTATCAAATTTTGGTTTGCATGTTGCATAGTTTCGATTTTTCCATTATAATAGAAAAGCGGGACGGATACAAGATAATTTTGTGTTCGCTCTGCTTTTGTCGCAAAACGCGGAGGAAACGGATGAATATCGATCTCACAAAACCCCTGGGCAAGCTGCAGGGCGCA
>CADBNW010000199.1 GCA_902796025.1 uncultured Eubacteriales bacterium
ACGGTAGTGAATGAAAGCCCAGTGGGCTTTCAGAGCCGTGGCGCGTTACGTAAGAGCGCAGCGCAGACGACCGGAACAAATAATCGCTTCCTTACAGTTTTTGCGCCCGGAAATTCCCGCAGGAATTTCAGCAAAAACTGCGATCCTATCGCCCACGCTTTCAAGCCACGGCGTTTCGACCAAAACACAACATCAGGATAGCCCAACCAACCGCTTGAAATGAATCTCCGATTCATTTCAAGCGAGGGGCTTGCCCCTATCTATACATTATCGCCGGCATCGGCACAGTCTCGCAGCGGTCCGTGGCGATGGGCGTAGCTCTAAGCAGCGACGCGGCCCGCACCGACGAACTGCCAAAGCGTCCCCGCAGGGCGTCCACGGCCTCGTCCAGCGCGCGGCGGCGGGCAAGCGTGCGCTCCTGTCCCATCAGATCTGTCTGGCTGGGTACGTCGTCCGGCGCAAGGGCGATCGCGCAGATCGTAAGCGCGCGGATGGGCCTGCCCGGCTCGTGTCCCTTCAGGTACAGTTCAAACCCCGCCCTTGCGATGTCCAGCGCCGAGCGCGCGGGCAGGCGCAGGGGCTGTTGCAGGCTCACGCCCTCAAGATCGCTGTAGCGGATGTACAGCCCCGCGCCTCCCGCCAGCAGATGATGGCGGATCAGGCGGTGCACCACGTCCTGGCTCAATTCGTACAATACGCGCCACACCTCCTCGGCGCTGTGCAGATCCCTTACGCAGGTGGCCCCGTGGCCGATGGATTTGATCGGCGCGGCGTAGCCCTGCTCCGCTACCCTTGCCATGTCCTCGCCCCGCGCAAACAGGCGCAGCATCACCCCGTTTTTGCCAAGCTTTCCGCTGATCGCGTCCTCCGGAAAGGCCGCCAGCTGCCCGATGGTGTATACGCCCACGTCTTTCAGCTTCTTTTTCGTGCGGGGCCCCACGTACAAAAGCTCCTCTACCGGCAGCGGCCACACGGTCTGCCGGTAATTTTCGCGGCTTATGACCGTGACCGCGTCCGGCTTTTTCATGTCGCTGCCGAGCTTTGCAAAGATCTTGGAGAAGCTCACCCCGATCGACACCGTGAGCCCCGTTTCCTCCTTTACGCTTTGCCGGATCTCCTGGGCGATCTCCTCCGCCCGCGCAATGTCCTTGAGGCCAGGCAGCAGGATCCAGCTTTCGTCCATGCCGAAGGGCTCGATAAAGCCGGAGTAGCGGGCGTAGATGCTGCGCACCAGCCGGCTGTAAAACAGGTAGCGTTCGTAATGGGGCTCCACCATGATCAAATCCGGGCAGGCCTTTTTGGCCTCCCAGTTCGCCATACCCGTCTTTACGCCCATGCGCTTGGCCTCGTAGCTTTTGGCCAGCACGATGCCGTGACGGTTTTCCGTGGAGCCGCATACGGCCACGCGCTTGCCCTTCAGCGAGGGCTCGTCGTTGATCTCCGCCGCCGCGTAAAAGCAGTTGAGGTCGCTGTGCAAAATAAAATCGGACATTGTGCAAAATACCCCTTGACATATTGCATATATTGCATTATAATCACAGTGCAATTGCAGATTACGTGCAGATTATAAGCCACAAGTTGCATATAGTCAAGATGCAAGATGATCCTCCGCCGCCCGCGGGGAAAAGGAGAGACGCGCTTATGAAGTTTGGAGAAAAGCTGCTCAAGGCCAGAAAGGCGCTGGGGCTTTCGCGCAGCGACCTTGCGCGCATGGCGGATATATCCGTGCGCACGGTGGCCTATTACGAACTGGAGAACAAGCTGCCCAAGCAGCGCGCCACGGTGGAGACGCTGGCAAAGGTGCTGGGCACCACGCCGGACGAACTGATGGACGAAACGGCGGATTTTGTCCTGAGCGCGCGGGAGGTTTACGGCGCGCAGGGCGCGCGCGAGGCCGAAAAGCTGGTGGGCCAGATCCGCAGCCTCTACGCCGGCGGCGCCCTCAGCGAAAGCGACATGGACGCCATGATGCTGGCCATACAGGACGCGTACTGGATCGCAAAGAAAAAGCGTCTTGCGCAGAAGGAGAGCAAAACCAATGACTGACGCGGCCATCTGCGCGGCCTGGGACGCCTGCCGCCGCGCGCGCTCCCGTGATCCCATGCGCGTCGCGCAGGAGATGGACGTAACGGTGCTCACGCGCAGCGACTTTGTCGCTCAGAAGGGCGCCTTCAGCATGGTGCTGGGCTATCCGTTCATCTTTTTGAGCGACCGCTTAAGCGAGGGAGAGAAAAAGACTGTGCTCGCCCACGAGCTGGGCCATGCGGCGCTCCACCGCGAGCTGGCGCAGCGCGAGGTATTGTGCGAGTTCGATCTGTTCAACATGGCTACCGGCGTGGAATACGAGGCCAACGTCTTTGCCGCGGAGCTGCTCATCGACCCGCAGGAAATGGACGAGTGCCTAAGCGGCGGCATGGACATTTATTCCGCCGCGGGCGCGCTGGGCGTAAACGTGAACCTGCTCATCATAAAGCTGGCAGAGCTCAACC
>CADBNW010000200.1 GCA_902796025.1 uncultured Eubacteriales bacterium
ACGCACACGCTTCGCGCCGAGCCCCACCGGGTATATGCATCTGGGAAACCTGCGCACGGCGCTGTATGAATATCTTTGGGCGCGCCGAAACGGCGGCACCTTCATCCTTCGCATCGAGGACACGGACCAGGTGCGCGAGGTGGAGGGCGCGGTCGACAAGATCTACGCCTCCCTGAAGACCGCAGGGCTCAATCACGACGAGGGCCCGGACGTCGGCGGCCCCTGCGCGCCCTACGTGCAAAGCGAGCGCATGGGCATGTACCTGCCCTACGCCAAGGAGCTTGTAAAGCGCGGGCACGCCTACTACTGCTTTTGCAGCAAGGAGCGCCTGGACGCGGCCAGAGCCGAGGCCGAGAGCCGCGGCGAGACCTACAAATACGACAAGCACTGTCTGAGCCTCACGCCCGAGGAGGTGCAGGCAAAGCTGGACGCGGGCGAGCCCTACGTGATCCGCCAAAACGTGCCCACCAGCGGCAAGGCCAGCTTCGACGACGTGATCTACGGTCACATCGAGGTGGACTGCTCCACCCTGGACGACAGCGTGCTGATCAAGCAGGACGGTATGCCCACCTACAATTTTGCTAACGTGGTGGACGACCACACCATGAGCATCACTCACGTCATGCGCGGCAACGAATACATTTCCTCCACCCCCAAGTACAACCTGCTCTACGACGGCTTCGGCTGGGAAAAGCCCGTGTACGTCCACCTTACGCCCGTGATGATCGACGGCTACTATATGGACAAAAAGACCGGCGAGTACCTGATGGAGACCGACGAGAACGGAAACCCCGTGCTGGACGAAAACGGGCAGCCCAAAAAGGCCGTCATCCGCAGAAAGATGTCCAAGCGCCAGGGCGACCCCACCTTTGAGGAATTGCTGGAAAAGGGCTATCTGGTGGAGGCCGTGATCAACTACATGGCGCTGCTTGGCTGGAGTCCCAAGGGCGAGCAGGAGTTTTTCAGCCTTCAGGAGCTTGAAAAGGCCTTCGATCTGGAGGGCCTGAGCAAGTCCCCCAGCGTCTTCGACATGCAGAAGATGAACTGGTTCAACGCCGAGTACGTGCGGCGCTTAAGCCCTGAGGCCTACCTTGAGAAGGCCACCCCCTGGCTGGAAAAGGAGCTTGGAAAAGGAAAATTCGACTTAAAGCGCCTGTGCGAGCTGTTGCAAAGCCGCACGGAGTACTTTGCCCAGCTGCCCGAGATGGTGCGCTTCCTTGGCAAAATGCCGGAATTCTCCAACGACTTTTACGTAAACAAAAAGCAAAAGAGCACGCTGGAGAGCGCGAAGGCGGCGCTGGAAGCCATTTATCCGGTGCTTGAGGGCATAAGCGACTGGAGCGAAGAGAACCTGCACGACACCGTGATGGCGGAGATCGCGCGCCTCGGCCTCAAAAACGGACAAATGCTCTGGCCGCTTCGCATCGCCGTATCCGGCCAGATGAACACCCCCGGCGGCGCGTTTGAGATCATGTATCTGCTGGGCAAGGACGAGACCGCAAGGCGGCTCAAGGCGTCGCTTGAGAGGCTTAAGTAAGGCATGAAGTACCCGGATTACGACAGAAGCTCTCTGTCCATCACCGCGTCGCTGCTAAGGCACTTTGGCGGGCAAAGCGCCTATCCCACCCTGCCTGAGATCGACAAATCTCTGCAGGCGGGCGGCATAAACAAAATCGTGCTATTGCTTTGCGACGGCATGGGCGAACTGCTGTTAAGGCGTCACCTGCCCGAGGGCGCGTTTTTGCGGACGCACGACGAAGCGGCCATCAGCGCGGTGTTCCCCTCCACCACCACCGCCGCCACCACCAGCATCTGGACGGGCGTATCACCGCTTGAGCACGGGTGGCTGGGCTGGAGTTTGTACTTTAAGGAGTGCGCGCTGCAGATCGACACCTTTATCGGCACGGAGAGCCACCGGGGCGAGCGCTTCCCACTGGGCACGCCCGCGCCGACGCTCATGCCCCTGCCCCCCGCCCTGGGCGGCAGCGACAGGGTGGAGACGCACATGATCTTTCCCTTTCCCTCGGCCTCGATGGCGGGCTGCACAAAGCCCCACGTGATCGCAGACTTTGAGGATATGCTCTCCTGCGCCCTTGGGCTTTGCCGCGAGGACGGTCAAAGGCTGATCGGCATTTACACCAACCAGCCGGATCACACCATGCACAGCGTGGGCGTGAACGCCCCGGAGACCGTGGGCCACTTCGAGCGCCTGAACCGGGCGATCGAGCGCTTTGCCGCGCTTTTGCCCAAGGACGCGCTGCTTGTCGTCACCGCAGACCACGGGCTTGTGGACGCCACCAGTCCGGTCATCGTAAACGAGATCAGGGCCCTTGACGAATGCCTGTGGATGCCTCCCTCCATCGAGGCCCGCGCCGCGGCGATGTTCGTAAAGCCCTGGCGCAGGGCGCAGTTTGAAAGAGAATTCAAGGCCGTCTGCGGGGAGGACTTTTTGCTGATCTCCCGCGAGGACGCGCTGAAGACCCATCTGCTGGGGCGCGGCACGCCCCATCCCAAGAGCGAGGACTTTATGGGAGATTACCTTGCCTGCGCCACGGGCGGGCGCTTTTTGCGCTACGACACGCTGGGCTGCAAGGTGCCAAATCTGATCGGCCAGCACGCGGGACTGACCGACGAAGAGATGACCGTGCCGGTCATCATCGCCCGGGGCGGAAGGGATTAAACCGTGAAATACATACTGTCACTGGGGCCGGACGCGGACAGGCACTTTCTAAGGCGCGCCGCCGCGGCGCTTGAAGAGCTGGACGGCATAAAGAGCGTGCGGGTAAACGCGCGAAAGTCCAGCCTGCAGGTGCGCGTGGAAAAGGACGGGCCAGACGAAAACGCCCTGCGCGCGGCGCTGGACGATATGCAATTAAGTGCTTCCCGCCCCGCCCCAAAGGGCGCGGCGGGCGCGATCGTCAGGCGGACGCTTGCGTGGATCTTTGCGCTTTTCAGCGTGTATCTGAGCCTTGCGCTCCTCTTGCCCCTGCCGCTTTGGACGGTGCTCAGCTACCCTGTTAGCTGCGGCATCATGCAGATGGCGCTGATGCTGGCGGTGTGGGCGCTTTGCGCCGGGGAGCTGAGGCCCGGCGCGCGCCTTAAGGAAAGCGGCGCGCCCGCGTCGTACGTATTTGCGCTTTTGGCTGCGCTGTGCGCCGCACTCTACAGTCTGCCCGCATTGATCGGCGACGCCGCGCGGGTGAGCCGGGGCGAAGCGGCGCTTGGGCGGCTGTTTTTCAGCTGCGCCGCGCTTTTGCCGGTGCTTATGAGCCTTGGGCGGCGCACGGAAATGCGCCAGCGCAGGCGCCTCAAGGCGTGCCTCGACGTGGACGAGGGCTTTGGCAAGGGGGCGGACCTGCCTCGCTGCGTAAAGCTTTCGGGCCATCTCGGCGCGGGCGCTGCGATCCTGGCGCTGCTGCTTGCTGTAGGCGGCGTGATCTTCTGGCGCGCGATGGGCGAAAGCTACGCCTACGCGGTCAGCTGCGCGCTGTGCGTGCTGGCGGTAGCCTGCCCCGGGGTACCCGCGTCCTCGGCCTCCCTGTGCGTGCTGCGCGCATGCGCGCGCCTTGCGGCTATGGGCGCAAAGGTGAAGGACGCAAGGGCGCTTGAGCAGCTGGGGCGCGCGGGCTGCGTGCTGATCCGCGAAAAGGGCGGCCTTACCGATGGAAAAGCGGAATACGGCGGCTGCGTCCTTACAAGCGGCATGAGCGAGGGGGCGCTGTTGTCCCTTGCGGCCTCGGCGCTGCAAAACCGGAAGGACGCCTCCTCCCTTGCGATCGTAGAGCAGGCACAAAGGATGAGCATCCCTCTGGATCCCATTTTGGAGGAGGAGGGCGAGGGCGGCTGCCGGGCGCTGATCGGCGACACCCGCGTGCTGGTGGGCGACAAGCTGTTTTTGGAAAAGAACGCGCTGGACGCTTCCGCATGGGAAAGCCGCCTGCAGGAGCTTTCAAAGCAGGGCTGCTACGGCATTTTCGTGGTCACCGCGGGGCAGATCCAGGGATTGATCGGCCTGCGCAGCCATCTGCGCGAGGGTTCGGCAAGCGTCATTTCCAAGCTGCACGCGCAGGGCATCGAAACGCAGCTGCTGGCCGATTCCAAAAGCGAGGTCTCTCAGGCGCTGGGCGTGCGCGCGGGCGTGGATAAGGTGATCTATCCCGAGGACGCCCAAATGAACCAGCGGCTGCTGGGCGCGGAGCGCTTCAGCTTTTTAGTGCTGAGCGAAGGCGAAATGGAGCTGCCCGCCGGCAAGGAGCTGCGCGTGTGCATGAGCGAAGGCGCATGGGAAAGCGCCCGGCTCGTGTGCCCCCTGTCGCTTTTGCCGGACGCCGTGGACGCGGCCAGGGGCGCGCTTTCCAACCTGCGCCGCCGCCTTGCGATCTACGTGATCGTGGAGCTGATCAGCCTGCCGCTGGCGCTGGGGCTTTTGCACGGACGGCTCGACATGAGCCTAAGCCCGCTGCTTGCAAGCCTTATCATGCTGGCCTTAAACTGGCTTATGCTGGTAGGCCAGAAGGCCGCGCCGACCCCGCCTGAAAACTGACGCGCTTTCTTATTGAAATCAAAGCACAATAAAACGGAGGTTTCCTATCATGTTAAAAGGCATTTCCCCGATCATCAGCCCAGAGCTTATCAAGATCCTCATGGAAATGGGCCATGGCGACGAGCTGTGCATCGGCGACGGCAACTTTCCCGCCGCGTCCATCGCGCAGCGCCTGGTGCGCCTGGACGGCCACGGCGTGAATGAAGTGCTGGACGCGATCCTGGCGCTGTATCCCCTGGATACCTATGTGGAAGCGCCCGTCACCCTGATGCAGGTGGTGCCCGGCGACAACGTGGTGCCCGTCATCTGGGACGAGTATAAGGCCACCATCCAAAGGCACGAGGGCGACAAAAAGATCGAAAACGTGGAGCGGTTCGCGTTTTACGAGCGGGCGCGCAAGTGCTACGCCGTTGTCGCCACGGGCGAAAGCGCGCTGTACGCCAACATCATCATCAAGAAAGGCGTGGTAAAATGAACCTGCAGGAAGCAAAGCGCTACTGTCCCCACTGCCGCAGGCTGTTTGACGGTCCGAAGTGCCCCGATTGCAAAAGCCGGAGGACCCCGCCCAGGGATCCCCAAAACGGGGACATCTGCTTTCTGACCGAGCAGGCGCAGATCTGGAGCGAGCCCCTAAGGGACGTGCTTTCTCAAAACGGCATCCCCTGTGAAATGGAGGGGCGGCTCGGCAGCGGCATATCGACCCTTGTGGGCTACAGCCAGGAAAGCTATCGCTTCTTCGTGCCCTACGAGTGCCTGCCGACCGCCTGCGACCTTGTGGAGCAGCTCTTTGGCGGCAAATACGAGCAGGAACAGGAAGAAGCGCAGGAGGACACTCCCGAGCAGGAAGAGGAATAAGCTTTTCCGTAAAAACAGCAAAACGCTGACGGCTGAGGTTTCAAATACCTCAGCCGTCATCTGTATATCATAGCGCAGGTCTCGCGCCGCGCGGGGATCGTTATGCTTCGAGATCGGCCAAAAGCACCCCGGCGATGGCGTTTGCCATGCACAGCTTGTAGTGCAGGCGCGTTGGCTGGGGCGGCACGCTCAGGTGGAAGGCGCGCACGCCCTGTGGCGTCGCCACGGCAAAATACGCCTCCCCCGGCACGCTGTCCGGGTTATTGGGGTCGACGTTTCCAAAGCTTCCCGTAACGCCCACGGCCATGTCCGCCCGGTAGAGCGAAAGCGCGGCCTGCGCCATGGCGCAGGCGGTCTGCGAAGAATACACCCCGTATTGCTCCAGCAGCTCTTTGGGCACCCCGTGCAGGATCTTGGCCTCGTTACTGTAGGTGACAAGCGCGCCCTTCAGCACGGCGGAGGAGCCCTCGGTATCGGTGATCAGCGAAGAAAGCTGCCCGCCGGTGCAGCTTTCCATAAAGGTGATGGTCTTTCCAAGTGCGATCAGGCGGCGCGTGAGCAGGCCGTACCTGCCGCGCACCGCCTTTTCGTCTGCGATCCCCGGGGGAGTTGGAAGCTCGCGCACAAAATTGCTTTGTTCCATGCTACCTGTTGAAGTAGACCAGCTCGTCCTGCGGCTTTTCGGCAGGCTCGTTGGAAAGCTCCTTGAGCACCACCGCGTCCCGGCCATGCACGTCGCTGTATTCGGCGCTGCACTGGGCGGTGATGGTCAGCCACTCGGCCTCCTTCGGGCGCTTTTTGGCGTAGCGGCAGATAAAGCCGATGCCGCCAACGTCCGCGGCGCAGCAGGTCATGGCGTAGCGCCCCGCGAGATAGCTTCGCGCCGGCAGCCCGTCCACGGTAAAGGCCTGCGCCTTGATGCGCACGGTGCGCCCGTCGTAGCGCTCGGGGTGCTCCATGCAGTCGATGTACCAGATGCCAAAGTCCTCGTCCTTGATCTCGATCACGTCGGCCTTCATGTCGTAGGGCAGGTCCTCCTCCCCCACGCCGTCGTCCGCGCTGCCGTCCACGTTTTCAAAAAGCAGGTTGCAGCTGTTGTTCATGGCCTTGATCACGCGGCGGAAGCGGCTTTTCTCCGTCTGCTCGGTGCAGCGGTTGAAGATGACCAGGTCCGCAAGCTTTGGCGCCTCGCTGATCAGCTGGCGCATGTTGGTCAGGTAGTTGTCGAAGGTGGTGGCGTCGATCATGCACACCATCTGGGCCAGCTCCCACTCGTCCGGCTTTTTGACCTTGAAGAGGTTTTCGATGCCCCAGACGCTGTTGTACTCGATGATCACCCGCTCGGGCAGGTATTTGGCCTGCAGGGAGGCAAGGTAATTGGGCGTCAGGTCTTCGTATTCCTCCACGCTTTCAAGCACCGCGTTGGCCTTGCGCAGCAGCTGCTTGTCCAGCTCCTCCACGCCCTCCTCGCATTGCAGGATCAGCGTGCGCTCGCCGCTTGAAAAGTTGTCGTCCTCCAGCATGCTTTTGATCAGGCTGGTCTTGCCGCTTTCCAGAAAGCCGCACACGAGGTACACCGGGGTTTTGTAATCTTGGTATCCCTGCTCAGACATCGGTTTTACCTCACAGCTTCAGCAGTTCCTTGATCGCCTTGCGCTTGAGCCCCACGCCGATCACGCACAGGCGGCCGGTATAATCGGGATTGCACTGGCGCACTTCGCTCTCGCCGGGAGTGTAATCGAACTCGACCCACTTGCCGTCGGTGGTCGGCATGATGCCCTTCATGCGCAACACCATGCCGTACTTCTCCTGGTCCTCGATGGCCTTGAGCGCCGCGTCCAGGGTCTCGGGATCGAGCTTGGCCGCGGTCTCGATGCCCATGTCGTCAAAGACCTCGTCCGCGTCGTGCTCGCCGTCCGCATGGTGGTGATGATGATGGTGGTGATGGTGATGATGCTCATCCTCATCGTCGTCGTCATCGTCGTCGTGATGATGGTGATGATGCTCGTGCTCGTCTTCATCGTCGTCGTCATCGTCGTCATGATGGTGGTGATGATGATGCTCGTGCTCCTCCTCGTCCTCATCCTCGTCGTCGTGATGATGCTCGTGGCGGGGATACAGGCTGTCCACGTCGATCAGCTGGGCAGGATGCTCCACCGCGTCCATGATGATGGAGCCGGTGATCTCGTCCCAGGCGGTGGTGATGATGCGCGCATCCTGATTGAGCTCGCGGATCATGTCGAAGGCGGCCTTCAGCTTTTCTTCGCTCACCAGCTGAGAGCGGCTGAAGATCACAGTCTCGGCGCACTTGACCTGATCGATGAAGAACTCGCCGAAGTTTTTCAGATACATTTTGCACTTGGCCGCGTCCACCACAGTCACGCTGCCGCCAAGCGTCACCAGACCCGTCTTTGCGATGTCCTCCACCGCCCTGCGGATGTCGGAAAGCTTGCCCACGCCGCTGGGCTCGATGATCAGGCGGTCGGGATGGAAGCGCTCCACGATCTCGCCGATGGCCTTGGTAAAGTCGCCGGCCAGCGTGCAGCAGATACAGCCGGAATTCAGCTCGGTTATTTCAATGCCGGAATCCTTCATGAAGCCGCCGTCGATGCCCACCTCGCCGTACTCGTTTTCGAGCAGGACGCATTTTTGGCCGGCGAAGGCCTCCTTCAGCAGCTTTTTGATGAGCGTGGTCTTGCCCGCGCCAAGGAAACCGGAGATGATTGTTACGTTGGTCATAATAGCACCTTCCTTCTTAATCAAGGGCTATTGTAGCATTGAAAAGCTAAGAAACAAGCACTAAACGATTAAATATGGGAACGATGCGCGCAAGGAAAAACAGCCGCCCGCTCCCATCCGGGAACAGGCGGCTGCCTTAAGCGCCGTTTAAAGTCTCCAGTAAGCGTAGCCAAGCGCCTCGTACTGCCTGCGATCAAGCAGGCCCTTGATGTCCAATAGCACGCGCTTGCCGGGGCCATAGAACTTTTCGATGTCTTTCGGCTCAAAGCCCTGGAACTGGCTGTGCGCCACGGCAAGGATCAGGGTGTCCACATCGCGGATCTTGCTCATATCCACAAATTCCACGCCGTAAAGCGCCTTTGCCTCCGCCGCGTCCGCCTGGGGATCGGCGATGACGGGATCGATGCCGTACTCCCTTAGCTCATGCACGATGTCGATCACCTTGGTGTTTCGGGTATCGGGGCAGTTCTCCTTGAAGGTAAAGCCCAGGATCGCTACGCGCGCGCCCTTCACGGCCTTGTCGCTTGCGATCAACTTTTTTACGCAGTTCTCCGCCACGTACTTGCCCATGTCGTCGTTTATGCGGCGGCCCGCCAAAATCACCTGGCTGTGGTAGCCCAGCATTTCCGCCTTATAGGTCAGATAGTAGGGATCGACGCCGATGCAGTGCCCGCCCACGAGGCCGGGATAGAACTTCAAAAAGTTCCACTTGGTGCCGGCGGCCTCCAGCACCGCGCGGGTATCGATGCCCATTTTGTTGAAGATGATGCTCAATTCGTTCATGAAGGCGATGTTGATGTCCCGCTGGCTGTTTTCGATGACCTTGGCGGCCTCAGCCACCTTGATGCTCTCGGCGCGGTGCACGCCCGCGTCCACCACCAGCTCGTACACCTTCGCAACGCAGTCCAGGGTTTCCTCGTCCATGCCGGAGACGATCTTTTTGATGGTCTCAAGCCTGTGCACCTTGTCGCCGGGATTGATGCGCTCGGGGCTGTAGCCGATTTTGAAATCCACGCCGCACTTTAAGCCGCTTTCGCGCTCCAGGATCGGCACGCACACGTCCTCGGTCACGCCGGGGTAGACGGTGGATTCAAACACCACCACGCTGCCCCTGGTGAGGTTTCGGCCCAGAATCCTGCTTGCGCCCTCTACGGGCCTCAGGTCCGGCGTGTGGTCGTCGTTTACGGGCGTCGGCACCGCCACGATGTGGAATTTTGCCGCCTGCAGGCGGGTCTCGTCGCAGGTGAACTCCACGCTGGTTTTGCTGATGACCTCGTTTCCCACCTCGTGCGTGGGATCAATGCCGCTTTTGTACAGCGCGATCTTGCGTTCGTTCAGATCAAAGCCGATGACCTTGATTTTGCGCGCAAAGGCCACCGCTATGGGCATACCGACATAGCCCAGACCTACCAGCGACAAAGCCTCCTGCCCGTTTACAAGCCGTTCGTACAGATTCATCATATTTTTTCCCTTCCGGTGATTGTCGTTTTAAGTATAGCGAAAACGGCAGCTCGTGCAACGAAAACGCAGAGATGTTCACGTTAATTTTCAAAGTTTTGTCTCTGCCAACAGTCTAAAAGCTCCGGGCGGCCCAAAGGGGTCGCTGCCTCAATAAAAATCCTCCCTCGCCGCAGTCGGCAAGGGAGGATTTTGGCGCATCGATATTATGCCTGCGCCTTTACCTTCTTAAGGTTCACGAACCTGGGCAGGCCGTTTACGTAGGTCAGCTGGGTCTGGCCCTGGATCAGGGGCAGCGCGTACTCGATGAACTTCTCGTTTACGTTGTCGCCTTCCTCGTTGATCCACTCGCGCGGCACCTTCTTTTCGGCGTTGGCCACTACGGTCAGGTCGAACAGCTTGGTCTCGCACTTATACTGGCCGTTTTCACGGGTGCAGGCAAAGCCGACCATCTTGTCGGTGATGCCGTTGATGGCGTTGTTCGCGGCGGCCTGACCGGCGGCAAAGGATTCCTCGATGTCGGTCTGGCTGGCGCAGTGAGCGGCGCAGCGCTGCA
>CADBNW010000201.1 GCA_902796025.1 uncultured Eubacteriales bacterium
CACCGTGGACATCAAGTCCAACAAGCTGGGCAGTCCCGAATACGCGAGCGTGCTGGGACTGGTGGATCTGATCTTTGACTCCATAGAGCAAAGGATAGCCGAGCAGGAGACCTTGCCTATGCGGGTTGTAGATACATTTAAGGGTCTGTTTGGCAGATCCAAATCTGAGGACGACGAATAAAAATCGAGGGGGATGCCTTGTGCTGGAGTACGAATTTGAAACAACCAACTTTGCCACGATCAAAGTGATCGGCGTGGGCGGCGCCGGCGGAAACGCGGTAAACCGCATGGTGGATAACGGCCTTCGGGGCGTTGAATTCATCTCTGTAAATACGGATAAGCAGGCGCTGATGCTGTCCAAAGCACCCACGAAGGTGCAAATCGGCGAAAAGCTCACAAAGGGCCTTGGCGCTGGCGCGAATCCCGAAATCGGCAAGCGCGCCGCGGAGGAGAGCCGCGAGGAGCTTTTGCAGCTGATGCAGGGCGCGGATCTGGTGTTTGTCACCTGCGGTATGGGCGGCGGCACGGGAACCGGCGCAGCGCCCGTGATCGCGGAGATCGCGCGCGAGCAGGGCATACTGACCATTGGCGTTGTTTCAAAGCCCTTCCTGTTTGAAGGCCGGCAGCGCATGAAGAATGCCGAAAAGGGCATTGCGGAGCTAAAGACCAACGTGGATACGCTGGTCGTCGTGCCAAACGACAGGCTGCTTCAGGTGGTCAACAAGGCTACCACGATGGACGAAGCCTTCCGCTACGCAGACGACGTGCTGCGCCAGGGCATCCAAGGCATCAGCGACCTGATCGCGCTGCCCGCCATGATCAACCTGGACTTTGCGGACGTGCGCACGGTCATGGAGTCCCGCGGCCTTGCCCATATGGGCATCGGCACGGCCAGCGGCGAAAACCGCCTCGTGGAGGCGGCCAAGGCTGCGATCTCCAGCCCCATGCTGGAAACCTCCATCGACGGCGCAAGGGCGGTGCTGATCAACGTTACCGGCTCTCAGGACATCACGCTGCTTGAGGTGAACGAAGCGGCGCAGATCATCCAGCAGGCGGCAGATCCCGAGGCCAACATCATCTTCGGCGCGGGCATCGACGACAGCCTTACGGACGAGGTGCGCATCACCGTCATCGCCACCGGCTTTGAAAAGCAGCTTTACTCCACCAAGACCATGCCCGACAGGCCGCGCGGAGAATTGCCCCGCAGGCCGCGCCCGGTCGCGGAGGGCGAGGGCAAGGTGAGCGTTCCGCCGCTGTTTGACGGCGAAGAAAAGCGTCCCCCGCGCAGGATCAAAACCGACGTGGAAGCGCCCAGAGCCGCTGAAAAGCCCGCCGCGCGTCCCGCGCCTGGCAAGACGCCCGTAAAGCGCGTCAATCCCGACACCCACATCCCGCCCCGGCGCACTCCGTCCACCTACGACAGCGGCGCCGCGTTCGTGGAGCGCCGTCCCGCGCGCAGAGGCCTGTCCCCGGACAAGCCCTCCTTCCTGAAGGACGACGAGGCGGACGACGAATAATACTGTTCAATGATTTTTATGGGCACTTCCCGCCGGGAGTGCCCATCTTAATGAAACAAAGGAGAACTGAGCCATGAAGCTTGACATCTCTACCGTCGATAAGAACTTTATGAAAGGCAGCATCTACGAGGCTGAGAACCTGAAGTGGTATTCCATCCACGATGCGCCCCTGGAGATCCGTGGCCTTTGCGTGCACGAGGGCACAGAGTTCTGCCGCCTGCCAAAGGGCATGCTTGACGACGTCAGCGACGGCGTGCGCACCCTGAGCTGGCACACGGCGGGGGGCAGGGTACGCTTCTGGACGGATTCCTCCCGCATCGCCCTGCGCTGCGAGAGCCGGAATTCCGGCATGATGTCCCATATGCCGCTTTCCGGCAGCGCGGGCGTGGACATTTATTTGAACGGCGTTTTCCGCTCGGCCATCCGCCCGGCCGACACGCACGGCGGATTTTTCGAGGGCGAATGCAAGCCCCCAAAATGCGGAAACGAAGTGGAATTGAATCTTCCGCTGTATAACGGCATCTGCCAGCTCTTTATCGGCGTGGAGGAGGGAAGCACGGTAAAAGCCCCAAGACCCTATGCCATCGAAAAGCCCGTTGTCTATTACGGCTCCTCCATCACCCAGGGCGGCTGCGCCTCAAGGCCCGGCAACAGCTATCAGGGACACATTGAACGCTGGCTCGACTGCGATTACATCAACCTCGGTTTTTCCGGAAATGCCAAGGGAGAGGAAATCATGGCCGCCCACATCGCGGGCCTTGAAATGAGCGCCTTCGTGTACGACTACGACCATAACGCCCCAAATCCCGAGCACCTTGAACGCACGCACGCCAGATTTTTTGAGATCGTCCGCAAGGCTCAGCCGCTTTTGCCGATCGTGATCATTTCAAAGCCGGACGGCGACGGGACCTCCGAGGATGCTACGCGCCGCAGGGAGATCATCCACGCGACCTATGCCGCAGCGAAAAAAGCCGGAGACAGGCACGTGTACTTTATAAACGGCACCGATCTGTTTACGCAAACCGACCGCGACGCCTGCACGGTGGACGGCACGCACCCAAACGACCTTGGCTTTTACAGGATGGCGCAGGGGATCTGCCCGGTCCTGAAGAGGGCGCTTTCAGAGGCTGAGGGCTGATGGACAGCGAAAGGAACGAGCTGCTGATGTCAAGCGTCCTTGACATCGGAAAGCTTATGCTGATCTCCGGCGCGGAGATCTACCGCATCGAGGACACGATCACGCGGCTTTTCCGAGCATATGGGGGAACGGACCCGCAGGTAAACGCGGTGCCGTCCAACATCGTGGCGTCGGTGAGGCTGGAGGGGAAGGAATACACCCTGACCCGCAGGATCACCCACAGCGATACAGATCTGGAACGTCTGGACAGGCTGAACGCCCTGTCCAGACGCCTGTGCAGCCAGACCCCGGAGCCGGAGGAGATCGCAAGGCTGACACGCGAGGCATGCTCTAAAAGGGGCTACGGGCCCGTGCAAAACGCTCTGATCTACGCGCTCACCGCCGGGGCGTTTACCCTGTTTTTCGGTGGCGCGTGGAACGATGCGCTGCTAAGCGCCGTGATCGCCTTTTTGCTGTTTTGGCTAAGGCAGATGATCATCGCCCTTGGCGGCAACAAGGTGTTTGTGGCGCTGCTGGGCTCGGCCTTTGCGGCGCTTATGAGCACGCTGGCAAACGCGGCAAAGCTGGTAAACGACGCAGACAAGGTCGTTATCGGCGTTGTGATGGTTTTGATCCCTGGCGTCGAACTGCTAAATGGCATCCGCGACCTGATCAGCGGCGACATCCAGGCAGGCATCATGCACATTTCAGAGGCGCTCTTTCTTGCGGTCATCATAGCGGTAGGCGCGGCTGGCGTGTTTACGCTTGCGGCCAGAATGGGGATGTAAGGCGATGCTCAGACAGTTTCTTTTGCAGGTGCTTTGGGCGATGCTAAGCACCCTGGGCTTTGGCCTTATGTACCAGATGCGCACGAAAAAGCTGCTGTTTGCCGCGCTTGGCGGGGCGCTCAGCTGGAGCATTTACTACCTGTGCATGCGTGTGAACCTGCACGAGATGACGGCCTACGCCGTCGCCGCCGGTACGGGCACGCTGTTTTCGGAGATCATGGCAAGGATCCTGAAAACGCCGGTCACAGTGTTCGTGGTGCCGGTAAACATTGCGATGGTGCCGGGAGGCGCGCTGTTCCACTCGATGCTTGCGCTCATGGAGCAGGACACCGCGCGCTTTATCGAGCGGGGGCGGTACACCCTGAGCGTGGCGGGAGCCATAGCGCTTGGCATCTTTATCGCAACGATGTTTTTCCGCATCATAAGCCAGAGCCTTTCCATCATGCGCCGAAAAGCAGACGGGGCCTGAAAAAGGCGAGTGGCTCCGCACTTATCCTTCATCCAGTGCAGAAGTGCGCGAGACTTAAAATAAGTGTAAATCAGCCGCAAAAATTTTCGCAAACGCGTTAAAAGTACTTGAATTTTAGGCACGACTGCATTATAATGTATATGATCGCAAAAAGCCGTGTTTGTGGTTGCAAGTCGATGCCAGTCGCAGGCAAAACGATCCACGTAAGCGGGGCAAAGCACCCGTGAGCATGGTGCGGCTTAGAGGTAAGTCCGGCCGGGAAAACCGAGAGGGGCAGTAGTGGGGAGCATTTTGCTTAGGAGCGAACCCTCCAGCCGGCGAGTGTGGGGTCAAAGACCAGGTCAGGCGGCTATGCGATCGATTAGATTATTTGGGGGTAATATCCATGTTCCAGGACAAGACGCTGATTTGCAAGGACTGCGGTAAGGAATTCGTCTTCACCGCCGGTGAGCAGGAATTCTACGCTGAAAAGGGCTTCCAGAACGAGCCCACTCGTTGCAGAGATTGCCGACAGGCCCGCAAGGCTTCCCGTAACAACGGAACCGGCGAGCGTGAAATGTTTGAGACCGTTTGCGCGGAATGCGGCAAGCCCACCCGCGTGCCGTTCATTCCCAAGTCCGACCGTCCGATCTATTGCAGCGAGTGCTACGCAGCCAGGCAGCAGCGCTAATCGATAGACAGATCACCAAAAATGCAGCGCCCCTATTCGGACGCTGTTTTTTTGTTCATAATTCTTCATAATTTTTTTGGATCCGGCGCAGCCAAAAGGCATTGCATCAGACGGCGCGATCGCATATAATATATGATAGAGAGAAGTTGGAGGAAAACTATGCAAAAGAAATCGCAGGCCGCAAAGCCCGCAGGCCATAGACCCGCCGCAAAGAAAAAAAGAGGGCGCAGCCAGCAGCAAACCCGTTTTTATGCCGTGTGCGCCGCCCTTGGCGCGGTGCTGCTGGGGCTTGTACTGTGGCTCACCGTCAGCTTGCCGGACAACAGCGCAAGCGCCGCGCCGGAACCCCTGATCGCAGACTCCGGCGACGTGCCAGATAATGGCGGGGCGCAGCTAAACAACGAAGCCTCCCCTGTAAACGCATTTACGCAAGCGCCCGTAAATCTGGCCCTCGCTGCGACAGCTCAAATCACGGCGGAGCCCACGCCGGAGCCTACGCCTACGCCCGTTCCGACCCCAACGCCCATCCCTACCCCCACTCCCGTGCCCACGCCCACGCCAAAGCCGGTAAAGCTGAAATACCCCTTTGAGATCGAGGTGGACAAGGCGCAGCAGATCGTAACGGTCTACACCCTGGACGCGGATGGCTACTATAAGCAGATCGTAAAGCAATTCATCTGCTCCACCGGCCACTGCGACAAGGTCGAGGACGGCTGGTACCGCCTGGGCGACAAATACCGCTGGAAGCAGATGGGCAACGGCTCCTATGCGCAGTACGCAAGCCGCATCTCCGGTCCCTACCTGTTCCATTCCGCCTGCTATTACGAGGCCAAGATCAACAAGCTCAAGGTGCGCTATTATGAAAAGCTTGGCACCAACGCCTCCTCCGGCTGCATCCGCCTGGAGTGCAAAAATGCCTACTGGATCTACAATAATTGCCCGGAGGGCACGCCGGTCCACGTCATATCCGGCGGCGAGCGGGACGAAACGCTGATCGAGAGCTTAAAGCCCGATCCCCTCATCAACGCCAACTACGATCCCACCGATCCGGAAGCGCCCGAGCGCTATCGCTACACCCCCTCGCCGGACGCCACCCCCGATCCCACGCCGTACCCCGGTGTGACCCCTGCGCCCACGCCTGGCTGGACGGTGCACCCCGTTTTGAAGGCCTGGGGCTACTGCTAAACAAAATTTAACAAATAAAGCGCGCCACATTTTAGGATGCTGGCGCGTTTAATATATGTCGCTAAACGACAATTCTGATTTCGGAGGATGATCCAAATGAAAAAGCTACTCTGTATCGCACTCGTTTTGCTTCTCGGCCTCAGCGCCGTCGCCGAGACCCGCCTGACCGTAAACGGCAGCGGCAGCGTGCAGGTGTCGGCAAGCTACGCGCTTGTGACCCTTGGCGTTCGAAGCACCGAAAAGACCGTGATGAAGGCGCAGTCCAAAACCAACGAGGCCATCAGCGCCATTCGCAAGGCCCTGACCCAGTCCCTGCTGCCGGAGGAAGCCATCAGCACCGACCGCGTGAGCATCCAGACCGACTACGACTATTCCTCCTTCGGCGCAAGAAGCAACGGCTACCAGGCAAGCCAGTCGCTGATGCTGAAGGTCGAAAAGCTGGACGACGTGGGAAAGGTCATCGACACGGCCTTTGAAGCTGGCGCGACCTACCTGGACGGTGTTAGCTTCTACGCCGCCGACACCGATGAAGCAAGCGCCGAGGCGCTGCGCCTTGCTGTAAAAAGCGCGGATGCGCAGGCCAAGCTGCTTGCAGACGCACTCGGCCTTACGATCAGCGGCATCGAAAGCGCGCAGGTCAATTCTAATAGCGCCCGAAGCGCCATCTTCAATAACTTCAGCTACGACTATGGCGCGCAGGAGGCCAAGGCCGCCGATTACTTCCCGACAGAGCTGCGCGCCGACCTGATCAGCGTAAGCGCCTCCGTCACCGTGGTATACATTGCCGAGTAAAAGTATGCCTTCCCCTAAGGTGCTGGGGTGGTATGGAGGGGTCGCAGCCCCTCCATTTTAAAATCCGCAGGGGCAGCTTCGCCACCCCGAGGACGTGATTTTTGCGAAGCAGAGCTTGCCCTGCGAGAGCAAAAACTGCATTCCTCTTGCCCATGCTTTATAAGCTTAGCGTTTTGCCAAACTATACCCATAAGAGAAACATAACCATCCGCTTTGAATGAATCTTTGATTCATTCAAAGCGATTCACTTTAAACACATAACCCATTTATACTTGACGTTTAATGCGCAATGGAATATACTACTTACAAATATACCTGTAAGGGGGATTGGATTTCGCATGAGCGCATTTATACTGTCCGCTTTCGCGGACGAGGCGGACAAGCTGCTTGACGGCCAGATCGAGGCGCTGCATGAAGCGGGCATCGGCTGCGTGGAGCTTCGCGGCGTAGACGGAAAAAACGTAAAAGACCTTAGCGAGGACGAAGCCCAGAGCGTGCGCCAGCGCCTGGACGCGGCAGGGATCCGGGTTTCCTCCATGGGCTCCCCGTTTGGCAAAATTAGCGTAAACGACGATTTTGAGCCCCATTTCAACGAATTCAAGCATGCGCTGAAGCTTTGCAAGATCCTGGGCTGCGACAGGATGCGCATGTTCTCCTTCTACTATCCCAAGGGAGAGGATCCCGCCCAGTACAAGCAGATCGTCTACGAGCGCCTTGAAAAAATGCTGGACGCGGCGGACGAAGCGGGCATCACCCTCTGCCACGAAAACGAAAAGGGCATCTACGGCGACGTGGCCGCAAGGTGCCTCGAGCTGATCGAGCACTTCGGCGGCAGGCTCAAATGCATTTTCGACCCGGCCAACTTCATCCAGTGCGGCGAAAAGCCCATCGAAAACTTTAAGCTGCTGGGCAAGCACATCTATTACATGCACATCAAGGACGCGCTGCTTGAAAACGGCGCGGTGGTGCCAAGCGGCTGCGGCGACGGCAGCGTGCACCAGATCATCGCCTGCCTTGGACAGCGCGCAAAGGATATGCTGCTCACCGTGGAACCCCACCTTACCGTGTTTGACGGGCTTAAAAACCTGCAGGACGAGGAAGTAAAGCACGCGTACACCTACCCCGACAGCCGGGCGGCTTTCCGGGCGGCGTGCGATGCGATAAAGGGCATACTCACTTCACAGGGCTTCAAATCAAATGGAAATGGAGAATGGGACAAAATGGACGTTGTAAGAATGGGCATCATCGGCGTTGGCAACATGGGCTCCAGCCACGCCAAGAGCATTTTCGCCGGAAAGGTTCCGAATATGGTGCTGGCGGCTGTAGCGGACATCAAGGAAGAGCGCAGGCAGTGGGCGAAGGAAACGGTGCCCGGCGTTGCGGTATTTGACGACGCCAGCAAGATGATGGACAGCGGCCTGATCGACGCGGTCATCGTTGCGGTGCCGCACTACGATCATCCCCGCCTGGTGCGCGAGGCGCTGGAAAAGGGTCTGCATGCCATGTGCGAAAAGCCCGCCGGCGTTTATACCAAGGCCGTGCGGGAGCTCAACGAATTTGCAGCCAAGCAGGATAAGATCTACGCCATCATGTTCAACCAGCGCACCAACTGCGTCTACCGCAAGATGAAGGAGATCATCGCCTCCGGCGAAATGGGCCAGATCCGCCGCACCAACTGGATCATCACCAACTGGTTCCGCTCCCAGAGCTATTACGATTCCGGCGCCTGGCGCGCCACCTGGGACGGCGAGGGCGGCGGCGTGCTGCTGAACCAGTGCCCACACAACCTCGACCTTTGGCAGTGGATCTGCGGCATGCCCTGCAGGGTGCGCGCCTTCTGCCATAACGGCAAGTGGCACGACATCGAAGTAGAGGATGACGTGACCGCCTATGTAGAGTATCCCAACGGCGCCACCGGCGTATTTGTGACCAGCACCTCCGACGCCCCCGGCACCAACCGCCTGGAAGTGGACCTGGACGGCGGCCAGCTGATCTGCGACGGCAACAAGCTGTGGATGTACAAGCTGGATACCCCCATCCCCGAGTTCCACAAGACCTACAAGGGCGGCTTCGGCTCTCCCAAGGGCGAGATGGTAGAGGTGGAGACCGACGGTCTCAATCCCCAGCACAACGGCGTGCTTGCCGCGTTTGCCAACAAGATCCTGGGCAAGGGCGAACTGATCGCCTCTGGCTGCGAGGGCATCAACGGCCTTACCATCTCCAACGCCATGCACCTGTCCAGCTGGCTGGACAAGACCGTGGAGCTGCCGCTGGACGAGGACCTGTTCCTTGAGGAGCTGAACAAGCGCCGCGCGACCTCCAAGGCCAAAAAGGTAAACGAAGCCACGCTCGACACCAACGACACCTACGCGGGCAACAAAAAGTAAGCATAAAAACGGGACTTTCAGGGGCTTTTAAGCCCCTGACCGGTCCCTTTCATACCCTGCAGGAAAGGAATTTAAGCTATGATCAAGCTCGGCGTATGTACCGACATCAGCAATATCAAAAAGGTCGCTTCAGCGGGCTTTGATTACCTCGAGGGCAATCTTACCAAGCTGCAGGCGATGACGGATGGCGAATTTGAATCCACAGTCGATCTCGTAAGCGCTTCGCCCATCAAGGTCGAGGCCTGCAACTGCCTGATCCCCGGCAGCATCAAGCTGACCGGCCCGGAGGTAAACGCCCAGATGATCCATGATTATCTGGACAGCGCCTTTGCAAGGGCAGAGATCCTGGGCACCAAGGTCGTGGTCTTTGGCTCCGGCGCGGCGCGCCGCGTGCCCGATGGCTTTGATACCGCCCAGGCCTGGCGGCAGATCGGAAACTTTTTGCGCCTTGCGGAGCGCCATGCCGCGCAGCACGATATCACGATCGCCATCGAGCCGCTGCGCAGCGGCGAGTGCAATATCTTAAACTACGTCTCCGAGGCCACGGCGGTCGCGTCCCTTATCCAGATGCCGCACATCGCGGTGCTGGGCGACACCTACCACATGGCCATGGGCGGGGAGCCCTTCAGCGCCCTCAAAATGGCTGGTGGACTGCTTAAGCACGTGCACGTCGCAAACGCCATCGGCAGAAAGTATCCCAGGATTGGCGACGGCGAAAAGTATCTGGAGCTGTTCGAAACGCTTAACAGCATCCCTTACGAGGGCCGCGTGAGCGTAGAGGGCGGCTGCGACGACTTCGATACCGACGTCGTAGAGGCCTTTAAGGCCCTGGACGCCGCGCGCAGCGCAAACGCCTGACAAACACCGTGCAGGCAAAATACAATGCGTAAATGCGGTCAAAAGCCGCGTTTGCGCATTGTGCGTATAAAAATAGAAGCTGGAGCTTTCAATGGTCTTTTCATCGAGCGCGTTTTTGTTTTTCTTTTTGACGATAACGCTTGGCCTGTATTACGCCGCGCGCAAAAGCCGCTGGCTTTCAAACCTCGTGCTCACGCTGATGAGCCTGCTTTTCTATGCCTGGGGAGAGACGCGCTTTGCGCTGATCATGCTGGGCTCGATCTTTATGAACTGGCTGATCGCGCTGGGCCTTGAAAGGCTAAAGGACAAAAAGCTTGCAAGGCGCGCGCTTTTGACGCTTGGAATCGCCATGAACGTTTCGCTGCTTGCAGTGTACAAATACGCGGGCTTTGCGGTAAGAAACGTAAACGCGCTATTTGATCTGCACTTGCCCGATCCCGGCATCGCGCTGCCGATTGGCATTTCCTTTTTCACCTTCCAGGCGATGAGCTACATCATCGACGTATACCGGGGCAAGGGGCAGGCGCAGAAAAGCTTTTTGAACGTGTGCCTCTACATCTCCTTTTTCCCGCAACTGATCGCGGGCCCCATCGTGCGCTATGAAAGCGTCGCGCAGGAGCTGACGGGCCGCCGCGAGACCCTGGACGATTTTTGCGAGGGCGCGCGCCGCTTTATGCTGGGCTTTGCCAAAAAGGCGGTGCTTGCAAACACCCTTGCGCGCCTTGTGGATTATGTGTACGCGCTTGAGGTCGCAAGCGCAAGCGTATTTCTGTATTGGCTGGCTGCGATCAGCTACCTGATCCAGGTGTACTACGATTTTTCCGGTTACAGCGACATGGCTATCGGCCTTGGAAGGATGTTCGGCTTTCACTTTCCGGAAAACTTCATCCTGCCCTTTATCTCCAAATCCGTCACCGAGTTTTGGCGCAGGTGGCACATCTCCATGTGCACCTGGTTTCGGGATTACGTGTTTTTCCCCCTGGGCGGCAGCAGGGTCAAAAGCCGCGCGCGCCTGGTTTTCAACATGCTCGTGGTGTGGGCGCTTACCGGGCTTTGGCACGGGGCAGAGTGGACGTATGTGTGCTGGGGCCTGTCGTTTTTTGTGATATTGGTCATCGAAAAGCTGACGGGGCTTGGCAAGTGGATGGAAAAGCATCCCGTCGGCCACTTATACGCGATGGCGGCGGTCGTGATCGTGACCGTACTGATCCGCGCAAAGGACATATCTCAGGCAGGTGCGTTTTACAAAACCATGTTCGGCCTTGCCGGCGCGCCGCTGTTCAATCCGCTGAGCTGGTTCGTGGTAAAGGAATACTTCTGGTACCTGCTGGCGGCGGTACTCTGCTCGCTGCCCTTTGGCGAATTCATCAAAAAACGCCTGCACATCCCGGACGGCGCATGGCAGCTCCTCTCCGGCGCGTGCATCGCGCTTGCCATGCTGCTGGCGGTCGCAAACACCGTGGCGGGGGATTACAATCCCTTTATCTACTACAATTTTTAGGAGGCGCGCATGAGAAAGCATGTTAACCGCGTTCTTGCCGCGCTTCTGATCTGCGGCATCGCGCTGGTGATGGTAATGACGCTTGCCGTCTACGGCAGAAATTACGCCTATGGCTTTTTCAAAAGCTACACGGATCAGCTTACGCCGGACAGCGACATTTTTGACAACGTCGCCGCGCGCGTGTATAAGCTCAATTACAACACGGAAAAGCGCCTGTGGGGGCGGGACGCCCTGCGCCATTTGGCTGCAAAAGCGCAGATGCTGCCCGGAAAGCAGCTGATCAACATCGCGGGCTACGACATGATCCGCTTGCGCACCGGCGGCTGGTACACGATGGCGGAAGGCGCTTACGATCCCGAGCCCGCAAAGCAGCTTACCGATTACGCCAAACAGCTCTATGAAAAGCAGGGGATAAGGAGCATCCTTTCCTACTGCCACTGCGCCCTGTTTGAGGACGGCCTCATGCCTAAATCCGCGGAGCCCTACGACAACAATAACGAATACGCTGATTTGATCCTAAGTGACTTTGCCGCAGCGGGCATAGCCGCGTCGGACAGCCGCGAGACCTACAAGCGCTACGGCCTTACTATGGACACCGCCGTCAACAAAAGCGATCTGCACTGGACGCACCTGATGGCGCTGTATTCTGCCTGGGATACCGTAAAGGAGTTGAACGCGGCCTACGGTCTGGGGCTGGACGAAGACGCCCTCGATCCTGCCCGCTTTACCTGCGAGCTTCACCCCCGGCTTTTAAGCGGCGAATTTGCCCGCCGCATCGGCGACGACGCCGTGGAGCCGGACGACGTGTACGTGCTCTATCCCGCGTATGATACCCATATCCTCTACGAGGAAAAGGGAAATCCCGAGGCCAAAAAAGAGGGCAGCTTTGAACAGGCGGTGCTGAACCGCGAAAACCTTGCCTTAGACCCTGGAAAGCCTTATTCCACAAACGCCTACTACATCTACGGCCACTATCTGGCGCAGACCCGCACCTACAACGAAGAAGCGCCGGAGTGCACGGTGCTGGTCTTCAAGGACAGCTTCGGTTCGCCCTTGAGCGCGTTTTTGGGCCTTGCCGCAAGCAATGTCTACAGCGTGGATCTTAGAAGCACCAAGGTGCCCATGGAGCAGTGGGTGGAGCTTGTACAGCCCGACGTCGTGGTCTTCGCCTACAGCGAGCAGACCTTCCGCAATGTCGAGGTCGAAATAGGGGAGCAGGAGCTAAAGAGCGAGTAGACGGGAAAGCCCTGACACTGACAAAGGACGGACGATGATGAAAGACAATATGGATTATTATGATCTTTTTGCCGCGCAGCTTCCGCGCGAGCGCCTCTACAAAAACGAACCCATGAAGCTGCATACCAGCTTTCGCGTGGGCGGCCCGGCGGACGTACTGTTTTTGCCTGAAAGCGAGGAAGAGCTGATCCTTGCGCTTAAGCTTGCAAGGGAGGCCTCGGTCCCCTGCACCGTGATCGGCAACGGCTCGAACCTGCTGGTCAGGGACGGGGGCCTGAGCGGGCTTACGATAAAGCTTGGCGAGCCCTTTTCCGGCATCGAGATCAGCGGCGATCTCATCACCGCGCGCGCGGGCGAAAGCCTTGCGCACGTTGCGCGGGCCGCGCTTGAAGCGTGCCTTACCGGCCTGGAATTTGCAAGCGGCATCCCGGGCAGCGTGGGCGGCGGCATGGCGATGGACGCCGGCGCGTATGGGGGAGAATTAAAGGACGTGTGCGTGAGCGCCCGGCTTTTGGATCCCAAGACCTTTGCGATCGCAGACGTTCCCGTGCAGGATCTGTGCATGGCCTACCGCTCCACCCGCATGCTGCAAACGGGGGAATTGGTGCTTAAGGCAAGCTTCCGCCTTCAAAAGGGGGACTATACCACCATCCGCGACAAAATGGACGATCTCAACCAGCGCCGCAGAGACAAGCAGCCTCTGAACTTTCCAAGCGCCGGCTCCACCTTCAAGCGCCCGGAGGGCCACTTTGCAGGGCAGCTCATCGAGCAGGCAGGCCTGAAGGGCGTTTCGGTGGGCGGCGCGCAGGTAAGCCCAAAGCATGCGGGATTTATCGTAAACGCGGGTGATGCTACGGCCAAGGACATTTTGGATCTTATGGCCCTTGTCACAAAGCGCGTTTATGAGCAAAGCGGTGTACAGCTGGAGCCGGAGGTCCGCATCCTTGGGGAGGATCTGCAATGAGCTTTACCGACACGGTAAAGGAGGAGCTGATCCATCAGGAATGCAGCCGGGAATGCTGCGCCCTTGCTGAGATCTGCGCAGCGCTTTTGCTTGGCGGCGGCATCGCCTTCCGGGGGCGGGGGCGCTACGGCCTTAGCCTTACGGTAAACCGCGTTTCCGCCTCCCGCTACTATTTTACCCTCATCAAAAAATATCTTGGCGTCAGCTGCCAGGTGCGAACGCTCAGCGCTGAAAGCCTTGCGCGGGGCAGCCAGGTGGAGCTCAGCTTTCCGGAGGAAGCGGTGCTGGAGGTGATGCGCCGCTTGTGCCTGCTGGACGATACGCAGCTTTTTGGCGTAGCCAGAACGCCAGATGCGGCCATCGTCGAAAATCCCTGCTGCCGCGCCGCGTTTTTGAAAAGCGCCTTCATCATCACAGGCTACATCTCAAACCCCGAAAAAGAGTATTCCCTAAGCCTCAGCTGCACCAGCCTCGACTGCGCAAACGCCCTTGCCGACATCATGCACTCCATGGACATCTCCGCCGGCGTCAGCACTCGCCGCAAAAGCTACGTGGTCTACGCAAAGGACATGGAGTCGCTCAGCGTCTTTCTCACCCTGACCGGCGCGCACAGCGCAAGGCTCGCCCTTGAAAACGCGCGCATCGTAAAGCAGCTTCGAAACAGCACCAACCGCCTGACCAACTGTGACAACAACAATATCGAGCGCACCGTGCGCACCGCCCAGCAGCAAATGGAGGACATCCGCTTTCTGGCGGAGCGCGTGGGCTTTGACCGCCTGCCTATCTGGGCCAGGGAGATCGCGTCTTTGCGCCTTGAAAACCCCGAGGCCTCGCTTACCGAGCTTGGCGCTCTGTGCGACCCGCCCCTTGCCAAAAGCGGCGTCAACAGCCGCCTAAGAAGGCTAAGCGAAATGGCAAGACAGCTGCGGGAGGGGAACTGAAGACAACTCCACTTGAAACGCCATGTTTTCCGGCAGGGAAGACGGGCGTTTTCTATTATGCCAGATTGACAGACGGCGTGTTTCTTAGCCATTTCACGAATTTGCGCCTGTTCCTTTTACAAGGTAACAATATCGCTGTATTTTTGTAAAGATACGTGTTAGCGATTGACTTTTTTGCAGGATGGTGGTATATTTCTTGCATTATTTCAAAACGCTGTGAAGGAAAATCGGGCGCGTAAAGCTGCGCAGAGAGCCGGCGGCTGGTGAAAGCCGGAGAGCAAAGCGCGTTCGTCTCGTTCCGGAGCGGGGCCGTCCAAACGCCCATGGCGCGGTAGTCGGCCACGGCAAAACCGTTATCTTACAATGAGATGTCTGGCGGTCAAAAGCCGGATGAACTCGGGTGGTACCGCGATATATTCGCCCCGGAAGCTTGCTTTCCGGGGTGTTTATATATAATCAAAAGGAGAAGGCGCATGAGAAAGATTCTTATAGCAGAGGCCACGCTGTCAGACGCGCAGGGGCTCAGCTTCAGAGAGAAGCTGGAAACTGCCAGACTCCTGGACGCGATCAACACAAACATTATCGAACTGTGCCCCTTGAGCGGTGAAAAAAGCGACGAAATCCTTGTAAAAACCATCGCCGCGCAGACGAACAGCGCCATTTTAAGCTGCCCTGTTACAGACGGCGAGGTGGAAAAGACCTGGGAATGCCTCCAGGGCGCAAAAAAGCCCCGGCTGAACATCAAGCTGCCCGTGTCCGTCGTGGGCATGGAGTACGGCGCGCACCTGAAGGCCCCAAAGCTGCTTGAGCGCATCAGCCGCGAGGTCGCGCTGGCCCGGGAAAAGTGCCCGGACGTCTCCTTTACCGCGCTTGACGCCACCCGCGCGGAGGAGGACTTTCTCGCAAGCGCCATAGAGGCTGCCGTAAAGGCCGGAGCGGACACCGTCGTTTTGAGCGACGACGCGGGCAGCTTCCTGCCGGACGAATTTGGCGCGTTCGTGCGCCGCCTGCTTGAAAAGTGTGAGCTTCTAAAGGGCAGGACCCTTGGCGTTTGCGCCTCTGACGCCATGTCCATGGCGGAGGCCTGCGCGTTTGAAGCCGTAAAGGCCGGTGCTAACCTCGTCTATGCGCGCGCGGCTGGCAAGACCATGCCGGATTACCGCATCTTCGTGGACATCCTTGGCGCAAAGGGCGAAAGCGCCGCCGTCTATTCCGACGCGGACGTCACCGCCATCCGCCGCACGGTGGATCGCATAAAGCACTTTGCCTCGCATCCTGAAAGCGAGGGCGCGGGCGCAAGGGAAGCAGGCCTAAGCGACGCCCAGGCCGTGATCATCGACGCGGCCAGCGACATCCACGCCGTGGGGCGCGCCGCGGAGAGCCTGGGCTACGAGCTTTCCGATGAGGATCTTGCCAAGGTCTTCGAGCGCTTCAAGAGCATCTCCGACAAAAAGACCGTGGACATGCGCGAGCTTGACGCCATCATCGCGGCAAACGCGCTGCAGGTGCCGCCTACCTATAACCTTTACAGCTACGTCATAAACAGCGGAAACATCATAACCGCCTCCGCGCACATCGTTTTGGACAAAAATGACGGCGAGCGCGTTCAGGGCATCAGCGTGGGCGACGGCCCGATCGACGCGGCGTTCATGGCCATAGAGCAATTGATCGGCCATCACTACGAGCTGGACGAGTTCTCCGTGCGCGCCGTGACCGGCGGCTACGAGGCCGTGGGCGAGGCGCTGGTGCGCCTGCGCGACGGTGGAAAGCTGTATAGCGGCCGGGGCATCTCCACCGACATCGTGGGCGCGGCCATCCGCGCGTACATCAACGCGCTCAACAAAATCGTATACAGGGAGAATCAATAAAGTATGAAGCTTTCGCTGTCGACCTACGGCTGGCGGGACACTCCCTGGCAGGAATACGAGTCTCTCGCCCGCGAGCTGCACTATGACGGAATCGAGATCCACGACGTGCGGGAAGCGCGCATAAGCGGCCCCGGCGCGCCCTTTGAGCCCTCCAGCTTAAGCCGCACCCGGCGGCGCCTGGCGGGGGAGGGCATCGAGATCAGCTGCCTGGACGCCTTGTCCAATCCCGCAGACGCCGCGCAGTATGAAAAGGCCGTGCGCGAGGGCGAAGACCTGATCGTGATGGCTGCGGCGCTCCACTGCCAATGTCTGCGCCTGCGCGCCCTGGATACTGGGATTGGCGAAGCCCATGAGGACGAAAACGTTAAAAAGGTCATTTCCGCCCTGCTCAAAAAGGCGGAAAAGGCGGGGGTCACGCTGCTTATCGAAACGGCGGGCATCTACGCAAACTCCAAGCGCCTGCAGCTGCTGCTGGACTCCTTTGCCGCGGACGCGCTGTGCGCCCTGTGGGACGTGCACAACACCTGCCGCTTTGCGGGCGAGACCCCGCAGCAGACCATCACGAACCTTGGCGCGTACGTAAAGCACGTGCACATCAAGGATTCGCGCCTTGCGGACGGTAAGGTCGAATACATGCTGCCCGGCGAAGGCGAGCTGCCCATGAACGAGATCTTCATGGCGCTGCGCTCCATCAGCTACGACGGCTTTGCAAGCCTCGAGTGGGATCCCGCCTGGCTCTCCGCCGTAGACGATCCCAGCGTGGTCTACGCGCACTTTGCCCAGTTCGTCAAGCTGCACGAGCCGCGCACGCACTGGAAAAGCCGCCTGTACACCTCGGTCGCGGGCACGGGCAAATATGTGTGGAAGCACGATCAATTGATCGACTGCACCTTCCCGCAGGTGCTGGATACGATGGTGCGCGAGTTTCCGGATCAACTGTGCTTCAAATACACCACCCTCGACTACACCCGCACCTATTCCCAGTTCCGCGACGACGTGGACGCCTGCGCAAGGGCGCTGATCTCCATCGGCGTAAAGCCCGGCTCGAAGGTCGCCGTGTGGGCGACGAACGTCCCCGCCTGGTACATCACCTTCTGGGCGACCACCAAAATAAACGCGACCCTCGTCACCATGAACACGGCCTATAAGATCGCCGAGGCGGAGTATCTGCTTCGCCAAAGCGACACACACACGCTCGTGATGATCGACGGCTACCGCGATTCCAATTATGTGGACATCATCCAGCGCCTCTGCCCGGAGCTTGCAAACACCAGGCCCGAGGAGGGCCTGCACGCAAAAAAGCTTCCCTTCTTAAGAAACGTGATCACCGTTGGCTTTAAAATGCCTGGCGCCTTTGGCTGGGACGAGTTCATGAGCCGCCAGACCCTGGTGCCGCTTGAGGAGGTCGCTCGCCGCGCCGCCGCCATGAAGGGCGACGACGTAGCAAACATGCAGTATACCTCCGGCACCACGGGCTTTCCCAAGGGCGTCATGCTCACCCACCGGGGCGTGGTCAACAACGGCAAGTGCATCGGCGACCGCATGGATCTTTCCACTGCCGACCGCATGATGATCCAGGTGCCCATGTTCCACTGCTTCGGCATGGTGCTTGCCATGACCGCCTGCATGACGCACGGCACAACGATGTGCCCGCTGCCGTACTTTTCGCCAAAGCCAGCGCTGGACTGCATCACGCGCGAAAGGATCACCTGCTTCCACGGCGTGCCCACGATGTTCATCGCCATGCTCTCACATCCGGACTTTGCCAAAACCGATTTTAGCCACATGCGCACCGGCATCATGGCCGGCAGCAACTGCCCCGAAAGCGTCATGCGCGAGGCGGCGGACAAAATGCGCATGACCGGCATCGTCTCGGTCTACGGCCAGACGGAATCCTCGCCCGGCTGCACGATGAGCCGCTGCTACGACGACAGTCTGGACGTTCGCACCACCACCGTTGGCTGCGCCCTGCCGGAGGTCGAGTGCCGCATCATCGACCCGCAAACGGGCAAGGAGCTGCCTGCAGGGGAGCAGGGCGAATTTGTGGCAAGAGGCTATAACGTCATGAAGGGCTATTACAAAATGCCCAAGGCCACCGCAGAGACCATCGACCAGGACGGCTGGCTGCACACGGGAGATCTTTGCATCAAGGATGAAAACGGCAACTACCGCGTGACCGGACGCTTGAAGGACATGATCATCCGCGGCGGCGAAAACATCTATCCCAGAGAAATCGAGGAATTCTTGATCACCCATCCCGCCGTAAGCGACGTGCAGGTCATCGGCGTGCCGGACAAGCAGTACGGCGAGGAGATCATGGCCTGCGTCATCGTAAAGGAGGGCATGAGCCTTACGGAGGACGAGGTTAAGGACTACATCAAGGCCAACATGGCCCGCCACAAGGTGCCAAGGTACGTGTGGTTCATGGACAGGTTCATCATGAACGACGCGGGCAAGATACAAAAATTCAAAATGCGTGAAAAAGCCGTAGAGGTATTCGGTCTCGAGGGCTGATGATAATGGAGGTAGCATATGGAAATCAAGATCACCCGTAATACTTCACCCAAGGCCAAGCCAACCGACGCAAGCCAGCTGGGCTTTGGCAAGATATTTACCGATCATATGTTCCTTATGGAGTATGACCGCGCGCAGGGCTGGCACGACGCGCGCATCGTACCCTATGGCAACATCAGCATTTCTCCCGCGTCCACCGTGCTGCACTACGGCGCGGAGGTGTTCGAGGGCATGAAGGCCTACCGCCGCCCGGATGGAGAGATCCAGCTCTTCCGCCCCCGCGATAATTTCAAGCGCATGAACGATTCCGCAGAGCGCCTGTGCCTGCCCGAGCTGGACGGCGAATTCTGCCTGAAGGCGCTTAAGACCCTCATAAACCTCGACCGTGACTGGGTCCCCAGCGCTGAGGGCGCAAGCCTTTACATCCGCCCCTTCCTGTTTGGAAACGACCCGTTCCTGGGCGTGCACACGGTAAACAACTGCGTGTTCTGCATCATCCTTTCTCCCTCCGGCTCCTACTACAAGGAGGGCGTGAACCCCGTAAGGATCATGATCGAGACCCAGGACGTGCGCGCGGTCCGCGGCGGCACCGGCTATGCCAAGTGCGGCGGCAACTACGCAGCCAGCATGCGCGCCGGCGAAAAGGCCGAGCAGAAAGGCTATGCCCAGGTCCTGTGGCTGGACGGCGTGGAGCGCAAGTACGTTGAAGAGGTCGGCTCCATGAACGTCATGTTCAAAATCAACGGCACCGTGGTCACCCCCAAGCTCACCGGCTCCGTGCTTCCCGGCATCACCCGCAGAAGCTGCATCGCGCTGCTTCAGAAGTGGGGCGTTCCGGTAGAGGAGCGGCTTTTGAGTGTGGACGAATTAAAGCAGGCCGTGAAGGACGGCACCCTGGACGAGGCCTGGGGCTGCGGCACCGCGGCGGTCGTATCGCCAATCGGCGAGCTTTGCGTGGAGGACGTGCCTTACGTCGTAAACGGCGGCAAGATCGGCCCCATCACCCAAAAGCTCTATGACGAACTGACCGGCATCCAGTGGGGCAAAAAGGAAGACTCCTTCGGCTGGACCGAGATCGTAAAGTGAAGCGGGTCACCCTGTTTGCGGGGCACTACGGAAGCGGCAAAACGAATCTCGCGGTCAATTATGCCCTAAAGCTTTCCGGCGAAGGATACAAGACGCTGATCGCAGATCTTGACATCGTAAACCCCTACTTCCGAACCCGCGACAGCGAAGGGGAGCTGGAAAAGGCGGGCGTCAAGATCGTGGTTTCGCCCTACGCCAACAGCAACGTCGACGTGCCCGCCCTGCCGGATGAAATGTACCGCGTGATCGACGACAAAAGCTACCACTGCGTGATCGACGTGGGCGGAGACGACCGGGGCGCGCTGGCGCTTGGCCGCCTTGCGCCCGCGCTGAATCAGGAAAACGATTATGAAATGCTGCTGGTGGTAAACTTCTTCCGCCCCCTTACCCAAACGCCGGAGCAGGCGCTCAAGGTGATGGGGGAGATCGAGCAGGCGTCCTCCATGCGCTTTACGGGCATATTGAACAATTCAAACCTTGGAAGCGCCACCCAAACGGAGGACATCGCCCTTGGCGTTCAAAAGGCAAAGCGCCTAAGCGAGATTAGCGGCCTTAAGCTTTACGGCACCTGCGTAAGCCAGGACAAAATCGCGTCCCTTACGCAGGACATCCCCGATCTTCTGCCCATCCGCCTGCATTTCAGAGCGGACTGGGCGATATTCTAAACACAACAAGCTCGATATTCAGACTAAAGAGGTGAAGGTTTTTGGCAAAGGTAACTTTCAGGGAAGAGCGCTGCAAGGGCTGCGGCTTGTGCGTAAACGCCTGTCCGCGCAAGATCGTAAGCCTTGACGAAAGCAAGCTCAACTCCCAGGGGCATCACCCCGCGCACGTGGTTGAAATGGACAAGTGCATCGGCTGCGCAAGCTGCGCCGTGATGTGCCCGGACTGCGTGATTACGGTAGAAAGGTAGGCTGAAACGATGGGCGATAAAGTACTTATGAAGGGAAACGAAGCCCTGGCCGAGGCCGCCATCATGGCGGGCTGCCGACACTACTTCGGCTATCCCATCACTCCCCAGACTGAGGTCGCGGCGTATCTTGCAAAGCGCATGCCTCAAGTGGACGGCACCTTCCTGCAGGCGGAAAGCGAGATCGCGGCAATCAATATGGTGATCGGCGTGGCGTCCGCTGGCAAGCGCGTGCTCACCTCCTCCTCCAGCCCCGGGATCTCCCTAAAGAGCGAGGGCCTAAGCTACCTTGCAGGCTGCGACCTGCCGGCGCTGGTCATAAACGTTCAGCGCGGCGGCCCGGGCCTTGGCGGCATCCAGCCCAGCCAGTCCGATTACTTCCACGCCACCCGCGGCGCGGGACACGGCGACTTCCACATGCTGGTGCTGGCTCCCGCCTCCGTGCAGGAGATGGCAAGCCTCGTTTTCAAGGGCTTCGACCTTGCGGACAAATACCGCATGACCACCATGATCCTTGCAGACGGCACCATCGGCCAGATGATGGAGCCGGTAAGCCTTGACATGGGCGAGGTAAAGCAGTACGACAAGAGCTGGGCGGTCACCGGCACAAAGGGCCAGCGCACCCACAACATCGTAAACTCCCTGTCCCTGCTTCCGGAGGAGCTGGAGCAGTGGAACTTCAAGCGCTACGAGCGCTATGCCGAGATCGAGAAAAACGAGGTCATGTACGATTCCTACATGACTGAGGACGCGGACGTGATCGTGGTCGCCTTCGGTGTTGCCGCGCGCGTCGCCAGAAACGCCATCGCCGCCGCAAGAGCAAAGGGCATCAAGGCCGGCCTCATCAGGCCTATCACCCTGTGGCCCTTCCCCAAGCAGGTCTTAAAGGACGCGGCAAAGCACGCCAAAGCCTTCGTATCCGTCGAGCTCAGCATGGGCCAGATGATCGAAGACGTGGAGCTCGCCATTCGCTGCGCAAGGCCGGTGCTTTTGTGCAACCGTGCGGGCGGCATGATCCCCACCCCCGAAGAGGTGCTGGCGAAGATCGAGGAAGCCGACAAAACGGGAGGTAACGAATAATGGTCGTATTTGAAAAGCCGCATGCGCTGGCGGACATAAAGCTGCATTACTGCCCGGGCTGCACCCACGGCATCGTGCACCGCCTGGTGGCCGAGGCGATCGACGAGCTTGGCATCGAGGGCCGCACCATCGGCATCGCGCCGGTCGGCTGCTCGGTATTTGCGTACAACTACTTTAACTGCGACATGGTGGAGGCCGCCCACGGCCGCGCCCCTGCAGTAGCGACCGGCGTAAAGAGGGCCGATCCCAACAATATCGTATTTACCTATCAGGGCGACGGCGACCTTGCCGCCATCGGCACCGCCGAGACCGTGCATTCCGCAGCCAGAGGCGAAAACATCACCATCATCTTTGTAAACAACGCCATCTACGGCATGACCGGCGGACAGATGGCGCCCACCACCCTGCCCGGCCAGGTCACCCAGACCTCTCCCTACGGCAGAAAGGTGGAAAGCGTGGGCTATCCCGTGCGCGTTTGCGAACTGCTCAGCAACGTTACCGGCGCAACGTATCTTGAGCGCGTTGCCGTAAACAACGTAAAGAACGTGCGCGCGGCGGGCGCGGCCATCAAAAAGGCCTTCCGCTACCAGATGGAGGGCAAGGGCTTTTCGCTGATCGAGGTGCTGTCCACCTGTCCCACCAACTGGGGCCTTACGCCGGACAAGGCGCTTGCCTGGCTGGAGGACAACATGATACCCTACTATCCGCTTGGGGTATACAAGGACAAATACGCCGAGGGAGGGGAAAACAAATGACCACCAACATTCTGATCTCCGGCTTCGGCGGACAGGGCGTGCTGTTCACCGGCAAGTTCCTTGCCTACGAGGGCCTGTTGGAAAACAAGGAGGTCACCTGGCTTCCCTCCTACGGCCCCGAGATGCGCGGCGGCACGGCCAACTGCGCGGTCATCATCTCCGACGACCCCATCGGCAGCCCCCTTGTAAACTATCCTGACGTGCTGATCGCGATGAACCTGCCCTCCCTGGACAAGTTCGAGGACGCCATCGTGCCGGGCGGCATGGTGTTTTACGACAGCTCCCTGATCGAGCGGGCGGTAAAGCGCACGGACATCAAAGCCTTTGCGATCCCCGCGACGAAGATGGCCTCGGACGCTGGCTTTGCGACCCTCGCCAACATGATCGTGATGGGCAAGATGCTGAAGGAAACCGGCATGTTCCCCCAGGAGACCATCGATAAGACCCTGGCCAAGGTGGTGTCCGCAAGAAAGCAAAGCTTGCTGGAGCTGAACAAGCAGGCCATCCGCATGGGCTACGAGCTGTAATTCCAATGAACCAAGGCATCCGGCAAAAGCGCCGGGTGCCTTTTATTATATTCAAAAGCCGCCTGCGATAGACAAGCGCCCTCAAATGTGCTATGATGCTTTTACTGAAAAAAGCAAGGCGCAGGGGAACCCTGATCTGTTTGGCGGCGCAGCTGGCCAGGTCTGTTTAGCCATCCACCTCATCGGATCAAGGCTTCCTGAACGCACGAAAAGGGGGAAACCGTATGCCCATAAAGCTTGCCGAAAAGCGAAAGGCCCTGGTAAAGATCGTTCTGCCTGCCCAGCCCACGCAGCAGGATCAATACGCCGCGACGGAGCTAAGGGATTATCTCGATCTCATCACCTCTGCGGTTTTTGAGATCGTAAGCGAGCCCTGTGATCAGAAGGGGATCTTCCTTGGCCGCGCGGCCGGGCGCTTTACCGATCCCGATCCCGCGCTTGGCGAAGACGGCTTCAGGATAAAAACCGTTCGAGAGGGCCTGCTGGTGGACGGGGGAAAGCGCGGCGTGATCTACGGCGTGTACGAGCTGTTGGAGCGCCTGGGCTGCCGCTTTTTTACCCCGGAGTGCGAGAAGATCCCCTGCGACACCGATCTTACCCTGCCGGACCTTGACATAAGGCAGGTGCCGAAGCTGGAATTCAGGGATCACAACTACCACTACTTTGCCACGCATCCGCGCTTTGCGGTCAAGTCGCGCCTGAACGGCAATTTTCCGCAGATCCCGGAAAAAATGGGCGGCCACATGTCCTACGCCTGGTTTGTGCATACCTTTGACAGGATGGTGCCCGCCTCCGTTTACGGCAAGGAGCACCCGGAATATTTTGCCGAATATGACGGCGCGCGCTGCATAAAGGACGGCGGGCGCACGCAGCTGTGCCTGAGCAATCCCGACATCTTTCCCATCGCCCTTGAAAGCGTGCGCAAGGCCCTTAACGAGCATCCCGAATGCCGCATCATCTCCGTTTCGCAAAACGACATCCACAAGGGCTGCCAGTGCGCCGCCTGCCAGGCGATCGACAGGGAAGAGGGCAGCGCCGCGGGCACGCTTTTGCGATTTGTAAACAAGATCGCCCAGGCGCTGGAGGGCGAATTTCCAAACGTCATCTTCGATACCCTGGCCTATCAGTACACAAGAGCCGTACCCAGGATCACCCGCCCGCGCCCCAATGTCTGCGTGCGCCTTTGCTCCATAGAATGCTGCTTTGCGCACCCTTTCGACAAATGCGACGACGAACGCGGCGTCATCCTGCCGGACGGCACGCGCTCCTCCTTTATCACCGACCTCAAAAATTGGGGCGGCTATCACGACCGCCTCTACATCTGGGACTATGTCACCTGCTTTGCACATTATCCCGCGCCCTTCCCGAACTGGCGGGTGCTTAAGCCAAACATGCAGGCCTTTGTGCGCAACAACGTAAAAGGCGTGTTCGAGCAGGGCAATTCCGGCAAAAAGGGCGGCGTGGACTTGAACGAACTGCGTGCCTACGTCCTAAGCAAGCTCCTTTGGGACGCGGACTGCGACGTTGAAAAGCACATCCGGGAGTTTACGGACTACTACTACGGCGCGGCGGGCGCGTGCGTAAGGCAGTACATCGACACCCTTTGCGACAAGGCGGAAAGGGACGACATCCACGTGGGCTTTAACGACCAGACCGATACGCCCCTGTATTCCGAGGAAATGCTGGATAAGCTCGACGCCATCATGGACGAAGCGGAAAAGCTCGTCCAGGGCGATCCGCTGCGCCTGTGGCGCGTTGGCAAGGCCCGCCTGTCCGTGCGCTGGGTGCGTTTGAAGAACAAGGCCATGCTGAAAAACGAGCTGGATCCTAACGAAGTCACCCGCTTCTTTACGGATTGGCGCGCCTACGGCCTTGGACGCATCGACGAATGGGTCGCCCCGGAGAGCACCCACAGAGCGCTGCTTGAAAACAAGTGGCGCGGCGTATCCTACTATGACCACTGGATCGCCGAGGGGCCGGAGATCTATTAAGAGGCTGTTGCACAGCCTATCGCTCAAAATGAATCTTTGATTCATTTTGAACGGCTGGTTATATCGACTGAACAGTCTATTTTCTCAAAACGATGATCCACAGGCGGATGGGCAAGAGGAAATCAGTTTTTGCTGAAATTTCTGCGGAAATTTCCGGGCGCAAGGCGTGTTGCCTCAAATTTTCAATTTGAGCCAACACGTTCCGCAAAGCGGAATCGATTTGCCTAAGGCAAATC
>CADBNW010000202.1 GCA_902796025.1 uncultured Eubacteriales bacterium
ATGGGCATCGGCAACACCACCGCCGCCGCGGCGCTTGGCTGCGCGTATCTTGGCGAAAGCCCGTCTCTCTTCGTGGGGCGGGGCTCCGGCCTGTCCGACGAGGGCCTTTTGCGAAAGCGGCAGGCCGTGGAAAAGGCGCTTTTGCTGCACGCTAAAGCTTTTAGCGACCCCGTCATGACCCTGGCGTGCCTCGGCGGCTTTGAGATCGCGGGCATGGCGGGGGCGTTTTTGGGGGGCGCGAAATACGGCGTGACGATGGTGATCGACGGGGTCATTTCCGCAGTCGCCGCGCTTGCCGCATGGCGCATCCTGCCCGCTGCAAAAGACTACATGCTGCCCTCCCACGCAAGCCGGGAGCCCGCGGCGCAGCGCGTATTGAGCGCGCTTGGGCTTGAACCCGTGCTGCACGCGGACATGGCGCTTGGCGAAGCCACCGGCGCGGTGATGCTGTTTCCGCTGCTTGACATGGCGCTTAGCCTCTATCACGGCTCTCACAGCTTTGAAAGCCTTGGCATGGAAGCCTACACGCCCTTTGAGAACGACACAGGACTTTGAGAGGGGGAAACGCCAAGCGATGGCAGAATCGATCTTGTACATAAACGCCTGCGTGCGAAAGGCGTCCCGCACCGCGCTTTTGGCGGAAAAGCTGCTTTCAAAGCTGGGCGGATCCGTTACCGAACTGCGCCTTGAGACCTGCGCCTTTCCCGCTTTGAACGAAGCGTACCTGAAAAGGCGCGACCAGCTGCTTTTGGCGGGCGATCTTCAGGACCCGATGTTTGCCCTGGCGCGGCAGTTTGCTTTGGCAGACACGATCGTGATCGCCGCGCCCTACTGGGATCTGTCCTTCCCGGCGGCGCTCAAGCAGTATCTGGAGCAGATCAACGTCGTGGGCATCACCTTCAAATACACGCCGGAGGGCGCGCCCATCGGGCTTTGCCGGGCAAAGCGCCTGTTTTACGTGACCACCGCGGGCGGCGCTTTCGTGCCGGAGGCGTTTGGCTTTGGCTACGTAAAGGCCCTGGCGCAGAATTTCTACGGCATCCAAAATGTGCAAAAGGCAGAGGCGACGGGGCTCGACATTGGCGGGGCCGACGCGGAGGCGATCATGGAAAGGGCTATGGAAAGCCTGTCCCGGATGGAGCTTAACTGACGGCCCGCTTTTGAAAATGCAAAACGCCCTTCAAACGAACGAGGATCAGGATACAGCGATCATGTGCGGAAGATACTGGCTGGAAAAGGATGAGGAAAGCGGCGAGCTCGTGGAGCGGATGAACCGTTCGCCCCTGCTTAGCCGCATTCCCGAAGACGTGCCCGCCGCCTTTGGCGAGATCGCCCCCGGCAGCATCGCCCCGGCCCTTGCCACGAACCGGGCGGGCGAGGCGCGCATCTTTCCGATGCGCTGGGGCTTTGAAAGGCCTTCGCCCCTGCAGGCGCAAAACGCTCCCGCAGGCCATCTGCTGATCAACGCCCGCAGCGAAACGGCCGGCAGCAAGCCGAGCTTTAAGGACGCCTGGCTCAGCCATCGCTGCGCCCTGCCCGCAAGCTGGTATTTCGAGTGGCGGCGCGCCCCGGACGTGAAGGGCCGCCTGCGCCCGCAGGAAAAATACGCCCTGCGCCCGAAGGGACAGGGCCTGATCTGGCTGTGCGGCCTGTATCGCATGGAGGGCGGCTTTCCCCGCTTTGTGGTATTGACCCGCGAGGCTGCCCCGCAGATCTTCTTTATCCACGATCGCATGCCGCTGATCCTTTCCCGCGCGGATGCGGAAAGCTGGATCGACCCCGCGTCCGATCCTAAAGCTTTTCTTGAGAGGGCGGAAACGGACGTTTCGTATCGCAGGGAGGGCGGGGAAGAAGGGTAAAACCCTTAGGCAAAAGCGCCTTTTCTGCTTTCATCCCCTTCCTCTCTGATGCCTTTCTTCCCGGTTATTTGTTTGTGTTTTTTTATGAACTGCCCTTGCAAAATAACAGGGAAGGTGTATATTAAGGGCTATCGTCAACGCAGGGGAGGCGCAGGATGAAGCTCAGGACCGATACCGACATGACCGGCGGAAACATATGGCTGAAGCTGCTGGGCTTTTCTGTGCCCATGATGCTGGGGCTGCTGTTTCAGCAGCTCTACGCCACGGTGGACGCCGCGGTGGTGGGGCGCTTTGTAAGCAAGCAGGCGCTGGCCGCGGTGGGCTGCAACAGCAGCATCATAAACACGGTGGTCGGCACCTTCGCGGGCCTTTCCACGGGCGCGTCGGTCGTGATCTCGCAGGCCTACGGCGCGCACGACGACGACCGGCTTTCGCGCGCGGTGCACACCACGATGGCGATCTGCTTTATCCTGTGCGCGCTTGGCACCGCGGCGGGCTACTTTTTTGCGCGCCCGCTGCTGATGCTCACCGATCCCGATCCCGAGGTGGTCGAGGACGCGCTGATCTACCTGCGCATCTATTTTCTGGGCGTGAGCGGCCTGCTGATATACAATATGGGCACGGGCATCCTGCGCGCGGTGGGCGATTCCACCCGTCCTTTGTACTTTTTGATCCTGACGGCCATCGTGAACACCGCGCTCGATCTGCTGTTCGTGCTGACGTTCCACATGGGCGTGGACGGCGTTGCCTATGCCACGATCATCTCCGAGGCCATAAGCGCGGTGCTGGTGCTGGTAGTGCTCATGCGAAGCGAAAAGGCCTACCGCTTCAGCTTCAGCCACTTAAAGCCCAGCCGCGACATCGTGGGGCGCATTTTGGCCCTTGGCCTGCCCACCGCGATCCAAAGCGCAGTGACCTCGTTTTCAAACGTGTTCGTGCAGGCGTACATCAATTCCTTAAAGACCAACGGCATGGCAGCCTGGACGGCTTACAACCGCCTGGACGCGTTTTTGGTGGTGCCTCTGCAGGCGATCGCCATGGCCTCCACCACCTTCGTCGGCCAGTGCTGGGGCGCTCAGCTTGAGGCGCGGGCCCGCGAGGGCGTGAAAAAGGCGCTGCTGTTGTCGCTTGGCGTCACAGCAGCGCTGTCCGCGCTCACGATGGTCTTTGCAAGGCCGCTGCTCAGCATCTTCATCGACGGGCAGCAGGACGCCGAGGTCATGGAGTACGGAAGGTATTTCGTCATGGTGATCACGCCCTTTTACGTGACCATCTGCTTTAACCAGATCTATTCCGGCGCGCTGCGCGGCATCGGCTGCGCGACCGCCCCC
>CADBNW010000203.1 GCA_902796025.1 uncultured Eubacteriales bacterium
CTTGATGTTCATGGAAACTTCGCGACGCAGGTCGCCCTCTACCTTGACGTTGTGGTCAATGTAGTCGCGCAGCTTGCCGATATCCTCCTCGGTCAGGTCCTTCACCCGGGTATCGGGGTTGACGCCCGTGGCCTCGATGATGTCGTCGGCGATGTTGCGGCCAATGCCGTAGATATACGTCAGGGCGATCTCTATGCGCTTCTCCCTGGGAAGGTCGACACCAGCAATTCGTGCCATGTGTTGTTTGCACCTCCAAAAAACTTCTATGCTGTGCTTTGAAAACGGCGATATTGCCCGTACATAGATTGGGCAGCATCAGTTTCGCCCCGCCGGGGCGAAACCGGGGGCTCTTGCGAACCCTCGCCCGGGTTTGACCGTCTGGCGTAACGCTCAAAGCCCTGTGAATATGTGAAGGAACCCCGGAAAACGCGCGGATAAGGCGCGTCAGCCGCTCCGAAATTCCGTCAGACCAAAGAATTATACCACAATATCCCGCCCGCTTCTTACATCTTTTATGCATCGAGTGTTAAATTTTGCGCTTTGTCATGTTATTTTTTGTATTTTGGCCCTTTGCTGCAGGATGACCGCCAAAAGCGCACAGAAAGCGCATTTATCGCGTCAAAAGGGGCCGCCTCGCGTTGAGGCGGCCCCTTCGACGGGTCCATCGTGTTTCCGGCTTATCTTTGGATCGCGCACTCGAAGTACTCAATCTCGTCGTCAGACAGCTCGCGCACCTCGCCGTCGTCGAAAACGATCTTCTTCACACCCACATACACGGCGTAGGTGTTGAAGTATCTTTCAATGGAATAGGTCATGGCGTTTTTGTAGTGGGCGGGCTCGACGTAGTTCATCTGCTCCTGCTCAAAGGTATAGATCGGATCTCTGCCTGCGGCGTAATCAGGATTGAGCAGGTTGACCCTTTCGCCATACATGTTCGTCTGGTAGTAGCTCAGCACAAAGCCCCGGATGCCACGGGTGGAGGAGCGGTTGACGACCTGGATGTTCATCATGCCACAGTTGTTGAGACCGGTCTGCTGCGGCGTCTCCAGGTCATAGGTCGCACCGATCACCAGCGGGATGTAGGGCTCCTGGTAGTACTGAGCGCTGGAGGAATACAGCAGTTGCTGCATCTCCGGCGTGGCCTCGCTTCGGATGGGCAGGCCATGCTGGTCGCAGAAGGAGCGCACCGCCGTGTTGGTGTTCCGCCCGAAGGAACCGTCCACCTTGTCGTTCAGGTAGCCCAGGTCCGTCAGTCGCTGCTGCAGGTCGCGCACGGCCTGGCCCTTGCTGCCCTGCTTCAGCGTCTGGTAGTTGGTGGACTTGGGCGTGTAGGGCGGGGCATAGGAGACATTGGAGCTGCCGCCGTGGCCGAAGTCAACGTCGTCGATATCGCCGCCGTAATCACTCGAGTCGCTCAGCGCAGGGATGTTGATCTCGAAGGAATCCACGACGATGTCGTCGTAGGAGTCGCGGTCGAAAGCCTGCAGCGTCATGGTGATGGTGCCCGCGTTGCGCAGCGCCCGGGCCGCGGCATCGTCGGTGTCGTTTTCGGGCTTGAACAGGAAGTACTCGTTGGAATTGTTGCCGGTATCGGCGTTGACCTCCAGGCCGCTGATGCCCGCGCCGTAGATCGGGGTGCCGTCCACCTTGGCATCCTTGATCAGGATGGTGGCGGGATGCCCGCTGTTGTTGATCACGCGCATGTACACGCTGAGGCTCACATCGTTCCCGCCGCGGTCATGGAGCTCGCAGCGAAGGGGATAGGCCTGGATGCCCCCGGCGTTGAAGGTCGTATCGGCCAGCGCGGGAACCGCCAGCGCGCCCAGCGCCAGGGCGAGGATCAAAAACATGGCTGTCAGTTTCTTCATGGGGATCGCTCCTTTTCTTCTTTTCCTTTGGCTCGCTGTTTCCATGAAAACCGGGGAGAGAATATCCGCAACCGAATGCATATGTAAATTATAACACATGGATTTAATGATTGCAACTGCCGCCCCGAATTTCATCGGTCATGTCCTATAGACGCAAAAGCAGCGCTCCTGGTTCCTGAAGAAAACATGAAGAACCAAATCATACGAAACACCCCGCCTCCGCTGCCGACAGGGCGTCCCATATAAACAACGGCGGGGGCGCA
>CADBNW010000204.1 GCA_902796025.1 uncultured Eubacteriales bacterium
CTCGATGCCCGCCTCCCAGGCGCGCGCCACCACGCCCTCGCCGGGGTCGGAAATGCCGGGGGTGCCCGCGTCGCAGGTGAGCGCCACGCACAGATCCTCCTCAAGCATCCGGCTGATCAGCGCATCGCCGCGATCCTCCTCGTTGTGACGATGGCAGGACAGCATGGGCTTGTGGATGCCAAGCACCTGAAGAAGCTTCATTGTGACGCGGGTGTCCTCGGCGGCCACCAGATCGCAGGTCTCCAGCGCCTCGCGCATGCGGGGACTGAGATCCTGCAGGTTGCCGATGGGCGTAGCGACGATGTAGAGCTTTGGCATAGTTCTGTCCTTGTGATGGATTCTTGCGGGTACGGCTTATAAGGCGCCCTTATCCCGCTCTTTCAAAAAGCAGAAGACAGATTCCTGCAAGCGCCAGGAACACCAGCCCCACCTTCAGGGCGTAGTATCTGGGCTTTTGGCGCTTTTCCGCCTTCATCTGCTTATACTCAAAGTAATGCTGCTGCCGGTCCTTGCCAAAGGGCGTAAACAACAGCTTAAGGCTCCTAAAGCCGTAGGAGAAAATGTCGAAGATCCCCCCATTGGCCACAAACACCAGCGCGCCAAGGCCGCACAGCAGCGCGCCGGGGACAAAAAACGCGTCGCACAGCGCCCTGTAGACCGCCTGCGCGCTGCCCGCTGTAAACGCACCCTGCCGCCATGCAACCAGCGCGGAGATGAGTATCCCCGCGCCGATCGTCAATGGCAGCCGTATCTGCCGCTTCAAATCCCAAGCTCCTTTTTGTAGGCCTCAAACTCCGCGTTGTTGCAGCGGATGAAGTGGCCGGGTCTGATCTCCCGCAGAGTGGGCTTGTCCACGGAATAGTCGTGCACCTTCGCAGGCTCGTACACGATGCGCTTTCTGTACTTCTCGTGATGCGGATCCGGATAGGGGATCGCGCTCAGAAGCGACTTGGTGTACGGATGCAGCGGATGGGCAAACAGCTCGTCCGAAGTGGTCAGCTCCACCAGATGGCCGTAGTACATAACGCCGATGCGGTCGGAGAAGTACTTGACCACGGAGAGGTTGTGGGCGATGAACATGATGGTAAGGCCCATCTTTTCTCTTAAGTCGTTCAGAAGGTTGATGACCTGCGCCTGAATGGACACGTCCAGCGCGCTGATGGGCTCGTCTGCGATGATCAGATCGGGCTCCAGCACGATGGCCCTTGCGATGCCCACGCGCTGCTTCTGTCCGCCGGAAAACTCGTGCGGGTAGCGGGAGGCGTGCTCGCGCACCAGACCCACCAGATCCAGCATTTCGTAGACCTTTTCGTCGATGTACTTTTCGTCCTTGATGCCGCGGATCTTGAGACCCTCAGCGATGATCTCGCGCACGGTCATGCGGGGATTGATGGAGCCCACGGGATCCTGGAAGATCATCTGCATCTTGGTCATGATGTTGTCCTTGGCAGCGACCTTCATGTCGATCTCGTATCTGGCCTTGCGCGCCTCGGCCTCGGCGCCGGTAAGGTTCTTCATATCGGCTTCGTACTTGGCCGTAAGCTCCGCCTTGCGCTTTTCGCGGTACTTCTCAACGCACTTGCTCTTTTCAGCAGAGGACTCCAGCGCGCGGCTCTTGGCCTCGGAAATGCGCTTTGCAAGCGCGGCTTTGCGCTCCTTCTTCCAGGCCTTGAATTCCCGGGTCAGGCGATCCTTTGCGGAGGGATCGGCGGAAATCTGCTCCTTCAGGGCAACCTCGCGGGCCTCGACCTCGGCCTCATACTCGTTTTTCAGGCTCTTTTTCAGAACCGGCAGGCCGTTTTGCGTGGAGGAGATGCGCAGACCCTGGAAGTAAACGTCGCCCTCAGTGGGATCGTAAAGGTTGATAATCGTTCTGCCCGTGGTGGTCTTGCCGCAGCCGGATTCGCCCACCAGACCGAAGACCTCGCCCTTTTTGATGTAGAAGCTTACGTCGTCCACAGCCTTGTTGATAAAGTCGCCGCTGCGGAAGTATTGCTTTAAGTGATCCACGCGCAGAAGGACGTCGTCATCCTCCTCGATGCCTGCCTTGTCCAGGCGCTTTATGGTGATGCGGGTGACCAGCCTGTCCAGCTGTCCCGCGCAGATCACCAGTGCGATGCCGAGCACCCACCACAAAATGAAGTGGGATGCCATGAACCACAAAACCCGCGTGATGCTGACGCTGTTGCTGCGGTCTGAGATCTCGATGACGAGCTTGGAATAGGCGACCATCTTCGCGTCGACGTTTCCGTTGTCGCGCTCGATCTGACGGGTGCGCAGGGTCTTCATCAGGGTGTTGACGGAGCCGTCAAATTCGGGATCGTTCAAAAGTTCACCGGCGACCTGCACAAACACGTCCTTGGTGATCTCGGTGCCGTCGGTATTTCTTTGCTGGACCGCGGCGTACTGCGCTTCATAAAACGCCTTGAGCGCGCCCTTATCGCCGGCCAGAGCGCTTTCACAGGCCTTTGCGAAGGTATCGCGAAGGTCCTCCGTCTGCTCGCGCTCCTGCTTCTTTACCTCGCTTAGCGCCGCAAGGTACTTGTCGTAATCGAGGTCCCTGGCATACGCCTTGGCGTCGGTGATGCTTGCGCCGTTTTCGATGTCCGCTCGGATCATCGCTACCAGCGTTTCGAGATACTCCAGATATTCGCCGGCTTCCTCGCCGTGCTCCTGGACGAGGGCCTCATACACGGCCTTTACGTCGTCCTCGACAGAGGCCGCCGTAAGCTTTGCAAGCTTTCCGCCCTTGCCGCCTTTGCCGCCCGCGGGCTTGGAAATGGTATCCAGATACTCCACCGCTTCCTTGATCAGGCGGCTTTCTTCGCCGCTTTCCAGCTGGCTGTAGAAGTCCAGATACGCCTGGGCGTCAAAGTCGCTTTCAAGCGAGGTATAGACCTCGCCAATGTAGCGATCGACGGCGGCCTGCTCGCCCTGCCAGAGGCGCTTTTCCCAAATGTCAAAGTAGGGCCTGACGGCGTTTACCCGGAGCGTTTCCACCTGGGTCTTGGTATCCGCCGCCTTATTCAGGGCGCTGAAATAGCGGTTGTCAAACACCACGCGTTCAAAGGCGCCGATGCCCTCCACCTCGTAGTTCTTCAGGCCGGTCTTCATCGACTTGAGCGCCTTGGAATCGTTGGCCAGTACGTAAATGGTCATCGCCGCGGCGATAGCGATCAGCACCCAGCCAAGGATGCGCAGCGCCGTAGCGGTACGTTTCAAATGCTTCATGCCTGGGCGCCTCCTTTCGTCTGGGCGGCCTCTCTTGCGGCCTGCTCCTTTTGCATGCGCTCGATGCGCTCGGTCACGATGGCCGGCAGTTCAACCTTGGGGGCGTCGGGATGCAATAGCCACGTCGCCGCCCAATGGGTATCGGTGATCGGGAAGACCGGGGGCTGCTGCTCGAAGTCGATCTGCATGGCGTAGCGGTTGCGCGCGGCAAACGCGTCGCCCACCGGAGGAATGATCATGTCCGGAGGCGTGCCGGGGATGGCCTCCAGCTTCTCCTTGGTTTCAAGGTCGGGCATGGAGGACAGAAGCGCCCAGGTGTAGGGATGGCGGGGATCGTAGAAC
>CADBNW010000205.1 GCA_902796025.1 uncultured Eubacteriales bacterium
AGGCGCTGCACACGTCAAACTGCATCGCGATGTCGCTGCCCAGCTTTTCCTGTATGCCCACCGACACCTCGGGGCTGAAAAAGTGCTTCGAGCCGTCCAGGTGGGAGGCAAACGTCACGCCCTCCTCCGTGATTTTGCGAAGGCCCGCCAGCGAAAACACCTGAAAGCCGCCGCTGTCGGTCAGGATGGGCCTGTCCCAGTTCATAAAGGCGTGCAGCCCGCCCGCCTCCTTCACAAGCTCCTCGCCCGGGCGAAGGTGCAGGTGGTAGGTGTTGGACAGGATGATCTGGGCATTCAGCGCCTTCAATTCCTCGGGCGAAACGGTCTTTACCGTGGCCTGCGTTCCCACGGGCATGTAGACGGGCGTTTCGATGATCCCGTGCGGGGTGTGCAGCCGTCCCCGCCGCGCGCCGGTCTGCTTGCAGATGTGGAGCAGCTCAAATTTGAATGGGGTGGACATGGATGGGTCTTCCTCCGATCGTGGCTTTTGAAAAACGGGGCTTACTGGCGCTTGCGCGTCCTTTGCGGAAGGGCCATGCTAAGCAGCATAAGCACCAGACTGCACAGCACCACGCACGCGCCAACGGGCAGGGGATGAGCGCCAAGCTGGCTTAAAATGCTAAGGCCCATGCCCGCGGTAAAGCTGATAAAGGCGCTTAGGGCCGAAGCAAGGATCATGCCCTTAAAGGACGCGGCCACTCGCCTTGCGGTCAGGGCGGGAAAGATGATAAAGCTTGAGATCATCATCGCGCCAAGCACCCGCATCCCCAGCACCACCGCCACGGACGTCAGAAGCGAAATGATAAACTGCATAAGGTCCGTGCGCACCTCGGTGGCCCTTGCGTAGGTTTCGTCGAAGGTCACGGAAAACAGACGCGTGTACAAAAGCGCAAAGCACGCAAGGATCAGCGCGCACAGCACGATCACGCTGATCATATAGCCCCGGCTTACGCCAAGGATCGAGCCAAACAGCCCGCTTTCCACACTGTAGCCGCTGGAAAAGCGCCCAAGGATCACGCCAACGGCCAGGGCCGTCGTAGAGAAGATGCCGATGAACACATCTCCGCCCATGTTGCTTTTGCGGTCAAAGTACATGATGAGGATGCTGGTCAGGCACACAAGGGGGATGGAGATCACGAGCGAATAGCCCTGCAGGCCGATCAGCGCCGCAAGGGCGGTGGAGGCAAAGCCGATCTCGCCCAGCCCGTGGCCGATCATTGCGTAGCGCTTCAATACCAGGATCACGCCCATCACCGCAAGGCACAGCGACACCAGCGCGCCCACCGCGTAGGCCCGCAGAGTCACGGGACTTGAAATGATGTCCCAAAGCGTCAGTGATGGCATGTATGCTCGTCCTCCTTGCCGTTCCAGCCGTGGATGTCGCCCAGATATTCCACGCTGTGGTTCAATACCAGCACGCGGTCGGCGTGCTCGCGCACAAAGTGCCAGTCGTGGGTGGAGATCACGCTGGTCACCTGTTTTTCGTCGCGCAGATTGACAAACAGCTTTTGCAGCGCGTGCGCGGAGGCGTGGTCGAGGGCCGAGGCGGGCTCGTCCAATACCAAAAGCTCCGGCTCGCCCGCAAGGCAGCGCGCCAAAAGCACCCTTTGCATCTGTCCGCCGCTGAGCGCCCCGATGTAGGTGCCCTGAAGCTCGCTTACGTCGGTCAGGCGCATGGCCTCCTCCGCCGCGCGCTTTTGCTGCTTTGTATAGAAGGGGGAAAAGCGCCCCTGCCGCGTGCCGGAAAGCACTGCCTCCCGGACGGTGGCGGGAAAGTCCCGCACCACCGTGTGCATCTGCGCCATGTAGGCGATGCGCAGCCCCTTTTTGCGCTCCATCTCCCCGCAGGTAAAGGGCATAAGGCGAAGCATGCCCTTCATCAGCGTGCTCTTGCCGGAGCCGTTTGAGCCCACCAGCGCTAAGATCTCTCCGCGCCGCACATCCACGCTTACGTGCTCGATGGCGTCCTGCCGCCCCGCGCCGTAGTTCATGGATACGTCCTTGATGCTGATCAGTGTATCCTTATCCATCTTATTTCCCAAGCGCCTCCCCGATCACTTGCAGGTTCTGGCGCATGATGTCCAGGTAGGTTTTGCCGCTTTCCTCCGCCGAAACGCTGTGGCAGGTGTGGAACAGCCGAACCTCCGCGCCGGTCTCCCGCGCGATCTCAGAAGCGATCTGGCCGCTTGACAGTTCGTCTGTAAAGATGACTTTTCCGCCCCCGGCCTTCATGGCGTTGATGATGCGCACCACCGCGCCGAGCCCGGGCTCGCCCTCGTCGGAGCAGTCGTCGTAGGCGGAATCGTACTTTACGCCGTAATGCCTGAGAAAATGGCTGTAGGCAAATTTGCCGCCAAAGTACAGCACCGCGTCCGGGTGTGCGGAAAACAGCGCCTGAAAGTCCGTATCCAACTGCCTTATTTCGTCGCAAAGCGATTTGCAGCTTACAGCATACTGCTCGCTGTGCGCTTTATCCGCCTCAGATAGCGCGTCACGGATGTTTTCGCACATTTTGATGGCCAAAGTGGGATCCAGCCAGATGTGGGCGTCGTATTTGTGCTCGTGGCTGCTGTGATGCCCTTCGGCCTCGGTGTGGTTTTCGCCCGTTTTTTCCCACTCCTCGTTCAGGGCCTCAAGGTCGATGCCCTCGGCGCAGCGAACGAGCTTTACATGGCTGAAGCCGCCGCGCAAAACGCTGATCCAGGTCTCCAGCTGATCGTCAGTATAGATGAACAGATCCGCCTTGTCGCTGGCCGCCATGTCCCCCGCGGAGGGCTCGTAATCGTGGCTGTCCATGCCCGGAGGAAGCAACAGCGACACCTGGGCGTATTCGCCCGCGATGCTGCGCGCAAAGCTGTACACGGGAAACAGCGAGCACACGACCTGCAGCCCGGTTTTTTCTGCCGTCTGCTCCCGCCGGCCGCAGCCGCACAGGGCAAAAAGCAGGATCGCGCTCAGAAGAATTGCTATGATCCGTTTCATCCATTGACCTCCGCTATTGGCAGCCATGCATACTGCCACAAACTAAACATATCACAAAAACCTCTGCCGCGCAAGGAGCTTTTGTTAAAGCGGAGAAAAATGTGCTCAAAGCCGCCTGCGCGGCGGGGGAGAGGCGCGCTCATGGGTTAAGTTTCCAAACCCGGTTGACATGTTAGCTATGGCTTACTATAATAATGTTAGCAAAGGCTAATAATTTAAGTTCGGAGGCCAGTACAATGGCGATTGTGGAATTCAAGGACGTATCGAGGGTCTATACAAACGGCGAGCACCAGCAGCGCGCGCTGGATCACGTTGACCTGAAGCTTGAGGAGGGCAGGTTCATCGTGGTGCTTGGGCCAAGCGGCGCGGGGAAGAGTACGCTTTTGAACCTGCTTGGCGGGCTTGACAGCCCCACAGAGGGCACGATCACCGTGGACGGCAGGGACATTTCGCGCCTTACGCCAAACGAGCTTGCGGCCTATCGCGCCTCAAACGTGGGCTTTGTGTTTCAAAGCTACAATCTGATCCCGACCCTAACCGTGATCGAAAACGTGGCGCTGGTCAAGGAGATCTCCCCAAACCCCCTGAGCAGCCACGACATGCTAAAGGCCGTAGGGCTCTACGACCACATCCACAACTTCCCCTCGGAGCTCTCCGGCGGTGAGCAGCAGCGCGTCTCTATCGCCCGCGCACTGGTCAAAAATCCAAAGATCCTTTTGTGCGACGAGCCCACCGGCGCGCTGGACAGCGAGACCGGCGTCGTGGTGCTGCGGCTTTTGCTCTCCATGGCGCGGGACATGGGCAAGACCATCATCATCGTCACCCACAACCAGAACATCGCCCGCATGGCCGACGTGATCGTGCGGGTAAAAAACGGCAGGGTCATTTCCTGTGAAGAGCAGCAGAATCCCCTGAGCGTGGAAGAGGTGGATTGGTGATGCTGCTCAAAAAGCTGCTTAGGACCCTGTGGCGCTACAAGGCGCAGTTTATTTCGATGGTGATCATGATCGCGCTGGGCGTGGGCGTGTTTCTGGGCTTCAACGTGGAGTGGTACAGCCTTTCGCGAAATACGAATGAGATCTACGAGGCCACGCACTTTGCGGACTACCGGATCTACTCCGAATCCGGCTTCAGCGCCCAGAACCTTCAAAAGGTGCTTGCGATCCCGGGCGTAAAGGACGCAACGCGCTACCTTGCCATAAACACCGTGGTCAAGGGGGAAACGGACGTACTGTCCCTGACCGTCAGCGAAAACATGAACGTCTCCGGCATCCTCCTTATGGCGGGTCAGGAGTACGACCCCGAGGACCCGGACGGCCTGTGGCTGAGCAACAAATACGCCGAGGTCAACGGCATAAAGCTTGGAGATCAGCTGACCTTGAGCTACAAAACCTTAAGCGTGACCGGCAGGGTCAAAGGTCTTGTAAAATCCAGCGAATACCTCATCTGCCTTCCGGACGAAACGCAGCTCATGCCGGACTACAGCTCCTACGGCTACGCCTACATGTCCCCGGTGATGCTGAAGCAGGCGATCCCTGCGCTGTTTCGGGGGCTGGTCGGCGATTCCCTCTACTATCAGATAAACGTTTTGAGCGATTTGGACAAGCCCGCCTTTGTGGCGGCGGCGGACGCGGCGCTTGGCAGTACCTGGCTCGTGCTGTCCAAGGACGAGACCATCTCCTGGGCGGAGGCGCAGGGCGAGATCCAGGAGGGCATCACCATGGGCTCCATCCTGCCGGTGCTGTTTTTGGGCATCGCGGTGCTTACGATGGTAACCACCATGCACCGCATCACAGCCAGCGAAAAAACGCAGATCGGCACGCTCAAGGCCCTGGGCTTTCGGGACGCGCGCATCATGCGCCACTACACCTGCTACGCGCTGATGATCGGCCTGATCGGCTCGGCGCTGGGCACGGGCCTTGGCTATGTCCTGGGCTGGTATATCATGAATCCGGGCGGCGCCATGGCCACCTACATCGACATGCCCTCCTGGCGTCTGTACGCGCCCACATTTTGCTGGATCGTGATTATGGCCATCATCGCGTTTTTGACGCTGATCGGCTTCCTCTCCGTAAGGCAGATGCTAAGGGGCAGCGCCGCCGACGCCCTTCGCCCCTATACGCCAAAGCGCATGAAGCATCTTAAAATAGAAGAAACCAGATTCTTCAAGCGCCTGGGCTTTGGCGTAAAGTGGAACCTTCGGGACTGCCTGCGCCACAAATCCAGGTCGCTGATGACGCTTCTGGGCGTCGTGGGCTGCATGGTGCTGCTCGTCGGCGGCCTTGGCATGAAGGACACGGCGGACTTCTTTGTGGACAGCTTTTTCGACCAGGCCATAAACTACAAGACCCGGGTGAACCTGGACACCGAGCACGTAACGAACCTTCAGGCGCAGGCGCTGGCGGACGAAATGGAAGGCGACTGGTGCGCCTCCTCCAGCGTGCAGATCGGCGACCGGGGCTTTGAGCTGGACGTGTATTCGGTCACGCGCGGCAAGGTCCTGTTTCCAAACGAGGACATGAAGTTTACGCAGCTTTCTGACGACGGCGCGTACGTCTGCATGCGCATCGCCCGGGACTTTGGCCTAAGGCCGGGAGACAGCCTGCGCTTTTCACCCTACGGCACGGATAAAACCTACACTGTAACAGTGGCCGGGGTGCTTAGCTCCATGAGCGAAAGCGTCACGATGAGCGCTACTTACGCAGACAGCATCGGCCTTGACTATACCGTAAGCCAGATCTTTACGGATCTTACCGACATCGCGCCAAACGAATACATCTTAAACACCCAGACCAAGCAGGCCATCATGGACTCCTTTGAAACCTTCATGGCGCTGATGAACACCATGATCTTCCTTTTGGTCGTGGCCGCCGTGGTGCTTGGCGTGGTGGTTTTGTATAACCTTGGCGTTATGAGCTATACCGAGCGCTACCGCGAAATGGCGACCCTCAAGGTGCTTGGCTTTAAGGATAAAAAGATCGCAAGGCTCCTGATCGGCCAAAATCTATGGCTCACGCTCATCGGCATCCTGCTTGGCCTTCCCGCAGGCTGGGGCGTTTTGTCCTATCTGCTCCACGCGCTTGCCGCGGAGTATGAAATGAAGCTCGTCATCGGCCCCGTCACCTACATCGTAAGCATCCTGTTGACCTTTGGCGTTTCCCTGATCGTCGGCCTCATGGTGGCCTGCAAAAACCGCCGTATCGACATGGTCGCCGCGCTGAAAATAGAGGAGTAAAACATAAGTGTCGCTCTTGCCGCAGGCCCGGTGCCTGCGGCTAATTGTTATATATTTGATAACAATATTTGTAAAGTATGTAAAATGACCATTTTATTGCTGTGATATAACAATTATCGACGGGTTTGAATTTGACAGACTTGCGACGAAGTGCTACAATATATTAGTTAAAATGGATTATAAAGGGAAGAATGTTCAGATGCTACCTTTATGCGATAGGGGAGTGGGTTTAGCCGCATGAAAAAGACCGGGCAGATAGACCTGATGAAGCTTGCGCTGTATGTGCTCAAACGCATATGGCTGGTGATTCTGTGCGCCGCCATCGGCTTTGCGGGGATGTACTGGCAAGCGTCCCGCCGCGCGGTCGATACGTACACGGCCTCCGGCACGATGTACATGGTAAACGGAAATCCCAACCTGGTAAATTACCAGTACGCCACCACGGGTGATTTGTACGCCGCGGCCCAACTGATCGAGACCTACTCCGTCGTGGTCAAAAGCGAAAGCGTCATGGGCAAGGTGGCCGAGCGCCTTTTAAAGACGAATCCGGACTACCAGGCGCTCCCGCTTTCCTACCTCGCGGGCACGATCTCCATGTCCTCCGTGCAGGATACGGGCGTTGTGCGCATCAGCGTCACCACCACCGACGCCCAGCGCTCGCTTGACATCTGCCGCGCGGTCATGGAGGAAGCGCCTGCCGCCATCAAAAGCGTCGTGCACGTGGGCGACATCGAGATCGTGGACAGCCCAAACCTTCCTCTCGCGCCAAATCCCCAGAACATCCGCAGAAGGGCCATGACCGGGGCGCTTGCCGGCGGCGTGCTGGCGGCCGCGGTGCTTGCGCTTTTGTTCCTTTTGAACCGCAAGATCACCGACGTCAAGGACCTGACCGACAGCTACGAGCCCCCGGTGCTTGCCTCCATCAAGCGCAAAAAGAAGGAGGTCGAGGGCGCGGACGCCTTCCTGCTCAGCGACAAAAGCCCCATGGAGGCCTTTGAAAGCTACGCAAAGCTGCGCATGAACCTGCTATACACCCTGGTCGGAAAGCCCAACAACGTGGTCATCGTGACCAGCGCCATCGCAGGCGAAGGCAAATCCACCATCACGTCGAACCTCGCCATCTCCGTTGCCATGAGCGGCAAAAAGGTCATGCTGATCGACGCCGACATGCGCAGGGCCTGCCAAAGGGACATCTTCCGCTACAGCAGAAAGCTCCCCGGCCTTTCAAATGTGCTTGCAGGCAATTGCTCCTGGCGCGATTCCATCGTCGTAAGCAAGCGCGGAGACATGGACATCATGCCGGCCGGCCAGCTCCCCCCGAACCCCGCGGAGCTTCTGGATTCCCCGCAGATGAAGCAACTGCTCAAGGAGCTCAGCCAGCATTACGATCTTATCCTTCTGGACGCCCCGCCCATCAACATCGTTTCCGACCCGCTGGTGCTCTCCAGTGAGGTAGCGGGCTGCCTGTTCGTGGTGCGCCAGTTCTTCTCCGACCACAGGGAGATCAGCCACGCGCTGCGCTCTGCCGAAATGACGGGCATGAACGTACTGGGCTTTGTCTTCTACGGCGAAAAGCTCAGCCAAAGCAGCTACTACAGCCGCAAATACTATCACGGATACTACCATAAATACGACACCCGCGCCCGCGTCAAGGGCGAAGAGACCGAAACCAAGGATACAAATCAGGATAAAGTCAGCGAGGAGGAGGGTTAAAACTATGAAGACGCTCAGAACGCTTGGATTGGCGCTGCTGCTGGTGATACTGGCGGCGTCCGTCGGCGCGCTGGCGCAGCAGGACGACGCACTCGCCTTGCCCACGTTCACGCAGGCTGCGCTTGAATGGGACAATGACGGCAATCTGATCGGCGAGACAGTGCACGATCTCGAAGGTCAGCCCGCCCTGAACGCACGCGGCTATTACCGCGCCCAGTATGAATGGGACGATCGCGGCAATCTGCTGAAGGAAGCCTATTTTGGCCTGAATGACGAAGCGGTGGACATCGACGCCGGCTACGCCTGGGCGGAATACCTCTATTACACCGATCCCACGGGCGCAATGCACATCGCCTGCGAGGACCGCTATGCAAGCGACGGCAGCCGCGCAAAAATGCCCGGCTCCTACAGCTACCGCCGGGATACCTGGGACGGCGTGCAGATCCTCTCCACCGAGTATTTTGACGCCGACGGCAATCTGGTCCGCCCCACGGGCGGCTTTGCCCAGGTGCTGTACGAGGCTAAGCTCGATAAAGCGACCTACACCGTCACCAAGCGCTACCTGGACAGCGACGGCATGCCCCTTGCGGGCGCGGAGGGCGGCGCCACCGTCGTCACCGCTTATACCAGCAAGGCAAACCTCGCCGGCAGCGAAGAGGAGCAGTCTGTCGAAAGCTACACCCTCATGACCTCCCAGGAGATCTACTCCGTAAGCGGCAACGCGGCGCTTGGCGCCGGCCGCTGGCACAGGCAGGTCAATACCTACGACGAAAAGGCAAACCTCCTGAGGACCGAGTACTACGACGTGGACGGCGAGCCCATCCTGGCAAGCGGCGGCTATTTTGCCGTAGAGCACAGCTATGACGAGCTAAACCGCGTCGTCGAAACCGATTATTACGGCATCGACAACAAGCTCATCAAGCTCCTTGGCGGATATGCGAAGGTCACCTACGAGTACTACGAGGGCTCCACCCGCGTCCACTATGAAACCTATTTCGGCGCGGACGGCGAGCGCACCATGACCCTGGACGCCATCTCCATGGCGGAGTACGAGTACGACGACGCGCCAAACGCCCCCTGGAACTATCGCATCACCTATTATGATACCGTGGACGAGTACACCATGAACAAAGACGGCTTTGCCCGCGTGGAGTACAAGTACCGCGATTACCTGACCCGCGATCAGGACGGCCACGAGCTGTGGACGCTGTACCTGGATCAGGTGGTCTTTGAAAAGGACTACGGCACCGATCTTGAGCTCATCGAGCGCAAGGCGGGCTATGCGGGCTACGTAAACGAGTTCAACGGCAACGGCCAGGTCGTGCGCACGACCTACATGGACGACCAGTGGAAGCCCACCCGCAACGATGAGCGCCAGTTTGCCTGGATCGAGTTCCAGTACGAGGGCACCGAGGCCGACGACCCGGCGACCTACGAAGCCTACTTCGACGAAAACGGCGATCCCTGCGAGAGCACGTTCGGCACCTATGCCCGCGCGATGGTCTGGGAAGGCCCCCACAAAAACATCCTCGCCGAGGAGCGCTATTTGGACGCCAACGGCGATCCCGACACCTCCATTTCCTCCGGCGCGTACCGCGTGGAGTACGGCTACGACCGCAACTATCTGCAAACCTCCGCGCGCTATTACAACAAAAACGACCGCCCCAGTCTGACCCGCTATGGCTACGCGACCCTGCTTCGCGAGTACAACGGAAACGGCAGCCTTCTGTGGGAGGCAAACCTTGACGCCCAGGGCGATCTGATCGCCGTTGGCGGCTCCTCCGCCGTGCAGGTGCACACCTACGACCTTGCCGGCCATAGGACGGGCGAAAAATTCTACACTGAAGACGGCACTCCCCTGAGCCGCGCGGGCGGCTACGCCTCCGTGCAGTACGAGTACGACCTAAACGGCAACATCGTCACCCTGGCGTATTTTGATGCCGAGGGCGAGCCCGTCATGGTAAACGGCAGCGCGCTCATCCGCCGCGAGTGGGACGAGAGCCACAACATGGTGTACGAGGCCTACTTCGACGCCGATTATCAGCCCACGCTGGTTGCTGCGGGCTATGCCGCGCGCCGCATGGAGTACGACGAATACACCGGCTTCAACAGCAAAATGGTGTACCTGGGCACCGACGGCCAGCCCGTGCTGCTGTCCACCGGCTACGCCTCCTACGAGCTCAAGTATCATAAGACCGGCACCCTGCTTCAGCGCGCCTACTTTGACGAAAAGGGTCAAAGCGTCAATCCTCCCTCCGTCGGCTACGCGCGCTTCGAGCGCAGCGTGGACTGGGCGGGCCGCATCCTGGAGGAAGCCCGCTACGACGCGGACGGCTCCCTGATCACCAACCGCCAGGGCTATGCCGTGGTCAAAAACAACTACGACGCAAACGGCCTTCTGACCAGCACCGAATATCTGGATGCTGACCGCAAGCCTGTTGACGCGGCGGACGGCTACTCCCGCATTGAGATGACCTACGACTACGCGGGCAACAATACCTCCACTTCTTACTTCGACGCGGCCTCTCAGCCCGTGACCATCCCTGCCGGATACCAGAGGGTGGAGCGCAGCTGGGACAATGACGGCCGCCAGCTGACCGAGGCCTATTTTGACGCCACCGGCAACGCCGTTGCCAGCATCGACGGCTATGCCTCCTTCTTAAGAGAGTACGACCTGCGCGGCAACCTCGTGCGCGAGGTCTACTATGGCGCGGACGGCGAGCTCACCGGCCTTTCCGCAGGCGCCGCTGAGGTAAGGCGTGTATTCGATTCCAGCGACAGGCTCCTGAGCGAAAGCTACTTTAACGAAGCCGGCGCGCCCTACCTGCTGCGCGGCGACTACGCGAAGGTAGAGTACGAATACGACGACCTTGGCAACGTCCTTAGCGAGACCTACACCGGCATCGATGGCGAACTGGTGCTCTCCCACCACGGCTTTGCAAAGCGCGTGAGCGCTTACGACGCGCACGGCAACCTCCTAAGCCAGGAGTTCTTCGGCGCGGACGGCGAGCTCATCGTGACCGGCGACGGCTATGCCCGCCTGGTAAACACCTGGGACGCGCAGGGCAACCTGACCAGCGTAGGCTACTTTGGCGCGGACGGGGAATACCTCCTGCAGCAAAACGCCTATTCCTACATCACCTACGCGCGGGATTCCCGCGGCAACTGCACCGAGGAGGCGTGGTTCATCTTTGAAGGCCAGCCCACCCTGCTGCCCGACGGCTACAACCGCATCGTGCACAGCTACGACAAAAACAATAACCTCGTGCGCAGCGTCTACTATTATAACGGCGACATCGTGATGAACGAGGACGGCTTTGCCGCCATCGAATACAAGTACGATTCCCGCTCCCGCATGGTGCAGGAAAGCTACCTGAACGCCTCCATGCAGCGCATCACCGTGCGCAAGGGCTATTCCGCCATCGGCTACGTCTACGACAACGCTGGCAACACCCTGCAGGTGCGCTACCTGGACGAAAACGACAAGCTCACCCGCGTGCCCGAGGGCTTCAGCGTATGGCAGAGGGAGTACGACCAGTATAACCGCGTCACCCTCGAACAGTACCTGGACGAGGACGAGCGCATCGCTTCCCTCACCAACCGCATCGCGGTCACCCGCCAAAGCTACAACGCCGCCGGTCAGGTGACCCGCGTCGAGTATCTGAACGCAGGCCTCCAGCCCGTCGAGACCGCGATGGGCTACGCCGCGATCACCTACACCTACGACGCCTCCGGCCGCCAGACCAGCCAGATGTATCTGGACACCAAGGGCCTGCCCACCACGATCTCCGCTGGCTACGCCGGCATCGTCTACGAATATGGCGTACAGGGCAAGGTGTGGCGCACCACGTTCGTGGATCCCTCCTCCCGCCCGACCCTGTGCAAGGACGGCTACGCCGCCATCGACTATCAGTACGACGAAAACCAGTACGTGATCGGTCTGACTTATCTTGACGACGCCTACAACCGCACCTACATCGGCGCGGGCTACAGCGCTGTTGCGCGCACCGTAGACAAAAACGGCCTGATCCTTACCGAAACGTACTTAAGCACCGACGATAGGCCCGTTGCCAACAGCATGGGCTACGCCATGCAGCGCAATACCTGGGACGATCGCCGCCGCGTGACCAGGCGCGAGTTCCTGGATGCGGACGGCATGCCCGTTGCCCTGTCTTCCGGCTACGCCGCCATGGGCTACCAGTACGACAACAGCAATAACGTTATCCGCCAAAGCTACTACGGCAAAAACGGGCAGCTCACCTGGTGCTCCTACGGCTACGCCGAGATCGCCTACACCTTCGACGCCCGCAACAACTGCGTGGAGGAGCACCTGTACAACGTGCAGGGCAATCCCGCGATCCACAACTCCGGCCGCTATTCCTACCTGGTGCGCCAGGTGGACAAGGACGGCAAGGCGCTCTCCATCAAGTACTTTGACGGCAGCGGACAGCCCGTCTCCTTCCAGAACCAGTACGCCGAGGTGCGCTACACCTACGATCTGGCTGGCCGCGAGACCTCCGTCAGCTACTACGACAAGGCGGGCAACCTGCGCGCTCTGACTCAGGGCTACGCCAAAAAGACCACCGCCTACAACGAGCTGGGCAACGTGGTGGAGGAAGCCTACTACGATACCGAGAACAACCTCACCAACACCACCAGAAACTTTGCTGTCGTGCAGTACGACTACGACGACCTGGGCAACCGCGTAAGCGAAAGGTACTTAAACACCGAGCAGCTTGGCATCGCCCCGGACGACGCGCGCTACACCAGCGTCCTTAAGGACTTCGACAGCGAAGGCCGCCTGCTCAGCGAAGAGTATCTGGACGAGAACGACGATCCCGCAAACAACCGGGAGGGCTACGCTTCCCACTTCATCACCTACGCCGATAGCGGCCTGATCGCCGAGGAGTATTACCTGGGCGAGGACGGTAAGCCCGCGGCCATCGCCGCCGGCTACAGCCGCCGCGAGCTGCTCAGCGAGGACGACGAAAACCGCACTTACGTCATGCGTGTCACCAACGAGACCGTGACCGAGGAAGGCGAGCTGGCCGGCAGCGTAAGAACCTACGACCACTACGACCGCGCCATCGAAGACAAGTACTTCGACATAAACGGCGATCCCGCCCAGGGCGAGGAAAAGTGCGCCGCCGTGCAGCGCGAGTACACCAGCCGCAACCAGATCTCCCTTGTCAGATTCTTTGACGGCGAGGGCAACGGCACCATGGTAAACGGCGTCTACGGCGTAAAGCGCGTGTACAACTCCTACAACAATCTCGAAAGCGAGACGAGCCTTGACGCCGACGGCAACCCCGCCACCAACGACGAGGGCTTTGCCACCACCGTGTACGATTACGACCTGTCCAACTCCAGCAGGGTAGAGAAGTACTTCATGTACTACATGGACGCGCAGGGCGTTCCCACCGCCGCCAAAAACGGCGCATGGGGCTACACCATGCTGTACTACCCCGTGACGCGCGTGCGCGTGATCACCTACATCGATCAAAATGGCCAGCCCCTGACCATCGACGCGGGCTACGCCATACTGGAGTACGAAAACGACGAAGCGGGCAACTGCGTATGGGAAACCTACTATGACGACAGCCATATCGCAGTGGAAGGCCCCGAGGGCTACGCGGGCGTGGAACGCAGCTACGACAGCGAAGGCCGCCTGATCAGCGAGCGCTACGTGGACCGCTTCAACAAGCTCACCAACAACCAAAACGGCGTCGCGGGCTGGAACGGCTATTACGATGAGCAGGGCAATCTGGTCATCACCAGCCGTTACGACCAGAACCGCATGCTGCTGGGCGACTGAGCGTGAGCGCGGAAAAGAGGAGGCAACTGCAATGAAAACTCTTTCTGGCCGTATTCATCCGGCGCTTTCCAAACTGCTGGCCCTCGTGCTGGCGCTGTGCCTGCTTGCAGGCCTCAGCGCCAGCGCGGAGGAAGCCGATCACTGGGTCAACTTCCTGCTCGTGTGCAACGAGGGCATGAACAACTCCGGCGGCAACGCGGGCAACACCCTGATGGTGGTCGCTATGAATCCCGAAAAGGGCATCATCCGCCTTGGCGTTTTCACCTGGGACACCTTTGTGGACTACGAGGGCTACGATCTTCCCCAGAAGCTGGACATGCCCTACCGCAACAACGGGCCCGAAGAGACCCTGAAGGTCTTCAAGCAGAACTTCGCCCTGGACATCGACCTGTTCATGTCCCTGAACTATCTGAACCTGGCCAGCCTCGTCGACTCCTACGGCGGCGTCACCGTCGACATCAGCCGCGCGGAGCGCAACGCCCTGAACGGCATGGTGGCTTCCAAAAAGCAGAGCATCCAGAAGCAGGCGGATTCCGGCCTGCTCAGCCAGGTCGTGGTGGAGCTGCTTGCGGACGAGTACTACTTGAACGACTACGGCCCCGAGACCCACCTGAACGGCCTGCAGGCCGTGGGCTTTGGCTGGCTGCAGTACGATTCCGTCTATAACTGCTGCGAGCGCGAGGTGGAGGTCATCGCAAGCCTGTTCAACTCCGTGGCCAAGACCATCGGCCAGAAGCTTGCCCTCTACACCGACGCCACCGGCTATCCCGAGGACGTAGCGGGCCGCACCGCCATCAACCTCGACCACATTACCGACGAGGATATGCACTTTTTGCGCCTGCAGATGGCCCCCATCTTCGAAATGTCCTACAATAACTTAAGCGACGAGGACATCGAGGGCATCACCCGCGCGCTGATCAACGTCGCGTACCTCGCCAGCCGCCAGGGCGTGGACATCTTCGAGCACGTGGATACGAAGGTCTTCCCGCTTGAGGCGCAAAACCCCTACGACATGGTAGCAGGCGCACAGGGACACCTGGTGGACAACGCGGCCAACACCGCCGCCATGCAGGAATTCCTGTTTGCTGAAAAAGACTAAGCCGTTCAGGCTAATAACCCGAAAGGAACAACGCACATGACCAAGACTGAACTGATCGAGATCGTATCCGCAAGGGCGGAGCTTACCAAGGCTGAGGCGCATGCCGCCGTGAACGCCACGCTGGACGCCATCATCGAGGGCATCGTGAAGGAAGGCAAAGTGATCCTGCCCGGCTTCGGCACCTTCGAGACCCGCACCCGCAGCGCCCGCACCGCCATCAACCTGCAAACCAAGCAGCCCATCAAGGTGCCCGCGAAGAAGGCTCCCGCCTTCAAGCCCGGCAAGGCCATGAAGGACGCGGTCGAAAAGAAATAAGTGCAAAAGAAATGCGCCGCCGACCCGGCTCGAATCACTTCGATTTGAGCCGGGTCGCACGGTATTTTTCAGGAAAAGCGCGCTTTGCCTGCGCAAAATAACCCGGAAGGCCCCTGCCTGGCGCGTTTACCGCGCTTTCCCCCTGCGCTCCCCATCGACTTAACTGGAGGAACCCCCATGAAACATCTGCTTACATGCGCTTTGACGCTGCTTCTGAGCCTTTGCCTTTTTGCGGGCGCGTGCGCCTGGGCAGAGGAGGAGCCTGTGGCCGCCCCGGATTTCAGCTTTTCGGACGAGCTGGGCGAGCACTATTTCACAGACTATCTCGGCAAGCCCATCCTCATGAACATCTGGGCCACCTGGTGTCCGCCCTGCCGCGCGGAGCTGCCGCATTTTGACGAGGCCTACGCCACCTACGGCGACCGCATCAACTTCCTCATGATCAGCGTGGACAGCGATCAGGACTATGCTGCGACCGTCGCTTCCTTCCTGCTGGAAAACGGCTACAGCTTCCCGTCCATGCTCGATCCCAACGCCAACAGCCTCATGACCTACGGCATCAATTCCATCCCGGTCACCGTGATCGTGGCCCCGGACGGCACGCTGCTTGGCGGTCAGGTGGGCATGCTGGACGCACAGACCCTGCAGGCGTATATCGACGTTTTGCTGAGCTACGTGGAGGAGTAAATGGCCTGACGCCTCTGCCTATGCGGGCGCTTTGCTGCTTTGCAGATCCCTCGCGTTAAATTATGTTATACACCTTGACATTTTTTGTGTCATGCTGTATCATTAATAATGCTTTGGGGTTATAGCTCAGTTGGTTAGAGCGTCACGTTGACATCGTGAAGGTCATAGGTTCGAGCCCTACTAACCCCATCAAAAAGAAATAGTCGCAAGAAGGAGGCACTTCGTAAGGAAGCGCCTCCTTCTGCCTCAACTGCAAGGTAATTGACTACGTCGGTCAACAATAGTATAACGACCAAAACAAATCGGGTTTTATGGAGGTGAATTTATGAATAACAAAGGTATTGGCGCAATATTCTGTTTGATCTCAGCTGTTTTAATGAGTGCACGATACATAG
>CADBNW010000206.1 GCA_902796025.1 uncultured Eubacteriales bacterium
CCCACGATCAGCACGGCGCTTATGATGTAGCCCATGCGCATGCACACCTTCGCGTAGCCCCGCGCCTTGTCCTTGCGCCTTTCGCCAAGCGAGATGCCGGTGAGCGTCGCGCCCGCCGTGGCCACGCCGTCGCCAAGGCTGAAGGACAAAGACGTTACCTGGCTTATGATGGTGTTAGAGGTTAGGGCGTCTGCGTTTATGTCTGCGATGATGCGGCTGTTGATCGCAAAGCCGATGCGCAAAAACGCGCTTTCCGCCATGGAGGATAGCCCCACCTTCAATAGTCCTGTCACCGTGCGCTTTTGGAAGCCCCGGACCTTTACCCGAAGCCTCAAATACCCATCCGGCCGCAGCACCTGCCAAAAGCTGATCAATGACGCCACCATGCCGCCGATCGCGGTGGCAAGCGCCGCGCCCTTTACGCCAAGGGCCGGAAAGCCGAAGTGCCCGCCGATCAGGCAGTAGTTCATCGCCACGTTCACGATGTTTGCCGTCATGTTGGTGACCATGGTGATGCGGGTATTGCCCGTTGCGCGTAGCCCCGCGCACAGGCACAGGTTCCAGCAGTTGAAGATAAAGCCCAGCGACACGGTCTTTAAGTACGTGGCCGCCATCACGGTGGTGTCCGCGTCCCCGCCCTGCAGGCGGATGATGGGCTCCGCCAGAAAGTGCCCGATCAGCGTGATCATGACGCCCACGACCGTCACCAGCAGCATGCTCAAAGACAGCGCGTCGTTTGCGCCCTTTCGGTCGTCCTCGCCGCGCCTTCTGGCTACCAGCGCGGTGGTGCCCACGCACAGGCTTTGCGCCAAAATGAGCAAGATCAGCCGCGGCTGGCTGGTAAGACTTACCGACGCGATGGCGTAGGGGTGCACCTGCTTTACCATTACGGTATCCACGGTGCCGATGATGGAAAGCAGCGCCCCCTCAAGCGCCGCCGGCCAAGCGACCGACAGCGCCTGACGGTACATGCCCCGGTCGATGTAGACCTCCCCGGAGCCCTGCTGCGTTAGCTTCATTGCGTTTTATTTAAGCCCTTCCAGCTCGCTGATGCGCGCTCTGAGCGTTTCAGCGTGCTCTTTGTTTTTCTCGATCTTTTGCTTTTCCTGCTCCACGAGCTGCGCGGGGGCCTTGGAGACGAAGCCCGGATTTGCCAGCTTGCCCTCACCCCGCTTGATCTCGGAAAGGGTCGCCTCCAGCTCCTTGCCAAGGCGGCTCAGCTCCTTGTCCACGTCCACCAGCTCTCCCATGGGGATGAACATCTGGGTGCCGCTGGTCACGGCGGAGGCGGATTTTTCGGGATTGGGCACGCCCGCGTCCAGGTACTCCACGCTACTGGCCGCGGCCAGGCGGTACAGGTAGCCCTCCGCCTTTTGGAAGGTCTCCTCCATGCCGGCAGCGGGCTTCAGGATGAGGGTCGCGCGCTTGGAGGCGTTTACCTTCATCTCGGCGCGCAGGTTTCTGGCGGCGCGGATGACGTCCATCACCGCGTCCATGCGCGCGGCGTCCTGGTCAAAGTCGTATTCCGGCCTGGCCTCAGGCCAGGAGGCGTTGATCAGCATGCCCTCGTGCCCCGGCATGTAGGAGTACAGCTCCTCCGTGATAAAGGGCATGTAGGGGTGCAGGAGCTTGAGCAGCCCCGTCAGCACGTACACCAGCGTTTCCTGCGTGGCGCGTTTGGCCTCGGGGTCGTCGCCGTTCAGCTCGTGCTTTGCCATCTCGATGTACCAGTCGCAGAAGTAGGACCAGATGAAGTCGTACAGGTTGTACGCGCCCATGCCAAGGTCGAACTGCTCCATGTTGTCGGTGAGTGTGCGCACGATGTCGTTAAAGCGCTTTAGGATCCACTTGTCGCTAAGCGCAAGCTTGTCAGCAGCGGGCACGCCTTTTGGCTCAAAGCCCTCCAGATTCATCAGCGCAAAGCGGCTGGCGTTCCAGATCTTGTTTGCGAAATTGCGGTAGGTCTCCACCTTTTCAAGGCTCAAACGCACGTCCGCGCCGGGGGCTACGCCGATCTCCAGCGAGAATCTCAGCGCGTCCGCGCCGTACTGCTCGATGACCTCCAGCGGATCGATGCCGTTGCCGAGGGACTTGGACATCTTTCTGCCCTGTCCGTCGCGCACGAGGCCGTGCATCAGCGCCACGGGGAAGGGGCACTTGCCGGTTTGCTCGATGCCGCTGAACACCATGCGGGCCAGCCAGAAAAAGATGATGTCGTAGCCGCAGGACAAAACGCTGTTGGGATAGAAATACTTGTAGTCCTCGGTTTCCTCCGGCCAGCCCAGGGTGGAAAACGGCCAAAGGGCGGAGGAGAACCAGGTATCAAGCACGTCCTCGTCCTGGCGAACAGCTGCGCCGCAGTCGGGACATACGCTTATGTCCTCGCGGGTCACGTGCACCTTGCCGCAGGCGTCGCAGTAGAACGCGGGGATCCTGTGACCCCACCACAATTGGCGGCTTATGCACCAGTCGCGGGTGTTGTCCATCCAGTTTAGGAAGGTCTTTTCAAAGCGCTCGGGCACAAAGCGAAGCTCGCCGCTTCTTGCAGCGTCCGCCGCGGGCTTTGCAAGGGGCGCCATCTTCACGAACCACTGCTTGGACACCATGGGCTCGATCGTGCTGTGGCAGCGGTAGCAGGTGCCGACCTCGTGGGTGAGGGGCTCCACTTTCTTTAGCAGCCCAAGGGCCTCAAGGTCCTTAACGATCGCTTTTCTTGCCTCCATGGTGGTCATGCCGGCGTATTTTCCGCAGTCCAGCACCACAGGCTCGTCCTTCGTGGCGCGGCCTTCTGCGATCAGGCGCGCGTTTTCCGCGGCCTCGGCAGCGCCGGTCATGTGTCCGTCGTAGGTGAACACGCGCACCATCGGCAGATCGTGCCGCTTGCCCACCTCGTAGTCGTTGGGGTCGTGCGCGGGGGTGATCTTTACAACGCCCGTGCCCTTGGTCATATCCGCGTGCTCGTCGCACACGATCGGGATCTCCTTATTGATGAGGGGCAGGATCACGTGGCAGCCGTGCAGGTGCTTATAGCGCTCGTCCTCGGCGTTGATGGCGACAGCCGTATCGCCAAGCATCGTCTCCGGGCGGGTGGTCGCAAGCTCCAGCATTTCGCCCGTCTCCTTTACGGGATAGAGCAGATGCCAGAAGGAGCCGTTTTGCTCCTCGTACTCCACCTCCGCGTCGGAGATAGACGTTTCGCAGCGGGGGCACCAGTTGATCATGCGCCAGCCCTGATAGATGAGGTTCTTTTCATACAGGCGCACGAAGGTCTCGCGCACGGCGCGGCTCAGGCCCTCGTCCATGGTAAAGCGCTCCCTGGACCAGTCGCAGCTTACGCCGAGCTTTCGAAGCTGCTTTACGATCCTGCCGCCGTACTCCTTTTTCCAGTCCCAGACGCGGGCCAAAAAGCCCTCGCGCCCCAGGTCCTGCTTGGTGAGGCCCTCTTTTTTCAGCGCCTCCACCACCTTTACCTCGGTGGCGATGGCGGCGTGGTCGGTGCCCGGCACCCACAGAGTGGGGTCGCCCTTCATGCGGTGATAGCGGATCAGCACGTCCTGGGGCATTTCGTCAAGGGCGTGTCCCACGTGCAATTGGCCCGTGATGTTGGGCGGGGGCATAACGATGGTAAAGGGCTTTTTGCCCTTGATCATTTTGGGCTTGAACGCGCCGGAGCCTTCCCACATTTTGTAGATGCGGTCCTCCATGTCCCTTGGCGAATACACCTTCGCCATCTCAAAGCCGGGCTTGTTTTCCATATTCCGCTTCCTTTCACGCCGCGCGGGCGGATGTATTTATAAATAAAAAAATCGCTGGTACTATTGGGCGGACGGAGCCGCGGTACCACCAATATTTGTGCTCTTGCCGCTGTAACGGGCGTGCCCGGGCGGAGCTCATTTATTTCGCCCCGCCTCCTCAAAAGCGACCTTCAGCGGCCTGTCCCCGGGCGCCTTTCAGCCTGTGAGCGCCCTCTCTGTGCGGGTATGTACCGCCTACTCCTCTTTCTCGCCGGAGTTGAATTGATTATACCAACCCTGCGCCGCAAGGTCAATTCAGTTTCTATATTTTAACGCTGCGCGTGCCTTACGCGTTTGCGGGCTTTTTGCCCCTGAGCTTTGCGGCGCTGTCAAACAGGTACACGACAAACGCAACGAACGTGGAAAGCGTCGCAGCAAGCATAAGCCACCTGCCGATCAGCTGCAACCGCCCGACCCCGTGCCAGGGCAGGGTGCCGTTTGTTGGGAAGACCAAAACGATCGCCAGGCAGAAGGCAGCGGTAGCGATCTTTCCAAAGATGTTGGAGTGCACCACAAAGCCCTTTTTCAGCATGAACAGCCCGCCAAGCACCATCAATATTTCCTTGGTCAGCACCGCGTACAACACGACGGAGTTCAGCCACGCGGGCTTTTGCGGGGCAAGCAGCCCCGTGCGCCCAAGGCAGAACATCATGCTTACGATCATCAGCTTGTCCGCCAGCGGATCGCACAGCTTTCCAAAGCTTGTGATCTGATTCAGCCTTCTTGCAAGGTATCCGTCCACCCCGTCGGTGAGCGAGGCCAGGATGAACACGCACATGGAGATATAGCGCGCGTCCGGATACTCGTAATAGGTTATCACGAACACCGGCACCAGAAAGATCCTGATGAGGGTGAGAATGTTTGGGATCGTGATCAGCCGCGAAGTTTCGTTTTGCAAGGCGACATCCTTCCTTTCCCTTCAATTATACCCCGGACGATGCCTTGTTACAATTAAACGCTTGTAAAATGCGGATCAGTCCAGGGACGGATCCGCATCGTCAGCCGATGTTTGGGGCTGCTCAGGCTCCCCCGCCGCAGAGACGGGCAGGGAAAAGCGGATGATAAAGCGCTCCCCCTCCTGGGTATGGGAAAAGCTTCCCCCGTGCAGGGCGGCGATCTTTTCGCAGCTCTTAAGGCCTATGCCGCTGCTTTCGCCTACGCTCGGCTGCGGGGAAACGGCGTTTGTCACCGTAAGCCAAAACGCGCCGTCCCGCGCGCCGTACTCGGCCACGATGGGCTTTTCCCTGTCCGCGTACTTTCTGGCGTTTGAGGCGATGTTGTCAAACACGCGCTTTAAGAGCTTAACGTTTGCGTCGACAGGCGCGTTTTCGCCCGCCTGGCGGCACTCGCAGATAAAACCCTCGCTCTCAAGCGAAAAGGCGGTTTCGTCCCACAGTTGCGCCATCAGGGTAAGCCCGTCCAGGCGCTGGGTCACAAGCGCGGCGTCCGGGTTTGCGTAGACCAGCGCGTACTCAAACAGATCGTCCGTCATTTCCTTGATCTGCCAGGCGCGCCGGTGCGCGGCGGTAAGGTAGCGCTGCCTGTCCTCGGGGCTCAAGCGCTCGCTTTGCTCCAAGATGTCGAGGTAGCCGATCAGGGCGGTGAGCGGCGTCCTAATGTCGTGGGACATATCCGTAAGCAGGCTTTGGGAGGCGCGCTTCATCTCCTCCTCCCGCTTCAGCCTTTCGATAAAGGAAAGGCGCATTTGCTCCATGTTTTCGGCAAGCAGCGTAAGCTCGTCCTGCCCCTTTACGGTCATGGGATGGCCAAGCTCGCCCCCCGCCATCACGCCCAGCTCGTTTGTCAAAAGCGCGATATAGCGGGTGATGCGGCCAACCAGCCCCAGCAGCGTCGCCGCAAAGCACAAAAAGCCAAGCGCAAGAGATGCGTAGCTTACATAGCGCTCCGCTTCGTACATCGGAAAGTACATCACGCGCACCACCTTCGTGCGCAGAAAATCCCCCCGCACGGTGACCGGGCAGGTGTACCAGTAGTCGGTATATTCCCTTTGCAAAAGCTCGAAGGTGGCCGCCGCATCCTTTACGTCCGAATACACGAGCGTAGCGTTTTCGCTGCCGTCGAAGATGTAGCCGCCGTTATAGACGGAAATGATCAGGTGCCGCCGCCCCGTAAACCAGGGCTGGATCGCGTCGGCATCCGCAAAGTCGCTGATCCCCTGGTCGTTCATCCAGCCGATAAACTCGTTGAACAGCGCCTTTTCCATTTTTAGGACGCGCTTTGGGGTGTACACAGCCCTTTCGATCACGTACACCCCAAGCGTCCGCGCGCCAAAGAGCATAAGCGCCCCCGCGGCGAAGGCCGCCACCGCGTACAATAGCAAAAGCGCGCCCAGCTTTCGCCGCCTTGCGGACTCAGCCAATGCGATACCCCTTTCCCCACACGGTCTTTATGTACCTGGGATCGTTGGGATCCACCTCCAGCTTTCGCCGAAGGTTTCGGATGTGCACCATCACGGTGTTGTTGCTTGCGTAAAAATACGGCTCCTGCCAGATGGTCTCGTACAATTCCTGCGCGGAAAACACCTTTCTTCTGTCGCTTGCAAGGGTAAGAAGGATGCGAAACTCGATGTCCGTAAGCGCGATGCTCTCGCCGTTTCGCTTGACCTCGCAGTTCAAAGGGTCGATCTCAAGGTCGCGCACGTACAAAACGTCCCCCTGCCGCTCCTCCTGCTTTCCTTTATAGACGTAATAGCGCCGAAGCAGCGCCTTGACCCGGGCGGTGAACTCCGTGTAGGAGAAGGGCTTTGCCAGGTAGTCGTCCGCGCCCGCGGAAAAGCCCATGGTCTTGTCCTGATCCTGGGTGCGGGCGGTCAAAAACAAAATGGGAGCCTGGCTCTTTTCGCGGATCTCCCGGCAGGCCTGATAGCCGCTTTTGCCCGGCATCATCACGTCCAGGATATACAAATCGATGTCCGGGGCAGCCTTTTCCACGGCTTCAAGGCCGTCTTTGGCCTCCACCACCTCATAGCCTTCGTTTTCCAGCAATATTTTTCCCACCTCGCGGATGTCGGGATCGTCGTCCGCAAGCAGGATGCGCCGTTTGTCGTTCATTTTCACTAACCTCCGATAGCGCTATTATAATACTTTTTTCCTTTTTTTGCCACAGCTTTTTGCCTTAGCGCCGGGGAAGTTAAGAAAAGATAAGAAATGGGGCGATTGAAATGAATCGGAGATTCATTTCAATCGGTTGGTTTATAGAGAGCGTGGGTGGAGGCTTTGGTCGAAACGCCAGGACTTGATCGCGGGGGCGATAGGATTGCAGTTTTTGCTGAAACTTCTGCGGAAGTTTCCGGGCGCAAAAACTGAGAGGTAGCGATTATTTGCTCCGGTCGTCTTCGCTACGCTTCGCTCCCTCCACAAAAATCGCTGTCCTCGGGGCGGCAAAGCTGCCCCTGCGGATTGAAATCCGGAGGGGCAGCGGCCCCTCCAGGCCACCCCGGGGGTGTTGGTTATTTCGTAAGCTGGCAAGGTGGCAGTAAAGAACAGGGAGGCGCTTTCTGCGAAGCGCCTCCCCTGCGGTTGACTTTATATAGAAGATTTATCTTTTCATTCCCTGCGCTACGGCTGCCGGTCCGGGACGATGATCGTGCCGGCGTACAGATCCGGGCGCATGCCAAGGGTCGTTCTGGCCTTTACTGAAAGCACCTCGAGGCTCGTTTCGCGCTTTAATTCAAACGCGGCGCTGTTTACCTTGTCGTTCAGCCTGCGGTTCAGCTCCTCCTGGGCGCGAAGCTGGCTGCTTGCCCGGGTCACCTGAGCGCTTTCGATCATGGTGTGTACCGCCAGCGCGCACAGCACGATCAGCAGCAAAAGCCCCGTCGCCAGGGTCTTCGTGCTCATCCCGCCGACTGTCCTGCTGCGCCGGCCCGTGCGCTTGTCCCGCCCGGGATCTCTGGCTTCGCCGCGATATACCGTCATGTGGCACACTCCAAAACGTATTGAAATCTTAGCAATTATCGCATATATTGGAAATTATATCGCAAAGTCATTACACAAATATATATTGGTTTCAAAGAATCGTTTGTAGAGTCTTACAATTGCGCAAAAAACCGACTTCGGTACTTAATATGTGTAATAAATGTGTAAGATTTTGATTGTCCAGACGTTTCGGTCAGCCCGGACGGGATTATAAATTGTTTACACGCAATCTTTTCTCCGCCCCCTTGACTTTTACCCATTAAAGTGTTAAAATGCACACGTAAACGCGATGAGCGGGAACAAGTAGGCTGTGAGGGTCTTTTTAAGAGAGCCGCCGGGCAGTGCGAGGCGGCAAAGGCGCACAGTGCGAATACATCCCGTGAGCGGCGGGCTGAAAACGCAAGTAGGCTCAGACGGGCGCACCCGTTACAGTGCCGAACAGCAGAAAAAGCCAAAGGGCGCGGCCTCTCCGTTCCCGGCGCGCTTTTCTGCCTGCTCCCTGAGACTGCTTTAAGCAGTGAACAGAGGTGGTACCGCGGATTGTCCGCCCTCTCGCGCTATATGCGGGAGGGCGTTACATTTGTTTGAAAGGAAGTTATACCATGCCTATCATCGACCTTCTGCGCGCAAATGCGCGCCAGTATCCGG
>CADBNW010000207.1 GCA_902796025.1 uncultured Eubacteriales bacterium
TGAGGTCGATTTGCCTTTGGCAAATCGATTCCGCTCTGCGGAACGTGTTGGCTCAAATTGAAAATTTGAGGCAACACGCCTTGCGCCTGGAAATCTCCGCAGAGATTTCAGCAAAAACTGTATTCCTGTTGCACATCCGCCTGCAGATTGACGTTTTGACAGAATAGCCCATGCGGACAACATAACCAACCGTTCAAAATGAATCTTCGATTCATTTTGAACGAGGAGCTGTAGCCCCATATAAAACGCCCTCCCCGGGAAGGGGAGGGCTTGCCGTAAAGCGCTAAGCTTTAGTTGTTGGCCAGGTACTCGTCGAGCTGACGCTGCGCGTCTTCGATCATATCCTGCAGGCCGGCGGCATTCATCTTCTCGATGAACTCATCGTAGATGTCGTCGATCAGAACAGTACCGGAAGCAAAGCTGGTGTAGTAGCTTTCCTTGATGGCGCTGATCTCAGCAAGCTGATCGGTGAAGGCGGAAGAATCCCACTTGAAGCCGCCCATGGCGCTGGGAACAGCCTCTTCCTCAACGGTCTTGTAGTAGATGTCATACTGGTCAAACGCGGGGGCGATGCCAGCTTCCACCTGCGCTGCGCTTACGGGCAGGCTGGTGAAGAAGTACATCGGCTGCGCGAACGCCCAGCAGCTGTAGTTGTCGCTGCCCTCCTGGGTGCGAAGCACGGCGCCGGCGCAGGGGCCTTCGGTGACGTAGTTCCAGTGTACGCCTTCAATGCCGTAGCGCAGGCAGTCGGCGGCGTACCTGTCGGTGTGCAGCAGCTCGAACAGGGCAAGAACCTTTTCAAGCTTCTCCTCGTTCTCGGCGAGGGCTGCGGAGATGGCGTTCATGGAGCCCTGCACGGAGTCAACAGACAGCATGGGGCCGGCGTAGCGGGTCATGTAGGTGGTGTAGCCGTTGGAGATGGTGTAGCCGTCATAGGAGTCCCAGGCCTGAGCAAAGCCGATGTGGGGCTTCTTGGAGTCGATGGCGCTTTCAGACAGCTGAGCGGCGTCGGGATTGACGAGGCCCTTCTGCATCCAGTCGTACATGGTGCGATAGCGCTCCATGACATCGGGATCGTCGAAGCAGGTCTCAACGGTGGTGGTGCCGTAGACGCAGCCGATCATAGCGGTGCGGTCGATGAAGTCGAAGGAGGACTCCATGCCGGCGGGGTTGCCGCCAACGAGCACGGGGTATTCGCCTTCGGGCAGGGTCTCTTTCCAGGCCTCGAGGAACTCAGTCAGCTCGCTCCAGTCTTCGACCTTGGCGGGAATCTCAAAGCCCAGCTCCGCGGCGATGTCGGCGGGGTAGGTGATGAAGTTCTCAGCGGCGTAGTCCTTCTTGTTGGGGATGGCGTAGATCTTGCCGTCGGCGCTCTCAGCCAGATCCCAGACTTCCTTAGACATGGCGTTGTACAGGCCGGGGGCGAGCTCCGCGATCTCCTCCTGGGTCAGGCCCAGGAACAGCTTCTTGGAGATGCACTGGTTGGTGTTGTTGTACCAGGAGCAGGTGAAGTAGATGTCGAAAAGTTCACCGGCGTTGATGGCAAGCTGCAGCTGATCGTTGGTGAAGTACTGCATGTCGAGTTCTACGCCGATCTTCTCGCCCAGGTACTTGTTGTACCACTCGAGGAACTGGGCGTTGTCGGTGGGGGCGGTGGAGCTGCAGCCCATGGCCCAGGTGATCTTGGTGATCTCGCCCTCGGCGCTTACGACGCTTGCGCAGCCGAGAACCAGAACCAACGCCAAAATCATGGAGATGAGTTTCTTCATTGAGGTTTTCCTCCTGTTTTGTTATATTTAAACGGACAGGCCGTCTAAATCGTTTTTAGCCCTTCACAGCGCCGATTGTAAGACCGCTTATGAAGTAACGCTGGAAGAAGGGGTACGAGCAGGCTATGGGCAGCACGCTCACCATGACCATCGCCATGCGAACGGTCTCGCTTGGCAGGTTGTTGGCTTCGCCCGGCGCGGTAGCCTGGGGGTTGCGGGTGAGAAAGTCGATGTTGTTTTCAAGGGAGATCAGCACGTACTGCATGGGAAAGAGGCTTTGATGGTTGCTGTCCAGGTAGTACTTGGCCATCATCCAGTCGTTCCAGTAGGCGAAGGTGTAGAACAGGCCGATCGTGGCGATGGCGGGCAGGGAGATGGGCAAAACGATCTGTACAAAGATCCTGATCTGCCTTGCGCCGTCGATCTTGGCCGATTCGATGATCGCGTCCGGCACCGTCGTCTGAAAGAAGGTGCGCATCACGATGATGTAGAAGCTGGAGCAGCAGATCGGCAAAATCAGCGCCCAGTAGGTGTTTTTCAGCCCCAGCACCTGGGCGTTTATCATGTAGCTTGCCACAAGGCCGCCGCTGAACAGCATGGGGATGAAGATAAACCAGGTAAAGAAGCCGCGGAAGCGGTAATTGGGGCGGCTTAGAGCATAGCCCATGGTGGAGCACAGCACAAGGCCGATGCAGGTGCCCACCACCGTCACGCCCAGCGAGTTAAAAAAGGCGTGCCCGATGTAGGAGCCCTGCCTGAGCAGATAGGCGTAGCTGTTCACGCTCCAGGCCATGGGGATGTAGCTGTAACCCTTCGTAACTACGCTTTGCTCGCTGGAAAGGGACACGATCGCTACAAGCAGCGCGGGCAGAAAGCAGAGCAGCGCCAATATGATGAACACCGCGCTGAAGGCGACGTTTGTCGCGGGAGATACGCGGGTATATTTGAGCACCGCGTCGGAGTGCTTTTTCTTGCGGGTCGCAATGGGCTTTGTGGTGACAGACATGGCTGTTAGCTCCTTTCTTCCTGATTTAGAACAATCCGGCCTCGGGGTCGATGCGCTTCACGGCGAGGTTGGAAAGCACGATCATCACGCATCCGCACACGCTCTGAAGCAGGGAGGCCGAGGAGGAAAGGTTGATGTTGGGGTTGACCAGTAGGGCCTTGAACACGTACACGTCGATGGTCATGGTGACGTCGGTCAGTCGCCCGTCGTTTCGGGTGGCCTGGTAGAAAAGGCCGAAATCGCTTCGGAAGATGTTGCCCACTGCCAAAATCAGCATGATGCTCATGATGGGGCGAAGCAGGGGGATCGTGATGTACTTGGTCTGCTTCCATTTGCTTGCGCCGTCGATCAGCGCGGCCTCATAGAGCTCCGCGTCGATGCCGCTGATGGAGGCAAGGTACACGACCATGCCGTAGCCCATGCCCTTCCACTGGTTCAAAAACACCAGGAACCAGCGCCAGAACGGCACGTCGCCGTACCATTGATGCTTGGGTTCGCCGATGCCAAGCGATACGAACACGCGGTTGAAAAGGCCCGCGTCTGTCGCCAGGAACGCGTAGACAAAGTAACCGATGACGACCCAGCTCAAAAAGTGGGGCAAAAACATCATGGTCTGGCAGACCTTTGCAAGGCGCTTGGAGTAGAGCTGGTTGATCATGATGGCAAGCGTGACCGGGATCACCACGCCAAGGATGATGAAGATGATGTTGTAAACCAGCGTGTTGCGAAGCATTACGTTGAAGAAGCTGGATTTGAACAGGAAGCGGAAATTGGCAAATCCGGTGTAGGGGCTGTTTACAAACAGGCTGTAGAGGAAGTTGCGCCCGGGCGCGACGGTGTAGTTCTTAAAGGCGATGATCACGCCGAAGATCGGCGCGTAGCAGAAGATCAGATACCAGATGGTGGTGGGCAGATGCAGCAAAAACAGCTCGACGTTATCGAATGAGCTGCCGGTGCTGCCGCCGCGGCTGCCTCTTTTTGGCTTTGCCACCCTTGGCTGTTGTACTTCGGCTTTGTTCATTCGAGTCAGTCCTTTCTATTATCAAATAAAACGCCGTGCGCAGCCCGCCGCCAGGCGGCTTGCTGTACACGCAAACGCAACTTTTTTTCAAGTATGCTTAATTTTATCATGTTCCAAGGGTATTTTTCAACAGAATGCACATAATAAAAGTTAAATTTAACAAACGGTTAACTTCGTAAAGAAAGTTCTTAAACGCATATAGCAAAAAATGTTCATTATCGTGTCCAAAAAATAACAACACATTTGAAAGGATGTTGCTTTTGGCCGCTATGATGTGCGCATCAAGTGCAAAAGAGGTGTGTACGTTGGCTGTTACAGAGCCGATCCGAAGCAAGCGGTTGATTCGACAGATTTCAGAGAACTTCATTCGTGACGGGAAACTGCGTGACAACGCGCTGTTCGTCCTTGGAACATATACGGCAATGCGCATCAGCGACCTGCTTGCCCTGAAATGGGAGCAGGTCTATTCGGATGCGGACGCGCGCTTCTACACACACATCACGATCCGGGAAGGCAAAACCGGAAAGCTGCGCACTGTCGCGGTCAATTCCCATGCACTTGAAGCCCTGAAAGCGCTTTTGCCCCTGCGCAAGGGGGTGTACGTCTTTTCAAATGGACGCACGCCGGAAAAACCGATCTGCCGCGCGCAGGCCTGGCGCATCATACGCGCCGCGGCCGAAAAGGCGGGGGCGGAGGGAAACATCTCCTGCCACAGCCTGAGAAAAACCTGGGGCTATCACGCCTGGCAGGATCAAAACGTGTCGCCGGTCGTGATCATGCAGGTGTACAACCATTCCAGCTTTGAGGTGACAAAAAGATACCTGGGGGTGGAGCAGGACGAGCTCGACCAGGTGTATCTTTCTATGAATCTTGAAGAATAAAAATATTTTCGATTGAAATGAATCGGAGATTCATTTCAATCGGTTGATTATGTTGCCCTAAAGGGTATTTTAGTCGAAACGCCAAGGATTGATCGCTTAGGCGATAGGACAGCAGTTTTTGCGGAAATCTCTGCGGAGATTTCCGGGCGCAAAAACTGTAAGGTTGCGATTATTTGTTCCGGTCGTCTGCGCTCCCTCCACAAAAATCGCTGTCCTCGGGGTGGCGGAGCCACCCCTGCGGATTGAAACTTGGAGGAGCTGCGGCCCCTCCAAGCCACCCTGGGGCTTTGGGGGGTGAGCAGATAATTAACGTTAAGATACTTGAAGCATCCTTGCGCCTGTGGGACAATCAGCGCAGCATGTGCTGTACATGTGAAACTAACCATCTACAGGAAAGGACTGCTGCAAGATGAAGATCGGCATTATCGGCTGCGGGACCATAGCGAACGCGGCGCATATACCCGCATACATGGCAAACCCGGACGCGGAGATTAAGTATTTCTGCGACATCATCCCCGAAAAGGCGCAGGCCGCGGTGGAAAAGTACGGCTGCGGCATCGCGGTCACGGACTACCACGACGTGCTAAACGACCCCGAGGTCGCGGCGGTCAGCGTGTGCACGCCAAACCGCATGCATCCGCAGATCTCCATCGACGCCATGCGCGCGGGCAAGGACGTGCTGTGCGAAAAGCCCTCGGCCAGGACCTATCCCGAGGCGCTCGAAATGCTGAAGGTGCACCTTGAAACCGGACGCATCCTGAACATCGGCGTCGTAAACCGCTTTAACGACTACGTGAACCTGATCAAAAAGTATATCGACGAGGGCAGGCTCGGCAACGTCTTCCACGTGTATGTGAGCTTCAGAAGCCACAGGAGCATCCCCGGCCTTGGCGGCGCGTTTACCACGAAGGAGATCGCGGGCGGCGGCGCGCTGATCGACTGGGGCGTGCATTTTCTGGACATCGTGATGTACTGCTGCTCCGACCCCAAGCCCCTGACCGTGAGCGGCGAAGCCTTCTGTAAGCTGGGCAAGCCCATGAAGGATTACGTCTATCGCTCCATGTGGGCGGAAAACACCAAGGACCTGAACGGCACCTACGACGTGGACGACTCCGTTACCGGCATGATCCGCACCGAGGGCCCCGTCATCACCTTTAACGGCGCCTGGGCGCAGAACATCGACGAGCAGGAAATGTTCATCGACTTCATGGGCGACAAGGGCGGCATCCGCTTAAGCTACGGCTCCAGCTTCAAGCTCTACACCACCCAGGGCGGCGCGCTGATCAGCTACACGCCCGAGATCCGCACCCGAGACCATTTCCGCAACGAGATCGACGCCTTCGTAAAGGACGTAAGCACCCGTGAAAAGCTGCCCTCCAGCATCGAAACGGTCATCAAGACCCAGCAGATCATGCAGGCGATCTACGATTCCTCTGACAGGCACGAGGAAATCAGGCTGTAAGTGAGGCGTGCGGGATGAACATCGGCTTTATCGATTACTATCTTGACGAGTGGCACGCAAACAATTATCCGCGCTTTATCGAAGAAAAAAGCGGCGGAAGGATGAAGGTCACCCGCGCCTATGCCCAGATCGACAGCCCCATCGGGGGCCGAAGCACCGAGGCCTGGTGCAGGGACATGGACATCCCCAGGGCCGCCAGCATAGACGAGATCTGCGAGGAGTGCGACGCGATCATCGTGCTGTCTCCGGACAACTGCGAGATGCACGAGGCGCTTTGCCAAAAGCCCCTGCGCACGGGAAAGCGCGTGTATGTCGATAAGACCTTCGCCCCGGATTATGAAACCGCCAGGCGCATCTTCGACATCGCGGAGCAAAGCGGCACGCCCTGCTACTCCACCTCGGCCCTGCGCTTTGCAAGCGAATACGCCGGCATAGATCAGGTGGAGGCGCTGGCCTCCTGGGGGCCCTACGGCTTTGAAACCTACGCGATCCACCAGCTGGAGCCCATCATGATGCTGATGAAGGCGCAGCCCGAGCAGCTGATGTACGTGCCGGGCAAAGGCGCGTATACCCTGCTTATGCGTTTTTCGGACGGACGCTCGGCAAGCCTTAGCGGCTTTGACGCGGACGCGCCCTTCATGATGAACCTCGTAAGCGGCGGAAAGAATATTAGCATCAACGTCCAGTCCGATTACTTCGGCGGCTTTATCGCAAACCTCGTGCGCTTTTTTGAAAGCGGCGAGGGCGCGGTGCCCCATAAGGAGACGCTTGCCATCATGGCGGCAAGGGGCGCCGGCGTAAAGGCCATCCAAACCCCCGGCGAATGGATAAGGGTATAGTTTAAGACCAAAAAAAGAACGGGCGCGCAGCAAGTCAAATGGCTGCGCGCCCGTTGCATTTGAGGAAACTGGAAAAACTTTTACTGCGCGGGGGAGCTTGCTTCCTCAAGCTGCGCGCTGCTCAAAATGGCGTTGTCGGCCGCGATCTGGCACACCTTGACGGGGCCGTCCGCCGTGCTGCTGCCGGGGGCGATCAGGAGGCCGTCGTTTACAAAAATGGTGTCAAGCGACTTGTCCTGCTGGTAGATGATGCTGCTTACCGTAAAGCCGCTGCCGCTTACAAAGAGGTTTTCGCCCTGCTGGTAGACGGACGTTACCTGGATGGGTGCGATGCCGTAGCGCATTTCGTCCGTCCTTGCGAGCTCCTTTCCGCCGTAGACGTAGCGCTTTCCGTACATGATGTCGTACTCCAGCACCTCAAGCTCTTCCATATAATGCGGCTGGCCCATGCGGTTTTGATGGAAGCGCACCATCACGCCGGAGTGCACGTCTGCAAGACCCAGCGCGTAGGCGCCCAGCTGATAGGCCTCGATGTCTGCGTCGGCCTTTTCGGTTTCGTAGTTTGTCCAGATCACGTAGGGGGTGGAGTACAGATCGCCGTCTGTCAGGTTCTCTGCCTCAAAGCCAAGGCCGGGCAGATGGTCGCCGTACATGACCAGCATCACGGGCTCCTCGTAGCTTTGAAGCGCCTGGGTGAGGTCGCTGATAAACTCGTCCACCTCGCTGATCTGATTGAGATAGTATTCCATGGACGCCTTTTCGCTATCGCCCGGGGCGCGGGTCACGGTAAAGCGGGGCGCTTCGCCCTCCAAGGCGGGATACGCGCCGTGGCTTTGCACGGTCACCACGTACACAAAGTCGCGCTCCGCAGTCGTGTTCAGACTGTCCAGGATGTATTTGGTCAGGATGCTGTCCTTGGCCCAGCCTTTTTGGGTCACATCGTAGCCGTTCATGTATTCCACGGAGACGAAGCGGTCAAAGCACAGGTTGGAATAGACGGTATTTCGCCCGTAGAAGGAGCCGGTGTAATTGTGCAAAAGCGTGGAGTACAGCCCACGCGTTTTGAGATCCGCCGCAAGAGATTCGCACACGTTTTCCTTGGCCACGGTGTAAAATGGCATTTCGCCCGCGCCGAAAAAGTCCAGGTTGCAGCCGGTCAGCACCTCAAATTCGGTATTCGCGGTGCCGCCGGAAACGGTCGGAACGCTCAATTTGCCGCTTGTGTACTTTTCGCTAAGGCTTCTGAAGCAGGGGATGGGGTCGCCCTCGATTTCAAAATCCGTAAGCGTCAGGGGGTCAAAGAAGGACTCCAGCTGGATAAAGATAAAGTTCGGCGCTGGCACGGCGCTGTCGCCCTCGTCCCGGGAGCGAACGAGCTCCTTGATGGTCTCCACAGCCTCGGCGCTGTAGATCTCGGGGGTTTGGTTGAACAGGCCGCTGCGCACGAATTCGCGGAATTCCTCCACAAAGCCGTGATCCGTGCCCCGGGGTTCCTCGGTCGCCTCCACGCTTATGTCTATGCCGCTGCCGATGTCGCTTACGGCGGTGGAGGAGTAATCAACGGGCTCGCGTATGCCGGTATCGAACACGCTGTAGGCAAAGCACCAGGCAAAGCCGTAATCCATGTAGGAGCGATACAGCGAGGGCTTGAGAGAGCGCTTCACGTATCCGCCCTCCCAGCACAGAAACATAAGCGCGCATAGCGCAAGCGCCGACGCCGCAAGGCGCAAAAAGGCGAGCTTAAGATTTCTTCTGTACTTTGGGGATTTTACGGCCAGCAGCACAAGCCCTGTGATCACGCCCACGATCAACAGGCCAAGGCCGGCAAGCTGCCACCACTTATAGTACACCGGCGCGATCATAATGGCGGCGGTGTTGACCTTTAGGTCTGCTGCGGACAGCGGCTGCCCGGTGCGGTGCAGCATCACCAGAAAATTGGCGATGCCAACTGCGGCCCACAAAATGCCTGCAAGGGTGAGGGAGAAAAGGCGCTTTCGAAACATCAGCGCCACGGCAAGGGTCAGGGCGATCACCGCGCAGCCCAGCAAAAACCCAAGGGGGTTTTTCACGATAAAGCTGAAGGTGGCGGGGACGCTGCGCCGCAGGGACAATTCCAGCAGCAGCGCGATTATGACAGAGCCTGGCAGCATGATGACCCACGACGGCAGGGGAAAGCGCTTTCCCAGCCCTGGTCTCATGCGCTCGGCGATGGTCGTTTTCATGGGTGCCTCCGTTATTTGTTTCACACAAAGATGATTGAAATGCATTCAAAATTATTATATAATATCCAGCGCAAAAAAGCGAGGGAGATAAAGTAAACAATGCAAGAGCATTTTTCTGATTCCAATCAGGCTGAACACTTTGACGTCATCATGATCGGCGCGGGACCTGGCGGCATCTACGCGGCCTACGAGCTTACAAAGCTAAGAAGCGATCTGAAGATCGCGATCATCGAGGCCGGACACAGGCTGGAAAAGCGCGCCTGCCCCATAGACGGAGAAAAGATCAAAAGCTGCGTGCACTGCAAAAGCTGCTCGATCATGAGCGGCTTTGGCGGCGCGGGCGCGTTTTCTGACGGCAAATACAACATCACAAACGATTTTGGCGGCACCCTGCACGAATATATCGGGCGCAAAAAGGCGCTGGAGCTGATGCGCTATGTGGACGAGATCAATATGTCCATGGGGGGAGAGGGCACAAAGCTCTACACCTCCATCGGCAGCTCCTTCAAAAAGCTCTGCCTGCAAAACAAATTGAACCTGCTGGACGCGCAGGTGCGCCATCTGGGGACGGACATCAATTACGTGGTGCTGCAAAACCTCTACGCGCTGCTCGAAAAAAAAGTACGCTTTTATTTTGACTGCCCGGTCGAGCACCTGCGCGTTGAAGAGGACGGAAGCTTTGTCGTGATCACGGAAAAGGGCGAATTCACCTGCGACGAATGCGTGGTGTCCGTCGGCCGCAGCGGCAGCAAATGGCTGGAAAAAACCTGCCACGAACTTTCGATCCCCACGCACTCAAACCGCGTGGACATCGGCGTGAGGGTGGAGCTGCCGGCGGTCGTATTTTCCCACCTTACAAACGAGCTTTACGAAAGCAAGATCGTCTACCGCACGGAAAAATTTGAAGACAACGTGCGCACCTTCTGCATGAATCCAAACGGCATCGTCGTTACGGAAAACACCAACGGCATCGTGACGGTAAACGGCCATTCCTACGAGGACGATCATCTGAAAACGCAAAACACCAATTTCGCCCTGCTCGTCAGCAAGCACTTTACCGAGCCCTTCGACGATTCCAACGGCTACGGCGAAAACATCGCGCGGCTTAGCAACATGCTGGGCGGAGGGGTGATCGTGCAGCGCTACGGGGATCTTGTGCGCGGCCGCCGCTCCACCAAAAAGCGCATCGAGGAGGGCCTCGTCGTTCCGACCCTGCAGGCGACGCCGGGCGATCTCAGCCTCGTGCTGCCAAAGCGCATTTTGGACGGCATCATCGAAATGATCCAGGCGCTGGATAAGATCGCCCCCGGCACGGCCAACGACGACACCCTGCTCTACGGCGTGGAGGTCAAGTTCTACAATATGGAGGTCGAGCTCACTGATCGCCTTGAGACCCGCATCAAAAATCTGTACGTCATCGGCGACGGCAGCGGCGTGACCCACTCCCTGTCCCACGCCTCCTCAAGCGGCATTTTTGTGGCGCGGGAGATCGCACAGGCCTGATGCCTTCAATGCTTTCAACCATTGAATCGGAAAGGAGCCTTTATGCAGGTATTTGTCAGCTTTACCGGAAATGACCGGGACATGAAGAACAAAATCGTTCTGGCCCTGCGAAACGAGCTGGGCGACGAGCATGAGGTGTTCGAATCCGACGAGGGCTGCGCAAGCGATTTCTCGGAGGAATCCATTTCGCAGATCAAGCGCTCCGAGGTCTTTGTGATACTGCTTAGCGCATCCTCGATGGCGATGACTTCGTCGGTGATCAACGAGCTCATCGCGGCGCACGATTGCGAAAAGCAGGGCAAGCTCAATATGGTGGCCTTCAAGCTGGACGACGCGCCCATGCCTGAGCGTTTCCAGTTTCAGATGAACCATATTTCAGACGCAAATCATACCTACCATGGGGAAGACGGCATCCCGAGCCTCGTGCGCAAGGTGCGCCGCCTATTGGAGCGCCGGCGTCTGGGCGTCCCCGAAAAGCCCATGGACATCGACGTGCCGGAATTAAACGGCATTCCTATCGGCAAAACCGGGTACTTCGTGGAGCACAGCCGCGATCAGGAGCTTAAGGCCATCGAGGATGCGCTCGATGCAAACAGCTTTGTCTTCTGCATTCAGCTGGAGGGCTACGGGCGCAGGACCGCAGTGCGCCGGTATATCGAAAAGCACGCGGACAGTTACACAAATAGCCTGTACTTTCCACAGTTTTCGGGCTCCCTGTGGGAATTTTTGCTGAAGGGCCTTTCGATAGAAAATTTGGATCCCTGCGTGTACGATAAGCTTGACGAAATGGACATCGTGCGCAAAAAGCTGAAGTACCTTGGCAATCTTGGTGGGGATACGCTGTTGATGGTGCCAAACGTCTATCTGGACGACAGAGACTACCAGCCGGTGTTCGATATGCTTGGAGCGCTCAGCTGCCGCGTCATCTTTGTAACGCAGAGCATGCCGCAGCGCTACCGGGATGCTGTCAGCCAGGTGCGTGTGGGACGCATGTCGGATGAAAACCTTGAAAAGCTGTTTTTCCATCACTACGAGCACGCGGACGAAGCGCAGCAAAGCGCGCTGAAGCCGGCGCTGCGCTCGTTTTTCGCTGCTATCGACGGCCACACCAAAACTATTGAGCTGGCCGCGCACGTGTTGTCGGATGAATATCTTACGCCGGAGGAGCTGGACACAGAGCTTTCGCACCTTGGCGGGGCAGAGCATGACGAGCTGAGCGACCGGGTGTTTGACTCGGTGGTGCAGCTGTTTGACATCTCAGGATTTGACGAAACAGACAAAAAACTGCTGCTGGCGGCGGCTTTGCTGTGCGAGCTTCCGCTATCGGAGAGGGAGTTTGTAGCGCTGCTGAAACAGGCTGGGCTTTTCAGTGGTACGAGCCTAAAAAAGCTGTGCGATAGTCGCTGGATCGATAAGGACGAGCAGGGAAAGCTGCTTAGCATGAGCGCGCTGCTTGCAAACGTGTGCTTAAAGCGTCTTCCGATGAGCGGGGGCGTGCCTGAGGCCTGTCTTGCCTATCTCCTAAATGCGCTTGGAGACGACCTTCTTGACAAAAAACTGCAGGTGCTGCGCATGGATTATCTGCGGCTTAGCCGGATCTGGCAGGTCCTTGACAGGCCCGCAAGCGCAAGACTTGCAAACCTTTGCCTGAGCGCATGGGAGAGATCCGACGCCAACGCCTTGCCAGGGGACTGGGAGCAGACTTATGCCCTTGCACAAAGCGAGCAGCAGGCGCTGGCGGACGAGGAACGTGAAACTGGCTTGCAGCTCGTTGAGAACCTCAGGATAATGATCGAGTCACAGCACATTATGGAGCTGATGCCCCTGGACGCGCGCGGGCGCGGGGTCGACGAGGCCTTTACGGCAAAGCTGTTGGACCTGTTCGCCGCGCACGACCGGGAGGGCTTTCTTTCCCTGTTTGAGGAATTGAACGATCAGGAGGATATGGAGCTTCGTGAGCTTTGGCAGGGCGTAAAGCATCTCATGTCCTCCACCAGCCCTGGCATGCTGATGCGGGTCTTTTTGAGCCTGTGCGATAAGCTTACGCGCTCCATCCCGGAGTATGGCAAGGAATACGATCTGGACTTTTTCGCCTATATCCTGTACCAGCTTGGCATGGCGATTTTAGTGCCCTTTTTCAACACGGCCTATGGACGGCTTACGCTGCTTCGAAGGCTTGAAGCGCTGCTGGATGCCCGGGGCGGCGCGTTTACCGAAGTGGACGCCTACCTCATTAGCGCCCGCAAGCTGGTGGCGCTGTCGGAGGCAGGGGACGCAGGGGAGGAATTGGATGAAGCTTACACCGAGGCGTGGAAACGGTTTTTGACGGTGCGCGAGAGCTTCTATCGTACGCCCGAGGAGGCGTGCGAGGACTTTTTTGGCATCTCCGACAGCTATATCGCTGCTCTTACGCGAGGCGGACGCCCCCTGGACGCGGTCGAGGCACTGAGGGGCTGCCGCGCGCTTGATGTTTGGAGCGCGCGGCGGCTCCTTCGCTATACGCAGCTGCTCTCAGAGGTAGCAGAGACCATGTTTGAGACGGGCCTGCGGCAGCAGGGGGTGGACAGCCTGTGCGAGCTGCTGCCCTGGATCCGTTCAAGCGCTGCTTCCCTGCGGGAGGACGGCAACAACCTGGAGGATGCCCTTAGCTTGGCACAGGAGCTTCAGGACGAGCTGGAAAGCATGGAAGATCCCGGCATCGCTGCCTCCGCAGGCACTATTTATCGGGACTATTATGACGTCTTTCCCTCCGGTAGGGGCGATGCAAAGCGCGCAAAGCTCTATGCCGCGCTGGCGCAGGGCGCTGCAGCCTTCGATCTTAAGGCCGAGAGCGATGAGCAGCTGCGCTCCCGTCTGGAGGCGCTTAAGCGCCGTGCGCGGGCGGGGGAGCTGTGGAAAACGCTTGCCGTGGAGGCCTTTGCGCTGTTCAGCGAGGCGTGCAGGCGCGTGCTTGGCTATCCCCTTCACGGCGTGCAGCTGACCGGCGCGGCGGTAGTGTTCGATTCCGGTGTCGCAGAAATGCAAAACGGAGAGGGAAAAACCTGCGTGATCGCCCTTGCAGCCTTCCTGCATGCGTTATATGGCAGGCAGGTCCACATCCTGGATACCTCAAGGTATTTGAGCGAACGCAACTACGTGTGGATGCGCGGCCTGTTGGAATACCTTGGGCTGCGCGTGGGCTTTCTGAATGAATTCCACAATTTTGATGAAAGCCTATTGGATTGCGACGTCATCTATGGACAGCTGCGGGATATGCTGTTTTCTACGATCCTGTGGAAGGTAAATGGCTGCAGCTACGCCCTGTCGCCCCTGCATAAGGACGTGGCTCTTGTGGACGAGGCGGACGAGGGGCTGGTTGCGCAGCTGACTGATCTTACTGTAAGTGGCAATGTGCATGCGGGCGGGTACCAAAAGCGCCTCTTGTTTGATGCAGCAAGGCGCACGGTGTCTCAGCTGCACGCAAACGACAGCGAGTTTTTTACGCGGCGCAGGGGCGTCGTCACCCTGAAGCCGGCTATTTGGGAGCTGGCACAGACCTATCTGAAAACTCCGATCGCCAGCATGCCGCCCGCCGATCAGGCTCTTATGGAAAACGCGCTGCACATCGCGGTGGATGTCATGCTGTTTTTTGAAAAGGACAGAGACTATTTTATCCGCGCTGACCAGGCGGGGGACGAGGTGCCGATGATCGAAACAGGGGAAGGCACGCTCAGCCCCATGTCCAGGGAGTGGGCCTATTTTGTGTGGGCGCGCGAGGGCCGGATAGATTTACTTCCCGCTTTCTTCTTGGCAGACCGCAATGAACTGTATACGGCGTCGAGCTACCGGCTGCTAAAGGAATACCGCCATCTAGGCGGCGCATCCGCCACAGCGGTGAGCCTTGCCGAGGAGCTTCAAAAATATTACGGACTGGATGTTTTCCGCCTGGACCCGAACCGCGCTTGCGTGCGCACGGATCATCCGGCAAAGCTGTATCTGACAAAAGAATACAAGTATGAAGCGATCCTTGAGTCGATCCGGGAAAAGCATGCCGCGGAGCAGCCCGTGCTGGTGATTTGCGAAAACGTGCGCGAATCCAAGCTGCTTGGCACCCTGCTTTTGGCACAGGGCATTGAAAACACTGTTTTGAACGCCGCCAATCAGGATGAAAACCCGGAGGCCCTAAGCCGTGCCGGGGAAAAGGGCAGGGTCACGGTGACCACAGCGCTGGCCAACAGGGGCGTGGACATCTGCCTTGGGGGCGACCCTGCGCTTCGGGCGCAAAACCGCCTGATCGAGCTGGGCGTGGACAAGGCGGCGCTTTTGCGTGCGATTTCCGGCCTGCAGGGGGAGAATGCTGCCCAAAAGCGCTTAAGGCAGCGCTATGTGGACCTGCGCGCGTATTACTGGTATAAGCTCTCTCAGGCCAAAGCGGAGGTGGAGGCGCTTGGCGGCCTTTGCGTGATCGGCACCACCTGCTTTAACGATCTGCGCACGGAGCAGCAGCTGCGCGGGCGCAGCGGACGGCAAGGCAGCCCGGGGGAGAGCTGGCTGTTCTATTCTCTGGACGACGCACCGCTGGCCAAGCTGCTTGGCGACAGGCTGGAAGCGATTCGCCGCTTGTTTGGCGATGAGCGGGAGGACGTCGCCATCGGCTTTTTGAACGACAGGATCCTGAAGGCACGGCTTCGACTGCAGCACGCGCGCAGCGACAGCGTCATGCAGACGCCGGGGGTGCTGTATTTCTATGATGGACTGGAAGCGCTTTTGAAGCCTGTGCCGGAGCTCAGTGATCCAAAGTGCGACGCGATGGGCTTTATTATCAGCCACCTGCAGCAGGATCCGCTTTATTCAGAGGAAATGAAGCTTCTGAACGAAGGAAAGCTGACCCGCGCAAATTCCTTCGTATTGTATTTGAGCAAACAAGGCTTGCATCCCGTTGAAAGAGAAGCGGCCAGGGACAGGCTGACCCGTCTTAAAAGCTTTCTTCTGGACTTTCTGACCCGGCCGCAGGAAGGCAAGGAGTTTAATGCCAAGCAAAACAACATTTTCAAAGAGCCCCATGGAAGGCTAAGCCTTGCACAGAACATATGCGCGGAGCTTAGAAACGCCTGCAGCCGATACATCGAAGCCGTGCGCGCCGAGCTTCAGGCTTCTGAACGCCTTGGGCACTCCCGTGCGCGGATCCAGCGCCACATGAGCCAATATGCGGACGATCTAAGAAGCAGGCTATATAATCAGGCGGTGGAATCGGCACTGTTGCGGTATTGCCTTACAGAATATGGCTCAAAGGAAGCGCTGGGGTAGAAAAATCCAACATAACGCATAAATATACAGAATATAAGCTATTTATGCAATTATACGGAATTTTAACACGCAAAAATGTATAAATATACTTGACTCTATGCGAATAACGCCGTATAATGCTGCCATCAAATTTGGAGGAAGGCAAGACTATGAAGACGTTATTCAAAAAGATTTCCCTTATCGTTGTTTGTTTGTGTCTGGCGCTGTGCCTCATGTCCAACGGCGCGCTGGCCTGCACGCTGATTTACGTCGGCAGCGCCATGAGCGCGGACGGCAGCGTCATCTTCGCCCGCAGCGAGGACTATTCCAACAGCCAGAACAAGCTTTTCTATGTGGCCGAGGCGGGCAAGCACAAGGCCGGCGAACTGTATAACGGCTGCTACGGCTTCAGCTACACCTTCACCCACGACAGCTACAGCTACACCGCCTTCAGCGACGATAACGGCGCTGGCGTGGACGGCGTCTGCCCGGACTGCGGTCAGGAGCATGCGCACACCCCCTATGAGGCGGCGGGCACCAACAGCATGGGTCTGAGCGTCACCGCGACCGAGACCATCAGCGGCTGCGAGGCCATCGAAGAGGTCGATCCCTACGAGGATCTCGGCATCGAGGAGGCCGAGATCGTGACCGTGCTGCTGAGCGAGGCCGCAAACGCGAAGGAAGCGCTGGACATCCTGACCGGCATCTACGATACGGCGGGCGCAAACGCGGGCAGCGGCATCATCGTGGCTGACGCAAACGAGGCCTGGTACATCGAAAACGTTTCCGGCCATCAGTACATCGCCCTGAAGCTCACTGACACCCTGGTCATGACCCAGCCCAACATGGTGATCATCGGCCTGATCGACCTGGACGACACGGAAAACGTCGTCGCCTCTGAAAACCTGATCGCCACCGCTCAGCAGGCAAACATCTTCGTTGGCGATGCGGAGCAAAACCAGATCAATTACGTCATGAGCTACGGCGGCGGCACGCAGGCCAACGCCCGCATGGTAAACGCCCTTGCGTATCTTGACGCGGCTTATGTGGATGCGGCCGAGATCGATCCCGAAAGCAGCTACGTGCTCAGCAACGTAAAAGACAGCGCCATCGTGGCCCTGTACAACGGCATCAACCCCGCGGAAAAGCTTTCCATCGAGGACGTGCAGAACTTCTATCATATCTCCAACATCGGCTATCAGAGAAACCTTGAAGGCCACATCTTCCAGATTACCTCCGACGCGGCCACCGGTACAGTGGAATGGGTCGCCATCAACGATAACGCGCTCAGCGTCTTCGTGCCCTACTACCCGATGCTGACCACCGACGTGTACGAGGGCTACAAGCTCAGCACTGCCGAGGCTTCCTTCGTGACCGAAGCGCCCGAAAGCGGCGTGTACTATCCCACCACCAAGACCATGCGCGTCGACGGCGAGCGCAAGGCGGTGGACGGCTTCATGGTGCTGCCCGAGAACTGGGCGGATTCGATCTACTGGGTCACCGACGCGCTCAGCAACACCGTGCTGTACTGCACCGGGCTCGAGGAGAGCGAGATCAGCGCCGCATACGATAGCGTATACGCCCTGCAGGCCAAGGTAAACGCGGACTTCTTCGCCCTGGATCCTGCTGCGGTCGACGCCGAAAGTGCGACCCAGTGGAGCGCAGATCAGGCCAAGGCGCTGCACGAAGCGATGCTGGCGCTTGCAAACGACGTGATCAAGTAAAACAAAAAATCTAAATACAGCGCGCCGCGATGACATCCCGCATCGCGGCGCGCTGTTTGTATATTTGCATATGGATTTTTTCAAATGAAAAGCTGCCTGCCGGCAAAGGCTTGCCAGGCGGGCAGCGGTTTAAGACGGCGCTTACTGCTCTGGAGATTTGTACTTGCGCAGCAGGTTTTCGATCCTGGCGTGGGGGTTCAGAAGGCCGTCCAGAGAGTGGTCGTGGTTGAGGGTGGCGATGATGAAGGACATGTACTTGCTCATATCCGCTTCGATAAACCAGGGGGCGTCTCGCACCTCCGGGGGCAGATAGCAAAGGTTCGTGCCGATGACGCCGCCCAGCAGACCGCGCTTGTAGGCTTCGTCGAAGGCCTTGATGCCGTTTGTGAAGAAGCAGAATGTGGCGGTCATGAACACGCGTCCCACATGGCGGCGGCGAAGATCCTTCAGTACGTCCAGCATGCTTTCGCCGGATGAGATGATGTCGTCGGCCACCAGCACGTCCTTGCCCTTTACGGAGGAGCCCATGTAGACGTGAGCGATGATCTGGTTGCGTCCGTCCACGACCTTGGAGTAGTCGCGGCGCTTGTAGAACATGCCAAGATCCAGCCCCAGAACGGTGGAATAGTAGATGTTGCGGGTGATCGCGCCCTCGTCGGGGGAGATGATCATCATGTGATCCTTGTCCAGCTGCAGATCCTTGTGGCGCTTGAAGAGGGCCTTCAGCACCTGATAGGTGGGCATGAAGTTTTCAAAGCCAGTGAGGGGAATGGCGTTTTGCACGCGGGGATCGTGCGCGTCGAAGGTGATGATGTTCTCTACGCCCATGTGGGCAAGCTCCTGCAGCATCAGCGCGCAGTCCATGCTCTCGCGGCTGGATTTGCGATGCTGACGGCTTTCGTACAGGAAGGGCATGATCACGGTGATGCGGTAGGCCTTGCCGCTGATGGCGGCGATGACGCGCTTGAGGTTTGCGTAGTGCTCGTCCGGCGACATGGGCACGACCTGGCCGTACATGGTATAGCTGATCTGGCGCGCAGTGACGTCGCTGATGATGTAGATGTCGTAGCCGCGCACGGACTGATTCAGAAGGCCCTTGCCTTCGCCGGTGCCGAAGCGCGGGCACTTGACGTCCACAAGGAAACTGTCAAGGTCGTAGCCGGGGAAGGTGACAAAGTCCTTGTTCTCGGCCTCCGGCACGTTTCGCCAGGATTGCAGGTACTGGTTGATCTTTCCTCCGATCTCTTCGCAGCCGGGCATGGCGATGATGCCCAGGGGCGCTACGGGACGGGTCTCAAAGGGAACGTTGACGGCTCCGGACAGAATCTCATTCATAACACCAATCTCCTCGCAATTGAAATGACGATGGATGCGATTGAATAGCGAAAA
>CADBNW010000208.1 GCA_902796025.1 uncultured Eubacteriales bacterium
AGATAGGTCGGCTTTTCATCCGGGATGGTGACGTTTAAGATGATTGCGACCTTGTCCTTGTCCATATCTTCGTAGATCGGACGCTGCTCGGTGATGCCGCAGCGGCTGCACTTTCGCTCTTCAAGGCCGGGCTCGCCGGGCTTGGGCTCCTTGACCACGTACCACTCGCTCCAGTCGTGCCCCAGCGCCGGCAGTTCCCTGCGCCACTCGTAGCCGCAGACCTGACCGTAGTTCACGCGGGTGCAGTGGTTCATTTCCTGCCCGGGCTCGGTGCAGGTGGGCTGCTTTGTGATCTCCCATTTTTCCGGCGGGAAGTGGTGCCCCAGCGCCGGGAGCGTGCGCTCGCGGTACGCCTGGCAGATGGAGCAGTATTCGTACGCGATGCCGGTTTCGGTACAGGTGGGATCCCGCCGGTCGCCCGAATCCACCCATTGATGGGTGTGCTCGCCATAGCTTGCCGTGCCCTGCGCCAGCATGCACGTGAGCGCAAGCAACAGCGAAAGCATCAGACATATTGCGCGTTTCATAGCTACCTCCTATATCCTTATTTTATATTGAAATTATAACAAAAACAGGATGACGTTTCCCCGTCACAAATGACAGTTTTGGGGAAGACCGCCTGTTTCAGGCGCGTAAAAGGCTTTGAATCAATCCATCCCGGGCACGGCGATGCCGCTTTGCACTGCCCGGACTGCCAGCTCCGTTCGGGTGGATAGGCCGGTCTTCCCAAGCAGGTTGTTTACATGGAAGCGCACGGTGGTCACGCTCAAAAACAGCTTTTCTGCGATCTCGCGGTCGGTAAGCCCCTCCGAAAGCAGGCGCAGCACCTCGAGCTCCCGCTCGGTGAATTCGTCGCTGCCCGCAAGTCCCAGCTGCGTTCTGGGCGGGCGATCCGGAAACACGTGCTCGCCCGCCATCGTGCGATCCATGATCTCGAGCATGGGCACGGCCTGCACCTCCTTGTACCAGAAGCTGTCCACGCCGATGCGCCGCGCGCGGCTCAAAAACAGGCTGTCCGGCATGGAGGTCACTGCGATGATCTTGATGTCGGGATAGGATTTTTTGATCCTTTCGGCGGTATCCAGCCCGTTAGAGCCGTCGTTCATCACCACGTCCATCAGCACCAGATCCACCTTGCCCGCGGCGCAGTAGCTGTCGGCGTAGCGCGCCGTGCTCACCGAGGCGGCCAGCTCGTAGCGCTCTGAGGACGCGATAAAGCTTTCAAACAGCTGCCGGGAAATGGTCTGATCGTCCACCACCAATACTCTAAAGGGCATCGGGGCACCTCCTTTGTTTTACAGAATAAGATGTTTTGGGGGTTCAGCCTTCGACGCTTGATTTATTGAGCTCCAATCTAAGTGCAAAGGCGGGCTGGCTTTCCACGCGCATGGTCCCGCCTGCGACTTCCACCATCTGGCGCAGGGACAAAAGCCCGCCCTTTTCCTGAATGGGGCCCTGGGGCGCCTGCCCGCTGTTTGTGAAGACGGCGGTAAGCGTTTCATCGCTTTCGCTGAGCAAAACGCGCAGCCTGTCCCCGCGCGCATGGCGAAGGGTATTGGTGACGCATTCGTGGATCGCCGTCGTCAGGATGCGCTTTAGCGACTCCTTTTGCGGAAGCGGGCCGTTTATCTCAAGCGTGAGGCCAAGATTTTTCGCGGTCTGAAAAAGCAATTCGTACTCGTCGGAGGCGCTTTTTTCCGGCCCGGCCTGCAAAAACGAAAGGTTCAGGCGCAGCCGCTCCATCAGCTGCCTGCGCTCCCTTGGCCCGCCGCCAAGGGCGATCAGGCGCTTTATGGCAAGCAGATTGCTGCCCAATTCGTCGTGGATCTTTACCCGGGTGTTCAGCATTTCCCTTTCCGCGGTCAGAGCGACGATGTCCCGGTTCACGGCCTTCAGCCGCTTTTCAAGGGTGGAAAGATCTGCCTGCATGCGCTCGAGCTTTTGCGTTTGCCGGTACGTTTCGCTGATGTCCAGCGCAAGCAGCATCTGCACGCTGTGCCTTTCAAAAACCAGCGGATAGACGCTGATCTTCCACGCGCTGCCGTCCGGCAGGGCGTACACGGCCTCCTCGCCAAGCATAAGGCGCGTGCAGCCCTGCGGCGGGGGAGCGGAAAACAGCTTTTCCCGCAGCGCTTTTCCGTTTACCGGCTCCTCGCCCGTGACCGCGCGGCAAAGGCCGCTCATGGCCGCGTTGCAAAGCAGGATCTGTCCGCCCGGCGCAAAGCACAGCATCCCGGCGGGCAGGCTGTCCGTGGCCTCCTTTATGGACATGGGGGTGATGCGACTTTTTTCGTACAGGGAGATCCGCCAAAGGGCGCAAGAAAGCGCTAAAGCCAGCAAAACACAGATCGCGCCGATCGCCCACATAGGTGCCTGCAGGCGGAAAGGCCAGCTTGGCGCGCGCACAGCCTTAAGCAGGTCGTCCGCCAGATACTGTTCCAGGCCGTAGCAAAACAGGCTAATCCCAAGGGACAGGCAAAACCAGCCCCGGCGCTTTTGCCGAAACAGCAGGGCGCTGACCAGCACGCTTTCCATAAACAGCAGGACGCTGAAAACTCCAAGGACGTGCCTCATGCCAGGCCTCCTTCCGTGATGCGAAGGGCGACGATGATGTCCGGCCCGTCCTTTATCACATTTTCCCGGCAGCGGCAGACGCTGGTCGTGATGTCCCGTGGCGCGTCGTAGTCAAAAGAATCTGCCTTCAGCATCACCCGAAGGCTGATCTCGCCGTTTTCCGCGCGCAGGGCGCAGATGACGTCCGTGGCGCTTTCCAGGCAGGCCTCCAGCACGGCCTCAAGGCGCTCGTAGGCGCAAACGATCATTTGCGCGGGGTAGATGCCGCTGCCGGAGGCGCTGAGGGCGGATTCGATGCCGCAAAGCCTGAGGCAGTCCAGGGATTCCGCCGCCGCGGAGCTCAATTCAAGGGCGCTTAGCGTACCGGCCTGGCTCATGAGCTCCATGTTGCTGCGGCGCTTTATGTAGGCTTCGAGCACCGCGATCTTGCAAAGCGCCGCGTCTGTATCTTCGTTTGTCAATGCAAGGATCAGGTCAATTTTAGGCTGCACCAGCGCGGAGATGCGGTCGTACAGGCGGTTTCGGGTCTCGGCCTGCGCGCGCTCCTGCTTTACGCGGTTTTCCTGGGCGAGATAGGCGTTTCGCGCCTCGATCTGCTGCGCCTTTTCCTGCAGCTCCCCGTTCAGGCGGCGAAGCAGCGAAATGTCCATACAGTACTCCACGCGCCCGCCCGAAATGAGGTGGGAAAACAGGCGCACGTCCTCCGTCTGCGTGAAGGGCCAGGCTGCGACGGCTTCGGTTTTGTGCACGAGGCGGCCCCTGACGTCCGCGATCACGGCGGGCAGGCGGGCGGCGGCAAAGAGCTGCTCGTAGCCCCGGTTTGCGGGGATCATGCCCGACTGGATGCAGATCTCAAGCGTGCTTATGATGCAAAAGCCAAGCATTTCGCCCACATTCCACGGGCGATAGGGAAACAGCCTGAGGCTTAGCTTCAAGGGATACAGCGCAAAGTACACCGCGCCGATGAGGAAGGGGAGGGCGGCCAGCAGGCGCTGGCGCTTATTGCAGCTATAGCGGCTTTTGTTAAGCATAAGCCCATAGCCAAGCGCATAGCAAAGCACGATGTATGCGGTGATCGCGTACTGCAGCCAGCCGCTTTTTTCAAGGCCGTTGTCGTCCATCACGCCGCTTGGAAAGCGCTTTGCCTGAAAATGCAGGTCGTTTGTGAGATAGCCAAGCGCCAAAAGCGCGCCGACGACCAAGAGGGCCTTCCACCACGCGGGCAGGGCAGCCTGTTTGGGCCTGTGGATGGATGCGGCCAGAATGCAAAACAGCGCGGCCTGCGCGGTCATGGGAAGGTACATGGCGTACCACAGGTACCTGCTGAAGCTAAGCTTACCCTGAAACAGGTTATAGCGCGCGATCTGCAATAGATAAAGCAAAAGCATGCATAAGGCTACGGCGATCATCAGAGCGCGAAGGCGGCGGTCGATGATGCGGCGCTGGATGGTGAGCACCCACACGAGCGTCAAGCACATGCAAAGCAGCTGGATCAGGCCGTGCGTGAGAGGAAGGCTGGGGAGGAACGCCCGGTACGCGCCGCACAGCAAAAACAACGAAACGAACACAAACGCCATGCGCCTGGTCTGATTGCTTATCGGCATGCGGCCGCGCCTCCCTTCCTGTTTTTATTTTTCTGTAAACATTATAATACAGAAAAGCGCTTTTGTCGCTATCAAAAATGACAGATTCGCGGAAGAAATGGAAGAATTTCAAATAGCTTGAAGCGGCCCTGGCTTTGCGGTATAATCTGCGCAGGCACTTATTCTTATAAAATGGGGGAGAAAACGATGAAGGCCTTGATCGCGTATTTCAGCGCGGGGGGAACGACCGCGCGCATGGCCGGGGAGCTGGCTTCCGCGCTGCAGGGGGACGTATTTGAGATAAAGCCCGAGCAGCCATACACTGCTGCTGATCTCAAATGGACCAATCCCCTTGCGCGCTGCAACCGGGAAAAGCTTGGCAAAAAGGACGTGGCGCTTGCCGCCCTGCCGGAGAACTGGGAAGGGTACGACAGGGTGTGCCTGGGCTTTCCCATCTGGTATTACGGCGCGCCAAACGTCGTAAACAGCTTTTGTAAAAAGCTCGACTGGGCGGGAAAGAGCGTGGTGCTGTTTGCGACCTCCGGCGGCAGCGACATCGGAAAGACCGCCGAAAAGCTGAAGCCTTACATGAAGGGAGAGCCGATCATCATAAGCGCGGGCGTATACAAAAGCGCTTCGGAGCTGATCGAAAAGCTTAAGGGAAGCTGTTGATTTTAGAAATAAATCAGCCCTTCGTCTTGCTGGCGAAGGGCTGGTATTATTCTGAAAATCACATGTCAGGATCGATTGGCTCGACAGGTTCCTCTGCTTCCTCCGGCGCGGGGAGCGCAAAGCCGAGATCCTCGGGGTCATATACGGTCTCGTCATCGTAGTCCTCTGGCCCGTTGTCCTTGGGCTGATAGCCCGGGGTGTAGTAGGCGTCGCCGCTAAAGCGCACGCTGCAGCGAAGGGTGCTGATGGCGTTAAAGCCGCAGTCCCGCAAAGTCACGTCGTTGAACTGGGTGCCCTCGCAGTCGACGACGACGGCGGCATACTGGCTGCACTCGTAGATCTGGGTATCGTCCACATGCAGATCCACGCTGCCATAGGCGTTTACGCCGTTTACACCGCAGCCGTACAGCTCGGACTGCTTGATCTTGCAATCGTAACAGCCAAGGAAGCTGACCACGTCGCCCGTGCAGCTGCCGGCGCCCTTTATGTGGCCCAGGATGAGGTTTTCAAGGGTGACGCCCTCGCAGAATTTGAAGGCCAGCACGTCGACGCTGCGCGGCAGGGTCTCGATGCGCGCCTTGCCGTTTGGCGAAACGATCGTAAGGTTCTTTACGCCGATCAGGGAAAGCTGATAGCCGTCGTAGGTCCTGCTCCAGAAGCAGTTCTCGCCGCTGCGCTTTCCGTACTGCTCCGCGGAGGAGAGCAGGTATTCTTCGCCGTCCAGGTAAATGATGCGGTCGCTGCCAAGGGCGCTGATCAGCTCGTCTGCGTTTTGAACGTGATATTCCATCCTGCCGTCGGAAAGCAGCTTGCCCTCAAGCGGGGCGGCTTGGGCGGGGGCAAAGGAAGGAGCGTCGCATTTTGCAAACTGCATGGCAAACAGGGTTTCGGCGTCGAGCTGTGCGCCGTCCGGACCTAACGCATACGCAAATTCGCCCTCGAAGAAGCGCTCGGCGTTAAAGGCGCTTTGATCAAAGCTGCTTTTGTCTACGCGCACGCTTTCGCCGTTCAGGGAAAAGCCGCATTCAAAGCGGTTGCTTAAAACCTGGCAGCCCAGGATCGAAAACTCATGCGCGTTGGAGGTGTTGACAAAGCTGTATGTGTAGTTGCCCTCCACGCGGGTGTTGACGAGGGCCACGTCCGTTGAATTGTAGACCTCGACCAGGCAATAGCCAGGATACCCGTCGTGCGCCTTGCAGTCAGTCAGTTCGCAGCCGTCAAAAATGACGTCAGTGCTGTTTGCGATCGTAAGCGCGCCGCTCGTGCATTCCTTGATGACCGTGTCCGTCACATTAAGCTTCCAGCATTCGTCGGCCTGGATGCCCAGGGTGCCGCAGCCAAACAGGACGCAGCGGTCGACCTGCACATCGATGGAGGCGTAGAGGCTGAGCACCGGGCCCTGGCAGGCGTCGGGCAGCTCGGTGTGACCGGCGGTTAGGTTTTTGAGCGTTACGCCCTTGCAGCCCAAAAGCTTCAAGACTGCGGCGTTCCTTGGGGCGGTCACGATGTTCACCTCGCCCGGCTCGCCCTCGCCCTGCAGGGTGAGATTATTGATCACGTCCAGCACCAGCGTGTAGCCGTCGTAGCAATCCTCCCAGTAGTAATCCGGGCCGGACATGACGCCGTAACCGGCGGCGGAGCTCAGATCGTAGGTGCCCGGCGCAAGGATGATGCTCCGGTTGGAGCCGAGGGCGGAGAGCAATTCGTTCACGCTGCTTACGCGGAAGGTCTCGGTGCTGGCGGAATCGACTGTGACGTCCTGCGCGCCGCTGGCCCTTGCGGGGCCAAGCACAAACGCGCAGCCTGCGACCATCATCACCAGCGCAAGCCCAAGCGCCAGCGCCTGTTTGCCAAGTCTTTTGAAGTACATGATTTGTACCAGCCTTTCTTTCAAATCGCGCTTCTGCGTGGTGAAGCTAACGGCGATCACCCGGCGCGGAAGCGCCCTGTCGGCGGCAAGCTTCAGTAAAAGCTCGCCGTAGGATCGTTTGTCGTCTCTGTCCATGCTTTTGAGCAGCCTCTGATCGCAGCTTAACTCGCAGTACAGGGTGGTCTGGGCACGGAACAGGTAGGTCAGGGGATTGAACCAGTGCAGCGCGTACACCAGCGCCTGCAGCCATTTGAGCGCAAGGTCGCCGCGCCGGTAATGGATAAGCTCGTGCCGAAGCACGCGGTCCAGGTCGTCTGCGCTGTATTCCCGGTCGGGCAGGACGATCACCGGGCGGATGAGCCCAAGCAAAAGCGAGCTGCTTACCTTGTCGCTGCGGTACAGCGCGGGGTAGGGAGAGGCGTTCAAGGCCCCAAGCACCGAGCTGTCGACGGGACGGGCGGGCTTTAGCGTGCGAAACAGCAGGCGCTTAAAGCGCCCAAAGCTTAGAAGCGTTCCGCCAAAGCTCAGAAGCGCGCCGGAAAGCCACAGCGCAAACCAGAACCGCACATCCCTGTAAAACGGCGTGCCCGTTTTTTCCAAAGCGGTTCCGGGGGCGGCACCTGTTTGCGCGCCGCCTGGGAGAGAAGCACCCTGCCCGCTGCCCGCGCCTTCCTTTGGCATCTCGTTTGCATCCTCGCGGGTCAAAAGCCCCTCTGTGCGGGAGTAGTAGGAGTAAAAGCCCGCGCCTCCGGTGTATTTGGCCGCGCCTTGCGCGGGGTCCTGCGCCCTTAGGCCAATCAGCCCGCTTACGGGCAGGGCAAAGCGCAAAACCACCAGCGCCCAGCAAAGGTACACAAGGCCGCTTGTGAGCTGCTTTTTGAAAAGTCTTGACAAAAGCAGCACGATCAGTCCAAGGGCGCTCCCCGAAAGGGAGAGGGAAAGCACTGTCATAAGGATGCACTCCATGCTATTGATCCTCCACCCTGAACATGCTTCGCAATTCGTCGATGTCCTTGTCGCTGAGCTCCCGCCCCTTGACCAGTGCGGCCACCAGCGCCTGCGCGCTGCCGTGGAACAGGCGGTCCACCATCTCGCCCGCGGCCCAGGCGTTGTATTCGTCCCGGCTAAGGCAGGGCAGATAATAGAACACCCCGCGCTTTTCCTGCTTCAGCGCGCCCTTTTCGCACAGGCGGCGGATCAGCGTTTTTACCGTGGGATCGCTCCATTCCAGCTTTGCCTGCAGGGCCTTTCGGATCTCCGTGAGGGGCAGGGCGTCCCCGGCCTCCCATAAAACCTGCATGACCTCGAGCTCTGAGGCCGAGATTTTTTCCGCAAGGTTCTTCATGCGATACCTCCTTAAACAGATGACACGTGTCAACTACATGCACTATACTCCCGCAGATGACGTTTGTCAACTGCCGCTGAATGAATTCATCAAAACATAACAAATGCCCGCGGACGCTGCCAAGCCACGTAAATTATTGCATAAATGTTACAAAACGATTTGACAATTTGCAATAATTGGTGTATACTGCAGGCATATCAGAGCACAGGAGCGTCACTATGAGCAAGAAAAACAAGCGCGAGGGCAAGGGAGAGTCCATTTCGTTTTTCAACTGGTTTGTCACGCTGATCTTCTCCATCCTGCCCGGCGTCAACATTTTGTTTTTTATCATAACCATCGCGGGCGCAAGGCGTCAGGCCAAGCGCAGCTTCGCCGTGGCGGGGCTGGTGCTTGCGCTGATCCTCGGCATCGCGGCGGCGGTCATGCTGTTTTGGTTCTCGGACGCCATCGTGGACTTCTTAAACGGCGTCATCGAAAAGGTACCGCAGTAGACCTAAGCAATGCAACGCCAAAAGCCGCTCTGAAAGGGCGGCTTGCTTCTTAAGGAAATGAATCAATTAAAGCGTTTATTCGGTTTTCTGCGCAGCCCGGCGCTGGCTGCGGTGTGGCGCTGGTCCCATCCCGCGCGGGGGCGCGTGGGGCTGATCTGCCTTATGACCGTTGCGGCCTCGGGCGCGTCCCTTGTGCTCACCATGGTCACAAAGAGCCTGATCGACGGGGCTGTGTCAAAGGATCTTGGCAGCATCTGGCGCTTTGGCGGGATGCTGGCTGCGCTCATGCTGTTTGAAAGAGTGCTGGGCGTGCTTACGCAATTGATCCGCATCAAGGCCTCGGCGGGGCTTCAGCGCTCGATGCAGAGCATGCTGGCAAGCGCGCTGCTCAGCCGGGACTACTCCTCCATCAAACCCTATCACAGCGGCGAATTGGTAAACCGCTTTTTTTCCGACGTGTCGGTGGTCAAAAACGGGTTCATCAACATTTTGCCCTCCTTCGTGCGCATCATCGTAAGCTTCCTTGGCGCGTCGTATCTATTGATCCGCATGGACTGGCGCTTTGTGCCGGTGCTGATCATGGGCGGGCTTGCCTCCCTGTTTGTGGTGCTTGCGTTTCGCAGGCCCATGAAGCAGCGCCACCGCCGCATGCAGGAGGCGGAGGGCGCGCTGCACGCAAGCGCGCAGGAGACGCTTGAAAACGTGCGCCTGATCAAGGCCAGCACCTCCGAGCAGCGGGCCGAGCGCCAGTTGGGGCAGCGCCAGATGGGCCTTGAAAACGAGCAGCTTCGGCAGGGGCGCTTCAGCATCCGCATGAATACGCTGATCGGCTCCGCCTTTGACCTTACGTATCTTGCGTGCATGCTGTGGGGCTGCGTGAATATCTCAAAGGGCGTGTTTACTTACGGCTCCCTTGCGGCCCTTTTGCAGCTGATGGGACGCATCCAGGGGCCCATCGCAAACGCCGTGACCCTTGCGGGCCAGGTGTACGCGGTGATGTCCTCGGCTGAGCGCCTGCAGGAGATCGTGGGTCTTCCCCAGGAGGAGAAGGGACAGCGGCTTGCAAGCTTTGACGAGATCTGCCTAAAGAACGTGAGCTTTCGCTACCAGGACGGAGCGGAGGACGTTTTGAAGGACGTAAGCTTTACCATCCGCCGGGGCGACTTTGTGGCGCTTACCGGGGTAAGCGGCGGGGGTAAGACCTCGCTGTTCCAATTGCTGCTTGGCATCTACCGCCCAAGCAGCGGAAGCGTGACCTTTGCAAGCGACGGCAAAAGCGTGCCCGCCTCCCGCGGCACAAGGGAGCTGTTTGCCTATGTTCCGCAGGGCAACACGCTGATGAGCGGCACCCTGCGCGAAAACCTTGCGATGTTCAAAGACGGCGCAGGCGACGAGGAGCTTTTGGCCGCGGCGGACGCCGCCTGCATCGGCGATCTGGTGCGCGAGATCGGGCTGGACGCGCCTTTGAGCGAGCGGGGCGGCGGACTTTCTGAGGGGCAGGCGCAGCGGGTGGCCGTGGCGCGGGCGCTGGTCAGCGGCGCGCAGGTGCTGCTGCTGGACGAAGCGACGAGCGCCCTGGACGAGGAGACGGAAAAGGCGCTGATTGCAAACCTCTCCGCCATGCGGGACAAAACCTGCATCATCGTGACCCACCGGCGCGCGGCGCTTGCGATCTGCGATACGGTGCTGCACATTTCGGGCGGCCGGGTTTCGCCTGTGCAGGGGGAGGCGGAGATATGAGAGACATCGTCATCGGCGACGTGCACGGTTGCTGCAGCGCGCTTGACGCGCTGCTTGAAAAAGTGAAGCTGGATGCGGGCACCGACCGCCTGATCTTGCTTGGCGACCTCTTCGACCGGGGAAGCGAGTCCTTCGAGGTGTTCCAAAGGGTTCAGGCGCTGGAAAGGGAAATGGGCGACCGCTTCGTGCTTTTGCGCGGCAATCACGAGGATTACCTATTGGGCGAGCAAAGCTTTTTTGGCCGGCTTGCCTGGATGCGCGTCGGGCGGGGAAGCTCGGTCAGATCCTTTAAGAAAAACGGTGCGGTCTACGACGAGAGCGCTTCGTGGATCCGTCAGCACTGCCGCCCCTACTACATGGGGGAGGGCTTTTGCTGCGTACACGCGGGGCTTAAGATCTACCCGCCGGAGCTGAACGACAGCTATACCCTCTTTCACGACCACGAGCTCGTGCCCTTGAACCGCTACGCGGGGCCGCTGGTCCTTACCGGGCACATCGGGCTTGAAAAGCCCAGCTGGTTTGCAGGCGACAAAAAAACGGTAAAGACCCTCCAGCAAGGCGCGGAGCAGCCGCTTCCGGAAAGAGGCGCGCTTTGCATCGATACCGGCTGCGGCAAGGGCGGGCGCTTGAGCGCGCTGGTGATCGAGAATAAGCGCTTTACGCTATTTAGCGTTTCCCAGGACGGCGCGAAGGGGTAAAGCGCGCCCTGCAGGCTTTGCTTTATGCCGGTTTTTGGACCTGAACGGTGTAAAATTAATCTATCCTTTGCAATTGCGCCTGTTCACAGGGCGCATTTTATGGTATAATCTCAAAAGCAGTGTCTGTGAACGGGAGGTTGTTTCATGTTTCGCGTAGACGAGTTCAGAAAACGCTTTGACGGCTGTGCGCTGATCGACAACAGAAAAAACATGTTCTACCTCACCGGCTATACCGGCGAGGGCTGCTTGCTGATCACCCCGCGCAGCGCGGTCATCGTAACGGATTTCAGATACATCGAGCAGTGTGAGCGCCAGGCACCCGAGTGCCGTCTGGAGCAGACGGGCAAGGGCCAGACCCGGGAAGCGATCGTAAAGCGCCTGATGGACGCGGAGGGCGAAACAAAGCTCTTTGTGGAAACGGGCGTGCTTACGGTAAACGCCTACCGCGCGCTGCAAAAGGGGCTTGAGGGCATCGCGCTTTGCGACCTGCCGGACACCATCAGTCAGATGCGCGCTATCAAGGGCGAGGAAGAAGTTTCCGCCATCTGCAAGGCGGCGACGATCTCCTGCGAGGCGTTTGAAAGCATGCTTGGGCAGCTTAAGCCCGGCATGACGGAAAAATACGCCTGCGCGATACTGGAGCACGAATTCCGCCTGCACGGGGGCGAGGGGCTTGCGTTCAGCACCATCGTGGCAAGCGGCGTAAACGGCTCGCTGCCGCACGCGGTCCCCTCGGATAAGCCAATCGAAAAGGGCGACCTGGTCACCTTCGACTTTGGCGCAGCCTGGGGCGGCTACTGCTCCGACTGCACGCGCACCATCGCTGTGGGCGAGATAAACGACGAGCTTCGCCGCATCTACGACGCGGTGTACACCGCCCATATGATGGCGATCGAACAGGTCAAGCCCGGCGTCGTGTGCCGCGATCTGGACGGCATCGCGCGCGACTATCTGGAAAAGCTCTATCCCGGCGCGTTTGGCCATTCTCTCGGCCACGGCGTGGGCCTGGACGTACACGAGGCCCCCGGCGTGAACATGCGGGGCGAAACGGTGCTTGAGCCGGGTCACGTGATCACGATAGAGCCCGGCGTGTACTTAAAGGGCATCGGCGGCTGCCGCATAGAGGACACCGTCATCCTGACCGATAAGAGCTTTATCGATCCCTACACGATTTCAAAGCAACTGATCGTTGTTTGAACATAATTCTTTGCCTACTCGATTTTTAAGGAGGAGACCTCGATGGTAACAGCAGGCGATTTCAAAAAAGGTATAACCGTGGAAATGGACAACGGCATCTGGACGATCGTCGATTTCCAGCACGTCAAGCCCGGCAAGGGCGCGGCGTTTGTGCGCACGAAGATAAAGAACATCATCACCGGCGCGGTTCTGGAGCGCACGTTCAACCCCACCGATAAGTTCCCCAAGGCCATCATAGAGACCAAGGAAATGGAATACCTCTATGACGACGGCGACCTGTATTATTTCATGGACGGCGAGACCTACGAGCAGATCGGTCTGACCCGCGAGCAGGTCGAGGACGCGATCGTCTTTATGAAGCCCAACACCAACGCCACCGTGCGCTTCTACAAGGGCGCAGCCTTCAGCGTTGAAGCGCCCACCTTCGTTGAGCTCGAGGTGACCGCCACCGAGCCCGGCTTCAAGGGCGACACCGCTTCCAACACCACCAAGCCCGCCACCGTGGAGACCGGCTTTACCCTGCAGGTACCGCT
>CADBNW010000209.1 GCA_902796025.1 uncultured Eubacteriales bacterium
CATCGCCATCGCGTGCTTCGCCTACTGGTGCCTGAACCGCCGCACCGGCAACCGCATGATGCTGACGATGCTGGGCGGGCTGATGCTGAACCAATTGCTCAAGATCGTCTTTGTCGCCCACCGGCCCTGGGTGCGCTCCGCGCGGGTGCAGCCGGTGGAAAGCGCCGTCCCGGACGCCACGGGCTACTCCTTCCCCAGCGGCCACACGGCAAACGCCGCCTCCGCCTACGGGGGACTTACCCACGACAGGCGGGTCAAGACGGTGCTTCGCGTTTTAAGCTGGGCGCTGGTGCTTTTGATCGGCTTAAGCCGCCTGTACCTTGGCGTGCACACGCCCCAGGACGTCGTGGTGTCGCTGGTGCTGGGCGTAATTCTCATTTTCCTTATGGACGCGCTTTCCAAAAAGCTTGAGGAAAAGCCGAAGCTGGACGTGCCGATCTCCCTTTGCATCGTGCTGGTCGCGGCGGCCACGCTGCTGATCACGCTGTTTCGCACGTATCCCGCGGGCGACACGGAGGCGGACATCGCCAAAAACACCGGGGATCTTTTCAAGCTCGTGGGCGCGGTGCTTGGCATGACCGCGGGGTGGCTGCTTGAGCGCAGGACCATCCGCTTTGAAAAGCCCGCAAGCTTCCTTATGGGCCTTATGCGCTTTGCGCTTGGGCTCATCGTGGTGCTGGCGCTTTTAAGGCTGCCTAAGAGCCTGCTTGCAAATCTTCTTGGCGACGCCTGGGGCGGACTTGTGCGCTACATGATCACCTGCTTTGGCGCGCTGTATCTTTGGCCGCGCCTGTTTACCCTGTACGAGGGACAGCTTACAAAAACGGAGAAGTAAACATGGCGCAAAACGAATGGTCTGTGGACATCCAGCCCCGCAAAAAGGGGCTGCACATAGACCTTAAGGAGCTGTGGCGCTACAGGGATCTTACCTATCTGCTTGCAAGGCGCACCTTCGTCGCCATGTACAAGCAGACGATCCTTGGGCCCGCCTGGGCGCTGATCCAGCCGCTGCTGACCACGGGCATTTTTACCGTGGTGTTTGGCATGCTTGTGGGCATCCGCACCGAGGGGCCCAGCGCGTTTTTGTTCTACCTGTGCGGCAGCGTGCCCTGGAACTTTTTTGCAAGGTGCCTTGAAAAAACCGCGCAGACCTTTACCGACAACGAAAAGCTGTTTGGCAAGGTCTATTTCCCGCGCCTGTGCGCGCCGATCGCCACGGTGCTGGTGACGCTGATAAACTTTGCCATACAGGGGGCGTTTTTTATCCTGTGCCTGCTGATCGGAAAATTCATAAGCGGCCTTAGCCTGTCCGTCAGCTGGGGGCTTATCGCCTTAACGCCCCTGGTGGTGCTTGAAATGGCGCTGCTCGGGCTTGGCGCGGGCATCGCGGTAAGCGCCCTTACCGTGCGCTACAAGGACCTTGCGCTTTTGGTGGGCTTTGGGGTGTCGCTTTGGATGTACATCTCCCCCGTGGCGTATCCCGCAAGCGTGCTAAGGGAAAGTTATCCGCTGCTCAAGACTCTGCTTATGCTAAATCCCATGACGCCCATCATCGAGTTTTTCCGGGCGGCGTACCTTGGCACGGGGCAGTTCAGCGCGCTTTGGCTTTTGATCAGCTGCGGCATGACGCTGATCGTATTTCTTCTTGGACTTATGCTTTTCAACCGCGTGGAAAAGACCTTCGCGGACGTGATTTGAGGGAAGGGGACTATGGCTGAAACGGTACTGAAGGTCGAAGGGCTTTCAAAGCAGTACAGGCTGGGGCAGATCGGCCTAAGCACCCTGCGCGACGACGTGGACGGCCTCGTGTCCCGCCTGTTTGGAAAAAACGACCGCATCGGCCGCGAGCGCGCGGGTGGCGCGAACGAGACCTTCTACGCCCTGAAGGACGTCTCCTTCGACATCGAGCGCGGCAGCGCGGTGGCGCTGGTGGGCCGAAACGGCGCGGGCAAAAGCACCCTGCTCAAAATCATCAGCCGCATCACCGCGCCCACGGAGGGCCGCGTGCGCTACAAGGGGCGGGTGGCAAGCCTGCTTGAGGTCGGCACCGGCTTTAACCAGCACCTGACCGGGCGCGAAAACATCTACCTGAACGGCGCGATCATGGGCCTTACCCGCGAGCAGATCACAAAGCGCCTGGACGAGATCATCGCCTTTTCCGAGGTGGAGCAGTTTATCGACACCCCGGTCAAGCGCTATTCCAGCGGCATGTACGTAAAGCTGGGCTTTGCGGTGGCCGCGCACCTCGACCCGGACATTCTGATCTGCGACGAGGTGCTGGCGGTCGGCGACACGCGCTTTCAGGAAAAGTGCATCCGCAAAATGGGCGATCTTGCAAGCGAGCACACGGTGATCTACGTAAGCCACAACATGCACACCCTGCGCCAGCTGTGCACCCGGGCGCTGTACCTTGAAAACGGACGCCTGACCTATCAGGGCGAACTGGAGGGGGCCATCAGCCGCTACGCCGGAGCCGCCGCGCGCCAGGAAAAAACCGTGGATCTGGACGCCATGAAGCACGAGGGCAACATGGGAAAGCTTGCCCGCCTTCGCCGCCTGGAGCTGCCCCCGGACGCCCCGGGCGAATACCCCATGTACGGCGAAGTCCGCTTTCAGCTTGGCGTGCACGCCTACGAGCAGGTCAGGGGCCTGCGCCTTTGCGCGCTGATCTCCCGCCCCGGCTCCGGCACGCTGGCAACGTCCATGAGTCAGCCCCTTTTCTCCTCCTCCCCGGGCGCGGACAGCCTTTTGGACGTAAGCCTCCCCCTTGGCGGCCTTGGCCCCGGAGAGTACGATTGCACCCTGTGGCTGTGCTTCATCGATCCCATCGGCCGCATGGTGTCCTACGACGTGGTGCCAAACGCCTTCCGCTTCAGCACCGGGCAAAACCTTGAGGCAAACAGCGGCATGCTGTGGAACGAAAAGCGCCACGGCCTTTTCCGCCTGCCGGATATGGCGCTTGAAATAAAGCCGTAAGCTCCCGGGCGCAGGGAAGCGATCCTTTGTTTCAAACCCCTCCAGAGGGCTGCCGCACAAGTACAAAAGCTCCGGGGTGGTTTGGAGGGGCCGAAGCCCCTCCAACAATAATCCGCAGGGGCAGCTTTGCCGCCCCGAGGACAGCGATTTTTGTGCAGGGAGCGCAGCGAAGCGGAGACGACTGGAACAAATAATCGCTACCTCTCAGTTTTTGCGCCCGGAAATTCCCGCAGGAATTTCAGCAAAAACTGTTTTCTTATTGAGCATACTTTATCACTTGGCGTTTTGTTAACTTTACACATTAGAGCAACCTAACCAAGCGCTTTAAATGAATCTTTGATTCATTTAAAGCGAAGAGCTGTGCAACAGCTCCTATAGGTTTTGTATATTTTCATCTCCTTCTTTGACATTCCTCCTTCATGCGAGTATAATGGTGCAATCAAAGCGCGGGCAAGGAGGTGGAAGCGGTCATGATCGGATCGATCTCGGATATTTCCCCTATCGCGTCTGTCATCATATCCATCGCGATCATGCTGACGGGCGGCTTTTTGCTGACGCGCCTTACCAAGCCCCTGGGCCTTCCGGACGTGACGGCCTACATCGTAAGCGGCATTTTGATCGGCCCCTACTGCCTGCACCTCGTCCCGGACGATTTTATAAAGGGCACCGCGTTTTTGCCGGACATGGCGCTGTCCTTCATCGCCTTCAGCACGGGGCAGTTTTTCCGGCTTTCCACGCTTAGGCAAAGCGGGCCGAAGGTCATTTTGATCACCCTTTCTGAGGCGCTGATGGCGTCGCTTCTGGTGTTCGTTCTGACCTACTTCGCGTTGGGGCTAAGCCTTGCGTTTTCCATCGTGCTGGCCGCGCTGGCCTCCGCCACCGCCCCCGCCTCCACCATGATGACCATCCGGCAGACCAACGCCCGGGGCGATTTTGTAAACACGCTTTTGCAGGTGGTCGCGCTGGACGACGTGGTGAGCCTGCTTGCCTACTCCATCGCCATCAGCGTAGCGGTAGCCTCGATGACGGGCGGAAGGGTGCAATTTGCAAGCGTCGTGCGCCCGCTGCTTACAAACCTCGCGGCCCTGGCCGTGGGCGGGCTGTTTGGCGTAGTGATGAGCGCGCTGCTTAAGCGCCGCTCCACGGACAACCGCCTGATCATGGCGATCGCGCTGCTCAGCGCCTTTTGCGGGCTGTGCGCCCTGTTTGACATCTCTCCCCTGCTTGGCTGCATGAGCATGAGCACCGTGTACGTCAACATCACCGACGACGACAAGCTCTTCAAGCAGCTTGGCTACTGGTCGCCCCCGCTGCTGCTTTTGTTTTTTGTGCGCAGCGGCATAAACTTTGACCTTGGCATCCTCATGCACCCGGGCGAGGGCATGGGCGGAACGCCCCTTCTGCTGATCGGCATCCTGTACTTTATCGTGCGCATCGCAGGCAAATACCTTGGGGCCTTCCTCGGCTGCAAGGCCGTGGGCTGTTCCAAAAACATCACGAGGTATCTGGGGCTTGCGCTCATCCCCCAGGCGGGCGTGGCCATCGGCCTTGCGGCGCTTGGCGCGCGCACGCTGGGCGCAAACGGCGGCCGGGTGCTTGAGACCATCATCCTGTCCTCCTCCGTGCTGTACGAGCTGATCGGCCCGGCCTGCGCAAAGGCTGCGCTGCACCTGGCCGGCTGCTATTCTGACAGGATCGAGGACATCGTGCAGGTCAGCGAAACAACTGCGTCCGGCGCTGCCAAAAACGAGACCGAGCTTTTGATCGAGCGCATCCGCGCCATCCAGCGCCAGCTGCCGCCGCATCCGGAGGCCGAAAACGAGGAGGCCTTCAACAGCGCTGCAGAGGACTATTACGCGCGCCTTACGCGGGAAAGAACGCGCCGGCGCACCAGGAGGTAGCACATGAGTCAGATCGCACAGGCGGCACTCAAAATCGTCTTATCCATCGTCATCGGCGCCGTGATCGGCTGGGAGCGCGCCAGCAAGCGCCACTCGGCAGGGCTTCGCACCTTCATGGTGGTGACCCTGTCCACGTCCCTTGCCATGATGCTGGACATCCACCTTCAGCAGCAGCACGGCTCCGGCTGGTACCTGCTCTCCGCCGGGGCGATCATCGCGGTCAGCTCCATCGCGGTCAACTCCATTTTCTTCAGCGCCAAAAACCAGATCAAGGGCCTCACCACCTCCGCCACCCTCTGGGCCTGCGGCATGATCGGTCTGGCCATCGGCGCGGGC
>CADBNW010000210.1 GCA_902796025.1 uncultured Eubacteriales bacterium
GTCATAAACAGCAGGATCACGGCGGGCTCGTTTGGCTGGGACAGCACCATCTGCACCAGCGAATCGTAGCTTTGCTGATAAAAGTCGTTGCCCCAGTCGTTTACGGAAAACTCGATCACGACGAGGTCCGGCTCGTACCTCAGCAGATGCTTTTGCACGCGGTGGACGGCAAGATAGGAATCCGTCGCGCCGATGCCGGCGTTTTTAAAAGTGAGCGTTCCACTGAAGCGCTGGCTCCACCAGTCCTTCAGCCGCCCGGCGTAGCAGTATTGGTACTGGGTGGCGAGACTGCCCTCCGTGATGGAGCCGCCGATCACCCCCAGGGTGATGTCTTCGCCGCGAAGCGCCTTTTGCAGCACGCGCTTTAAGCGGCCAAGGTCTGGCGCGTCAAAATCGGTGGCGCGCTGGTACATAGCGTCAGTAAGCATACTTGTTTCCTCTCCAAAAGACAATGGGATCGCTGCCGCGATCAAAAGCGCAAGCAGCGCGCAGGCGGCGCGGCGCACGCTACGGTTCCTCCTGCATAAGCTCGCACAGGGCCCAGAAGGCCGGCTTGGGGGCAAGGTTTTTGTCAAACAGCAGGGGGTTTTTGTTGGTCAGCCAGCTAAGGTCGTCCGTCACGCCCCAGGTGTGCACGGCCACGATCTGGTCCGAGTAGGCCAGAAATTCCCGCATCAGGGAGGCGTAGCGATTGGCTTGCAGGTCGTAGACGCTGTCGTTCAGCGCGCTTACGGCGATGTCCAGTTCGCTTATGCGGAGCAAAAGGCCCTTGGAGGCGATCGTTTCAAGCGCGGCGCTGAGCTGCGCGAGGGTGGGGGAGGACAGCTGGTAGTGGGCCTGAAAGCCGTAGCCGTCGATGTTCCCCTCCGCGATCAGGCTGTCCAGCAGCTTGCTGATGCCCGTAAGCTTTGGCTGATAGGGGGTGGAGTAGTCGTTATAGAACAGAAGCGTTCCCTCGGGGGCGTACTTTCGGGCGATCTCAAAGGCGCGGTTTACAAAGTCCTCGCCCACCACCTTCGTCCAGTTGGAGGCGCGCAGCTTTGCCGCGTTGTCGTCCACCGCCTCGTTCACCACGTCCCAGCTGACGATGAGGCCGGGATAGTTTTTGTCCATGTACTCCATGATCTGGCGGATGTAATTGTCCAGGCGCGCCAGCATCACCTCGCGCGTGACGTAGGGCTTTTGCGCGTCGTAGCCCTCGTGGAAGAAGGCCTCCGGGGTCTGCTGGTGCCAAACCAGCGTGTGGCCGTGCACCTTGATCCCGTTTTTCTGGCAGTAGTTCAAAAGGGGCTTTGCGCTGTCAAAGCGCACGGCCACCGCGCTTTCGTCCTGCTTTGCCAGGCGGCGGGACTCCGATACGTTCAATACGAAATCCGGCTTCAATTCGTTGCCGGGGGTCATGATGTTGTACTGGGAGGCGTAAAAGTCCATGCGGGCGGTGTTCAGCGCCTCCATCTGGGTGACCGCGCAGCCAAAGTCGAAAAAGTCGCTGTAGAGGGCGCTTAAGCTCGGCAGGTCGCTTTGGGCGTTCAGCCCGCGCGCCGTCACAGTGAAATTGCGGATGGAAAAGGAAAGCTCGGGCGCGCCCTTTGTCTCCACATACAGCACGAACTTATCGTACTGGCCGGGGGTGTAGGCGCACTTCATGCCCATCCAGCGCCCCTTTTTGGCAGTGACGGTGGCGAGGTTTTCGTAGGATTCCACGCCGCCCTTGCTGTGTGCGACGGAGATCATGAGATCCGCGCTGTCCGCCTCGGCCTGCATCACCTGGCAGGAAATATCGTACGTCACGCCGGGCTCAAGCGCAAAATCCCGGCCCGGGGAGTTCCAGGAGGCGCTGCGCCCGGTGATCAGAAGGGCGCTTCCGTCCGTTTCGACGGACGCGCCGCCGGCGCTTCTTGCATACCAGCCGTCCAGGCCGCCGCTGAAATCGGAAAGATAGGCAAGGCCGCCTTCGCCCTGCGTTGCAAGGCACAAAAGCAGACTAAGGCACAATAGCAGGGTAAGCAGTCGTTTCATCATCTTTGACCCCCAAGAAAAATCGTGTCCCGTTCAGGCTTTATCAAGCGACTCCGGCCCGAAGGACTCGGGCAGCAGCGCGCTTAAGGGAAGGGTCTTCCACTCCGCGTCGGGGCTTCCGACGTGCACGAGCATGTCGCAGGCCTTGAATTCGTTCAGCACCTGGCGGCAGATGCCGCAGGGCCAGGCCCAGCCGCTGTCGCAGGAGATGTAGATCTCGCAAAAGCGCTTTACGCCGTGGGCGATGGCGTTTGACACCGCGCAGCGCTCGGCGCAGATGGTCGCCCCGAAGGAGGCGTTTTCAAAGTTCGCGCCGGTAAAATACTGGCCGTCCTCGGCCACCAGGCACGCGCCCACGCGAAAATGGGAATAAGGGGAATAGGAGTTCTTCCTGGCCTCCAGCGCCAGGGCCTTGTAATCTTCTTGCGTCATGCGTCTTCTCTGTTTCTGAACAGGCCAAGCTTCTGCATGGCGCGCTTTTCCTGGGCGCGCATGAGCTGCTTGTCCTCGTCTGTCATATGGTCGTAGCCCATCAGGTGCAGCATCGCGTGGCAGGTGAGATAGGCGGTCTCCCGCGCGGTGGAGTGGCCGTACTCCTGCGCCTGCTGCCTTGCGCGGGCGATGTTCAAAACGATGTCGCCAAGGTACGGCGCGCCGTATTCGGGGTCGTATTGGCGCCTGACGAGCGCGGGCTCGTCCCGGGCGGTTTTGCCGTGGGGGTAGTTGATCAGGGGAAAGCTGAGCACGTCCGTTTCGCTGTCCACGCCCCGGGTGCGGGCGTTTAAGCTCTTGATCGTTTCCCCGTCCACGATGCTCATGCCGGCGCAAAGGCCGCTTACGCCCTCCGCCCACAGTGCCGCCTGGGCTGCGCGCTCGATCAGCTCCGCCGCGCCCTCGGGCAGCAGGCGGTCTTCATCCATCAGGTCTATGATCACGCGGGCTTTTCCTCGCTCTCATGCGCTTTTTTGGGGATCTCGACGTTGGGGTATTCGATCCGCTCGTGGAACGCGCCGGAGAGCACCGTCACGAACGCGTCTATGATGCGGCTGATGTCCGCAAAGGTGATGTCGCAGTCGTCCAGCTGCCCGTCGTCGATCTTCTGGCGGACGAGCTTGTCGATCAGCGCCCGGATGCGCTCGCGGTCGGGGTTTTGCACCGTGCGCGCGGCGGCCTCCACGCTGTCGGCCAGCATCACCACGGCCTCCTCCTTGGTGGAGGGCTTGGGGCCGGGATAGCGGAAGTCGTCGATGTTGGTGTCGGGATTTTCGCTGAGGCTCTTGTTGTAGAAGTAGATCACCGGGGTGTCGCCGTGGTGGGTCAGCACGATGTGGCGGATCTCCTCCGGGATGCGGTTTTCCTTCAGCAGCTGCGCGCCCTCCTTGGGGTGGGCGGTGATGATGGCGGTGGACACCCGGGGATCGGTGCGGTCGTGCGGATTGTCGCCCAGCTGGTTTTCGGTAAAGTACATGGGACGCATGATCTTGCCGATGTCGTGATAATACGCGCCCACGCGCGCAAGCAGCGGATTTGCGCCGATCTCGCCCGCCGCGGCCTCGGCGAGGTTTGCTACGATGATGGAGTGGTGATAGGTGCCCGGGGCCTCCAAAAGCAGCCTGCGCATCAGCGGCTGGTTGGGGTTGCACAATTCGACCAGGCGCGTGGAGGTGACGGCGTTAAAGATCACCTCGAAGGCCGGCATCAGCGCGATGCAAAGCGCGGCGGCAAGCAGTCCCCCAAGGCCCGAAAACAGCGCCATGTGCAGCGACTCGTGTACGTTTGCGGAGCTTATGAGGCCGACTGCGAAGGTGACCAGCACGTTGGTAGCGCCTGCGACCGCGCCGGCAAGCAGCACCGTAAGGCGCGTTTGGCGGGTCTTAAGAACCCGAAGCGCCACCGTGCCCGCGACCAGCGAAGAGATGACCACGGTGTAGGTGGCCATGTTGATAAAGCTGCCGGAGGCGCTTGCAAGCATCGAGGCCACCACCGACAGGGGAATGTTGATGTAGAGCGCCACGCGCCGCCCGATCAGCAGCGCCAGCATCAAAACGCCGAGGGTCACGGGCATGACGTAGGTGTTGATCTCGCGGGAGAGGATGCAGCACAGGATGTCGATCCCGCAGATCAGCGCGATCATGATGAGCTTTTTGGGCTGGGCGTAGATGGCGGGCTCGTACATATTGAGGTACAGACCCACTGCCACGATCAGCATAAGGCTCAGAAGCGCAAGCCCGACGTACAGCCACACGTCCATCGTGCTGGTCTTTACGATGCCAAGCGCGTCCAGCATCGCAAACTGCGCCTCGGTCACGAGCTCGCCGTCGGAGACGATCACCTCGCCTTTTACGCGGGTGACGGGGGCGATCTTGTCCATCTCCGCCTGGCGCTGGGCCTCGGTCGCGGCCTCGTCGTAGGAGTAGTTGGCGCGAAGCGACCCGCTTACGGCAAGCATCACCGCGTCCGTAAGCGCCTCGCTGTGGCCTCTTTCGATCAGCATCTGCCGTATGGCGGAAAGGGTGTCCGGGATCTCGCTTTCCTGCAGTTTGTCCATGAAGGCTACGGAAACCTCCAGCGCGTCGTCGCTTATCGCGCTTAGCTCCTCTTCGCTTGCGCTCCCCAGGGCCTTTAATTCGTCCATCCCAAGCACGATCCCGCTCAGCTGGGCGTTTGCGCTTTCAAGCTGCGTGGCGGTAAGCTCCGTGGTGCTGTCGCTGGTCAAAAGCGCGCTCACCTGCCGAAGGGCCTTTAGCGCCTCGGTCAATTGCTCTGTGACCTGCTGGGTCACGGCGGGATCGGAGACGTAGATGCTCTTTACGCGGGCGGCGGCCTCGGCCCGCAGGCGGTCGGTGGTGATCTTGTCCTCCACGTCCTTGGTGGCCTTGATGGTGTTGGGCGCGGGCTGGCCCACCTCGATGTCGTAGCGGTCGGGCGTGACCGCAAGCGCCAGCATCACAAAGACCGCCGCAAAGGTGATCACTGCCACCAGCAGGCTGGCCACCGGCGCGCGCTGCTTTTTTTTAATACTCTTGGATTTTTTGGATTGTACCATTAGAATTCTTTCCTTCCGGAATGCTTTTCGTAGGCCTTGACGATGGCCTGCACCAGCTCGTGGCGCACAACGTCCTTATGGCTCAAACTGATGATCGCGATGTCCTCCACGCCGCGCAGCACCTCCAGCGCCTCCACCAGGCCGCTTTTTTTGCCGCCGGGCAGGTCGATCTGGGTAATGTCGCCGGTGATGACCATTTTGGAGCCCATGCCCATGCGGGTCAGGAACATTTTCATCTGCTCGGAGGTGGTGTTCTGGGCTTCGTCCAGGATGATGAAGGCGTCGTTCAAGGTTCTTCCGCGCATGTACGCAAGAGGCGCGACCTCCACGGCCTGGCGCTCCAGCAGGCGCTGGAAGGCCTCGGGGCCCATCATCTCGTTGATGGCGTCGTACAGCGGGCGCAGGTAGGGATCGACCTTCTGCTGAAGGTCTCCCGGCAGAAAGCCCAGCTTTTCGCCCGCCTCCACCGCAGGGCGGGTAAGGACGATGCGCTCCACGTCCTTGTTTTTCAGGGCCACCACGGCCATCGCCACGGCAAGATAGGTCTTGCCCGTGCCGGCGGGGCCGATGCCGAAGGTGCAGGTGTTTTTCTTGATGGCGTCCACGTACCTTTTCTGGCCCAGGGTCTTGCACTTGACCTGCCGGCCCTTCCAGGTGATGGCGATGACGTCGTGCATGATCTCGCCGATGCGGTCGGCGTTGCCCTCGCTTGCAAGGTCGATGGCGTAGCGGATGCGGGTCTTGTCGATGGTATCGCCGCGGGCGATGATCTCAAGCAGCTTTTGCAGGGTAAGATACGCCGTCTCCACGCCCTTTGCGTCGCCGCTGATGGTCACGTCGCCGCCGTGCACCAGGATGCTGATGCCCAGCTCCTTTTTGATCAGCTCGATGTTTTCGTCGTTGATGCCAAAAAGGGTGATAAAGCTGTCGGTGTCGTCTACGGTCAAATGTCTGGTGATCGCTGTGCTTTCCAAATTTTGCCTCCGAATGAGCGAGTGTTTTTGTGGGTGTCAAAGCGCCGAGCCTCAGGGCTTGTCGCTTTGCGCCTGGCGTTTTCCGGCGTTTTGCATGCCGATGGTGAAGCTGTCCCCAAGGGCGCCAAGGCCCTCGCGCAGCATGTGCCGCTGCTTGTCCATTTCCTTGAGCAGCGCGGCGGCCTGCTCCTGCTGGGCCTTTTTGAGCTCGGCCAGCTCCCGGGAAAGGGCATCGATCTCGCGCCGGGCCTTGTTTAGCCCGTTTAGCGCGATAAGCGTAAGAGCAAGCACGCACGCACTTACGATCAGCAAAGCGACGGTCAGATACAGCGTCATGGACCCTCCTTAGGCAGCTACAGATTTCTACAAGTATATATTATACACAAATCCGCGCAAATTACAAGCGCATTGCGGCAAAGCCTGTGATTTCGGCTTTTCAGGGGAGTAAGAACAAAAACCCGCAAAATTAAGAGAAGGGGAATTTGACTTTAAATTCTATTGACATCTTGTGAGTAATATGTTATCATCTTAACACAAGTGCGGAAAGCACAATTATTAAGGAGGAGAACCCATGAAGAAACTGGCTTGTCTGGTGCTTGCGCTGGCGCTGCTGGCGACGATGTTCGTCGCTTTCGGCGAAGGAACCGAGCTCAAGTACGACCTCAAGGGCATGACCGTAAAGATCCGCCTTTGGGACTTCCCCAATCCCTACAGCGAGGATACTGATCAGGTCAATATCGACAAGTATCTTCCCATCTTCGACGCAGCGAAGGCCGCGTACAACTGCGAGTTCGAGTTTTACACTCCTACCGTAGAGTACGACGACTTCACCACCGAGTGGCTGCAGTCCATCGCCTCCGGCAGCCCCTGCTGGCACATCACCAACAACTTCTCCGCCATGTGGCTGATCGCCATGAGCGCCAACAACGGCCTGGAGGACATCTCCAAGGCGCTTGAGACCATCGAAATGCCCGAAGTCTTCAAGACCACCGTGTCTGTGGGCGACGGCGTGTACGGCTTTGTGACCAGCTATCAGGGCACTGAGGGCCTGGTATACAACCGCGCGATGATCGAGGAAGCCGGCATGGAGTACACCCCCACCGAGATGTTCATGCAGGGCAAGTGGAGCTACAACGACTTCTATGATTACATGGTCGAGCTCCAGAGCAAGCTGCCCGAGGGCACCTGGGCGTTCTTCATCGATCCCAACTACTGGAACATCTTCGCTTCCGCCGCCAACGGCACCGCTGCCGTGAGCAACGACCTCGAGCTCACCATGACCAGCGAGCCCTACATCGAGACCATGGAGTTCCTGCAGAAGCTGTGGAACGCCGGCGTATGCCGCATGCCCAACGTGACCGAATCCGGCGGATACGACAACTGGGGCACCCCCGCCGCCACCTTCGACAAGGGCGTCGAAGTCGCCATGACCCACCGCGCCGGCTGGCAGTACGGCGGTCTGAACAACAACGGCATCGACTGGGGCTTCGTACCCTATCCCTGGGGCAGCAACGTGACCCTGGGCGTCGAGGGCGACTACACCACCCTGTCCGACACCTACAGGGCTGCCTTCTATGATTACGGCTGCCTCGGCAACATCCTCTCCGGCGTCGAGAACGACTTCCCCGGCATCGAGAAGGACTATCTGATCGAAGCGCTGACCCACCTGACCTACGACCTGTTCGTAAGCGCGGAGCGCCAGGCTGAGCTGGCCGCGATGGTCAACGAGGAAGCCGCCGAGACCGAGATCGACATGGGCGCCTACAACACCATCGAGGACGCGACCCTGTACAACTTCCTCAAGACCCGCACCATCTACAACAACTCCTCCACCCTGGGCAACGCCGATCTGCTCAACTGCACCTACAACGGTGACGAGAGGATCAGCTGGTTCGGCGGCGCCATCCGTTACGCGGTATACGACAACCTGTCCATGCGCGCCGTTCTGGAGGCCGTAGCGCCCCAGATCGAAGCCAATCTGGTTGCCGCGGGAATGAAATAGTTCCAGACCGCGATATCTCCGGGCATTTTTGCCCGGAGATATTTTCTAAAATGCCGGTTTATTGGCCGATCAGCCTCAGGGGCCTGCTTTATCCGGCCCCTGAGGCTGACTGGCAGATTTGGCCAGGCGAAATAGACTGAAGCTTATACAAGACTCTACACCTGTGGGGGAAATGATGAAGCGTTATATTCTGCTGGCGCTTAGCCTTTTTGCGCTTGTCTGCCTTTGCGCGGCAGGCGAAGGGGACTTTGGCGCGTACCTGTCCATGCACGATCTTCCGCCCGCCTCCAGCGAGATCGAGGTGACGCCTTCGGACTACGCCGCCATGGAGATGGCGGGGGCCTACGCGATGGAGGACGGCTCCCTCTACACGGCGGGGCAGGGCTGGGTGGAATACCGGGTCACGGCCCCCCAAAGCGCCCTGTACGCGGTAAAGCTTACGTACTATCCCGCGTCCGGCACGGGGGCGGACATCCAGCGCGCCCTGTGGGTAAACGGCAGCCTGCCCTACGACAGCATGGGCACGCTGTCCTTTTCGCGCATGTGGAACAACCGCGACGACAGCTATAAAACGGTAAAGGGCAACCAGCCCTTTCCCTCCCAGATCGAAACGCCCCAGTGGCGCGAGGTCTGGCTGAAGGATTCCGGCGGCTACGTGGAGGGCGCGCTGACCATCGCCTTAAACGAGGGCGAAAACACGCTGCGGCTGATCTCCCGCCGCGAGGACATGATCCTTGGCAAGCTGACCCTCTGCCCGCCGCTCAAAAGCGAAAGCTACGAGGCGTATCTGCAGCGCCTGCTGGACGGGGGAGCGCAGTATTATTCGGGTAAGTTCCTGAAGCTTCAGGCGGAGGACGCCGCGCTCAAAAGCGGGCCGAGCTTTTATCCCCTGAACGACAGGACCTCGCCCCTTACCGAGCCCTACCATTACAGCAATATCGTGCTGAACATCATCGGCGGCTCCGCCTGGAACGAGCCGGGGGAGTGGCTGGCCTGGGACGTAGAGGCCCCGGAGGACGGCCTGTATCGCGTAGCGCTGCGCTTTAAGCAAAACGAATTGAAGGGCCTGTACGCCACGCGCTCCCTCCGGGTAAACGGGAACGTGCCCTTTGCGGAGGCGGAGGACCTGAGGTTTTACGACTCCAACCGCTGGCAATTGGGGGCGCTTGGTCAGTACGACGCAAACGGCAAATTGCAAAGGGAATACTGGATCTACCTGCAAAAGGGCGTAAACCGCATAGAGCTTGAGGTGTCGCTGGGCGCGCTTGGCGGCATCATCACGGACCTTAACGACGTGACGGCGCGCCTTAACGCCCTCTACCGCGAGATCGTGGCCATCACCGGCTCCAGCCCCGACACCTACCGCGATTATCAGCTCTTTACCCGCATGCCGGGCCTTCCGGAGCGCCTGACGGCCTTTGGAAGCGAGGTGCAGGGCATCCTTGACCGGCTCACGGAGCTTACCGGCTCCAACTCCGAGCGCACGGCGGGCATGACGCGGCTGATCTCCCTGATCGACGTGATCGCCCGGGACGAAAACAAGGTCATAAAGCAGCTTGGGGCCTTCAAGGAGTGCATCACCTCCATGGGCAAGGCGGTATTGGACCTGATCAACCAGCCGCTGAAGATCGACTACTTCGTGATCTACGGAAAAGACGAACCGCGCCTTCGCGCGGACGGGAACCTGTTTGAGGGCGCGTGGCACTCCATACGGGCGTTCGTGGGCTCCTTTACAAACGACTATAACGTTTCGGCCTCCGAAAACGCGAAGGCGGAAAAGGCCATCGAGGTGTGGCTGTCCACCGGCCGAGACCAGTTCGACGTCATCCGCCGCCTGATCAACGAAAGCTTTGAGCCGACCTACGGCATCAAGGTGAACCTAAAGCTGATCGGCGCGGACGTGGTGCTGCCCGCGACCGCCACCGGCAACGGCCCGGACGCGGCCATCCAGATCGCAAACAGCGCCCCTGTAAACTTCGCCTTTCGAGACGCTGCGCTGGATCTCAAGAAATTTGAGGATTACGAGGAGGTCGCCTCCCGCTTCAGCGAAGCGGCCCTGGCCTGCGCCGAGTACGAGGGCGGCATGTACGGCCTGCCGGATCAAATGAGCTATCCCGTGCTGTTTGTAAGGACGGACATCCTGGAGCAATTGGGGCTTTCGATCCCTGAGACCTGGCAGGACCTTGTGGACATGATCCCGATCCTTGAAAAAAACAACATGGAGATCTACCTGGACACCAACCCCGTCTCCACCCTGGGCGCGGCGCTTTCGATGGGCAACAGCCGGGCGATCAACACGATCTTTCTGGCTCTTTTGTACCAGACGGGCGGCGAGATCTACACGCCCGACGGCATCACCACCGGCCTTGACAGCGTGATCGCAAACACCGCCTTCAAAACCTGGACGCGCTTTTATACCCAGCACAACTTCCCCAAGGACATCGACTTTGTCACCCGCTTCAGGATCGGCGAGGTGCCGCTGGGTGTGGTGGACCTTGGCACCTACAACACCCTTGCGGTCTCCGCGCCGGAGATCAGGGGTCTTTGGACGATCGCCCGAGTGCCCGGCACCCGCGAGGGGGACAGCGTGCGCCACGACGTGCCCTGCGTGACCAGCGAAGCCATGATCATCAAAAACATGGCAGAGAAGCGCGGCACGAAGCAGGAGGCCTGGACGTTTATCAAGTGGTGGACCGAGGCCGCGACCCAAACCGCCTACGCGCGGGAGATGGAGGCGGTGCTTGGCACCTCCGGGCGCTACCTCGTTGCAAACCTCGAAAGCTATCAAAACGCCGTCTGGCCGGATTCCATGCTTTCGACGATCCGGGAGGTCTTGGACGATCTGCACGGCATCCCGCAGGTGCCGGGCGGCTACATCACCGGGCGGTATATCTATAACGCCTTCATCACCGTGGTCACGGAGTACGAAAACGCGGCGGACACGCTGTTTGAGGCCAACGAGCTCATCCGCAAGGAGATCAGCAAAAAGCGCGCCGAGTTCGGCCTGCCGGTGGAATAAGGGGGGATGGGAATGTCAGAAAAGCTGGAGACCCTGCGCGGCATGAGCAAGTGGCAGTACACGCGCTACCAGATCAAAAAGAACAGACAGCTGTACTGGATGGTCGCGCCGTTCATGCTGTTTTTCCTGCTGTTTACCGTGCTGCCGGTCGGTATCGCGATCTATCTCAGCTTCATGGATTACAACGTATTGCAAAGCGCAAAGCTCGTTGGCTTTTCCAATTACGTTTCGCTGATCCTGGACGACGCGATCTTTTTGACGGCGGTCAAAAACACCTTCATCCTGGCGCTCATCATCGGCCCCTTCGGCTACGTGTTTTCGTTTTTGATGGCCTGGCTGATAAACGAGCTGCCAAGGGTGCTTAGGACGATCCTCACCGTGATCTTTTACGCGCCCTCCATTTCCGGAAACGCCTACGTGGTGTTCACGCAGCTGTTTTCCGGCGACCCCTACGGCTTTATCAATTCAAGGCTGATGAACTGGGGGCTCATCACGGAGCCGATCCTGTGGCTCAAGGACTCAAGCTACATGATCTACGTGGTCATCCTCGTAAGCCTTTGGATGAGCCTTGGCGTCGGCTTTTTAAGCTTTATCGCGGGCCTTCAGGGCGTGGACCGGGCCCAGTACGAGGCCGCGGAGATCGACGGCATCCGAAACCGCTGGCAGGAGCTTTGGTACGTCACCCTGCCCAACATGAAGCCGCAGCTCATGTTCGGCGCGGTGATGTCCATTACAAACTCCCTGTCGGTCGCGGACATCACCGTGGCGCTGAACGGCTTTCCCTCCACCAACTACGCGACGCACACCATTATCAACCACTTGAACGACTACGGCATCATCCGCCTTGAAATGGGCTATGCCTGCGCCATCGCGGTGATCCTCTTCTTCATCATGATGGGGCTGAACGTGGTCATCCAAAAGTGGATCAGAAGGGTGGGTACCTGACATGGCAAAGCAAAAAGAGGAAAAGCTGCGCTCCCTGCGCTTTGCCCATACGGCGATCGGGCGCTTTCTTACGGACAAGCACACGAACCGCTCCGTAAGCGGCAGCGCGGCGCTATTGGTATTTCTTACAGTGTTTGCGCTTATCTCCCTGTTCCCGGTGGTGTTTATGGTGTCTAACGCCTTTAAGCCCATAAACGAACTGTTCATCTATCCGCCCAGGCTTTTTGTGATCCAGCCCACCACCAACAACTTTTCAGAGCTGTTTGCGATCATGGCCGATTCGCTGGTGCCCTTTGCAAGGTACCTGTTCAACACGCTGTTCATCGTCTTGATCGGCTGCGTGGGGCACATCATGCTGTCGTCCATGGCGGCGTTCCCCCTGGCAAAGTTCCGCTTCCCGGGCAGCGAATTCATGAGCAAGCTCATCGTGTATTCGCTGATGTTCACCTCCTCCGTCACGGCGGTCCCCACCTACATGATCATGAGCCGCCTGGGGCTTGTGGATACCTACTGGGCAGTGGTACTGCCCGCCTTCAGCCTGCCGCTTGGCCTGTTTTTGATGAAAAACTTTATGGAGCAGGTGCCGACCGCCCTGATCGACGCCGCCTCCATCGACGGCTCCAGCTACTTTGGCATGCTCTGGCGCATCATCATGCCGGCGGTCAAGCCCGCGTGGATCACGCTGTTCATCGTGTGCTTCCAGGGGCTTTGGGGAAACAGCGCGGGCAACTTTATCTACACCGAAAGCCGAAAGCCCCTTGCCGCGATGCTGCAAAACCTCTCCGGCTCGGGCGTTGCGCGAACGGGCGTTGTGGCAGCAAGCTCCCTGTTTATGTTCATCGTGCCGCTTGTCGCTTTCATCATCTCCCAGTCGAACGTCATGGAGACGATGGCCACCAGCGGCATCAAGGAATAGGAGGTGCGCCGCGTGAAAAAAGTATTGATCCTGCTGGTAGCTGCGGCGCTTTTTGCGGGTCAGGCCCTTGCCGCTGCGGGCTCCAGCAACTATTTGTACGACTCCAACGAGTACGCGGTAAGCGCGCCGCCTGCCTACCTTCACGAGCGCACGTACATGGCAAGCGACTTTGCGGGGGCAGAGGGGCTTACAAGCCTTAAGGGCATGCAGTCTGCCACCTGCAAAAACGGCCTGTATTACGTAACCTGCGCAAACCGCCTTGTGATCTTTGACGGCAGCTTCAACGTGGTCTACGCGTCCACCAGCTACATCGGCCCGGACGGCCGCAAGGTGGACTTTGACAGCAACGTTGGCATCTTTGTGACGGACGCGGGGGAGTACTACATCTGCGAACCCAATCGCAGCCGCATCCTGCACTTTGACGCGCAGCATGCGCTTTTGCGCGTGCTGGACAACCCCGGCATAACCGGTGTGGACGCGGGCGTCAAGTACCGCCCGACGCAGGTCGCGGTGGACGAGGCCGGGCGCATCTTCGTCATCGCCAAGGGCATGTACGAGGGCATCGTGGAACTGAACCCCGACGGCAGCTTTACCGGCTTTTACGGGGTGAACGAGGTGCGCTTCAGCCTTTGGAACCTGATCTGGCGAAACCTCTCCACCAGCGCCCAGCGCGCAAAGCAGTCGCTTTGGCTGCCTACGGACTTTACGAACCTCTGCCTTGACCGGGACGGCTTTATCTTTGCGACGGTGCAGTCCTCCTCCGCGGCGGAGTCCGTCATGCGCTTGAATGCCAAGGGCGAAAACATCCTGCGCGTGGACGACGACGACCCCTATCCCGACGGCGACCTTTGGACAAACAAGGTGACCTCCACCGGCGCGCCGGTCGGCGCCAGCGAATTTATCGCGGTGGACGCAAACGACTGCGGCGTGTACATCTGCCTTGACGCCACCAGAAACCGCGTCTTTGCCTACAACGAGGACGGAAAGCTGTTGTTCGTCTTCGGCGGCCCTGGCAACCGCAAGGGATACTTCCGCGGCCCCGTGGACGTGGACTTCGTGGGAGACCGCATCGTGGTATTGGATTCCACCGCCGAGACCATCGAGGTCTTCCGCGTGACGGACTACGGCCAGGCGCTGATGAACGCGGTGCGGGCGCAGTACGAATTCGATTACACCACGGCGGAGAGCTACTGGAGAGAGGCCCTGCGCTATAACCAAAACCTCTTTCTGGCCTACAGCGGCATAGGCCGCGCGATGCTTCGAAACGGCGACGCAAACGGCGCGCTGGAATTTTTGAAGCTGGGCGACGACAGAAAGTATTACTCCAAGGCTCTTGAGAAGGTCAGAAACGAAACGCTGAAGCAATACCTGGTGCCTGTGGCCCTTGGCCTCATCGGGCTGATCGCGGCAGTAAAGCTTTTGAAGGCGGGCGTAAAGCGCGCCAAGGAAAGGAGGCGGACCGCATGAGGATTTTGTCCAGCATCAATTTTGCCTGCCGCCGCTTCCCAAAGTACCTGCTGGGGCATCCCTTCAAGGGCTTTGACGAAATGAAGAGCGAAAAGCGCGGA
>CADBNW010000211.1 GCA_902796025.1 uncultured Eubacteriales bacterium
ATATATCCATCTATAAAACTGGTATGGTCAAGGTGAACTTGATCTTCAAACGAAATGAATTCCGCCGCGTGTTCCACGCCGAAAACATCCGTCAGCAGGGAAAGCCAGAACTTTTGACTTTCGCCCTTTTCATACCCCTTGCCTTTCCAGTAATCCGCAAAGTGCTTTGCCGCTGCGCGTTGCTTCACGTCGTTCATGGGTTGACCTCCATAAAGCTACTTACAAAAACCCATTAAATTATACCATACGAGCGCCGCGCCTGCAAGTCCGCCCCTAACATCTGCATAGGCAGAGACAGGATTATAGCACCCGGGAAGGCCGGGCAAGCGCGTAAGTTCTGCTGCGGGGAACTCAGTTGGCTAGAGCGCCGGGTCATGGCCCCGGAGGTCGGCGGTTCGAGCCCGCCCTCGAACCCTCTTTTCACAAAACAAAGCCGGAGCTGTTGCACAAGTGCAAAAGCTCCGGGGTGGCCTGGAGGGGCCGCAGCCCCTCCAGCTTTCAATCCGCAGGGGTGGCTTGCGGTGCCGCGTCTCAAATCTCTGATTTGAGCTGTCGGCATCCCACGCTTTGCGTGGGATTGACTTGCCATGGGCAAGTCAACCTTCCGCCCGGGGACAGCGATTTTTGTGCAGGGCGCGACACGGTAGTGAATGAAAGCCCAGTGGGCTTTCAGAGCCGTGCCGCGTTACGTAAAAGCGAAGCGGAGACGACCGGAACAAATAATCGCCACCTTGCAGTTTGAGGTCGATTTGCCAAAGGCAAATCGATTCCACTTTGCGGAACGTGTTGGCTCAAATTGAAAATTTGAGCCAACACGCCTTGCGCCCGGAAATCTCCGCAGAGATTTCAGCAAAAACTGCTTTCCTATTGCACACACTATTCCGGCATGGCGTTTCGACCAAATAACAATATTAAGGACAGCCCAGCTACCCGCTTGAAATGAATCTCCGATTCATTTCAAGCGCCTCTATAGCCCTAAACCCTTGCTCAGCGTCACGATGAAGTCCTGCACGTTGGTGATGATCCCCCTGCTTGCAAGGCTTCCCCTGTCGCTCAGCTTGTTTACAGCAAATTCCGAGATGTCGATGCAGTAAAAATACACCTGGCGCACCGTGCCGTCCGGCATCACCCTGTAGGAGGGCGTCATGTTGCCGACCGCGATGGAATGCAGCATCGTGGCCATGCAGATGACGGTGGTGGCGCTTCGCACCTGATCGCGCATCGCGTCCTGCGCGTCGTAGGCGTTGCCGATCACGGGCGGCAGCGGCCCGTCGTCCCGGATGGAGCCCGCAAGGACATAGGGCACGCCATATTTTTCGCAGCTGTAGATGATGCCGTTATCGATCTTTTCCGCCTGGATGAACGGGCGGATGCCGCCCCGAAGCTTTACCTGATTGATCGTGGTCAGGTGGTTATAGTGCCCGTTGTGCTGGTTGCGCTGGGTATAGATGTCCTGCCCCAGGGCGGTTTTCAGATACGCGGCCTCCAGATCGTGGGTAGCCAAGGCGTTGCCCGCAAGCAAAGCGTGGACGTATCCCGCCTGGATCAGCTTTGCGATCGCATTTCTGGCGTCATAGTCAAAGGCAAAGGCCGGCCCGATCACCCAGACGATTTTGCCGTGCTCCCGGTCGTTCCGAAGCACCCGGTACAGTTCGTCATAGTCCCGGGAAAAGGCGGTCTCTCTGGAGCGCCCCTGCCGAAAGGCAAAGGCGTCTGTGGCTCCCCTTTGCTGGCTGAAGCCGTCCGTATGGACAAAGATGCCCTCCTCGCAGTTTTCCGTGCGGCCGGTCACCACAAGCTCGCCCGCCTTCAGCCGGCGGGGCTCCTTGACCAGGATCTCTCCGTCACGGTACACCGGCACGCAGTCCATGCGGCTTTCCTTTGCCATGAGCCACTGGCCGCCGATTTTGAAATACTCCGGATAGATGCTGGTGGCATGAAAGTTTTCGGGCGCGACCTGATTCAGCGGGGCCTTTGCAAGCGCTGCGTCCGGCGCTGTTAAAAAGCGCTCCTTAGTAAAATCCGGCTTTGTGTATCGCGCAAGGAACTCCGGTTCTTGACTGATCTGCATAACACCATCCCGCAAATAAGAATACGGCTTTCATTTGATTTGCCTGAGCAGCTTCGGCAAGGACGCAGGGAAGAAAAGCGCCGCAGTCCCACGCCCTGCGCCTGCCCGTTTCGCACTTTCGATTATAGCACAGCGCGGAGCATTTCGCAACAGACAGCCGCAGGCTTCCCCATTTCTGAAAAGTGCAAAGTGTTTTAACTGAAAAGTGCCTAGTGATTTCTCTGAAAAGCGCAAAGTGTTTTAACTGAAAAGTGCCTAATGAAATGCTTGAAAAGTGCCAACCGCCGTGGTAATATATTCGTACCGGAGGTGATCCCATGAGTCTTACAAGAGATGGCTACAGGCAGCGGCTGATAGATGAAAGGATCGCGCGCTATCTCAAAGTCTTTGGCGCTGTGTCGATCGAAGGCCCAAAATGGTGTGGAAAAATGTGGACAAGTCTGAACCATGCAAACAGCGTTACTTTTATGACTGATAAAAGCGCGCTGGATCTTGCCAAAGTCGATCCCAAATACATCTTTACAAAAGAAAGGCCTCAGCTGATAGACGAGTGGCAAATCGTACCGGAGGTTTGGGATGCCGTGCGCCATGAATGTGACATGGACCACGCAAAGGGAAAATTCATCCTGACCGGCTCGACCTCGCTCAAAAAAAGACGGGGCGAGGAAAGGGTATATCACAGCGGGACCGGTCGGATCGCACCGCTTAGAATGCACCCAATGAGCCTGTATGAATCAGGGGATTCATCGGGCGAGGCCTCGATCCGCGGGATGCTCAGCGGCGAAATCCAGGAGGGATTTGTTCGCAAGGTCGAACTGGATGAATTGGCCCGATTCATTGTCCGCGGCGGATGGCCCGAAAACCTCGATATGGCCAGCGAAGATATCGGGATCATTCCGGAGAGTTATATTGAAGCTGTCGTCACCAAGGATATGCACGAAAGGCAGACGAAAAAAAGGAGCCCGCAAAAAATGCGGATGCTTCTTCGCGCCCTTTCAAGACACGAAGCTTCTGTAGCCAGCGATAAAACCTTGATACGGGACATCGAGGAATATGAAAACGGGGAAGAGCTGATCCAGAGCCGTGAAACCGTCAACGATTACACGCAAGTGCTGGAGAGCCTTTATCTGATAAACGATCAGGAAGCCTTCAGCATTCATTACCGTTCCTCCGCCCGCATCGGAAAAAGTGCCAAGCGCCATCTGGCCGATCCCTCCTTATGCTGCGCATGTCTTCATTTGACCATCGACAAACTGCTGAACGACCACGAGACCTTTGGCCTTCTGTTCGAGTCTCTCGTGGAGCGTGACCTGCGGATCTACGCCGATTATCTGGAAGGACAGCTTTACCATTTCAGAGACAATTCCTCCGGCGATGAAGTAGATGCCATCATCGAATTCAAGGACGGAGCGTATGCGGCGTTTGAGATCAAGCTAAGCGACGGAAGCATTCAGGAAGCACTTGAGAGCCTGACTCGTTTTAATACGCACGCAGAAAAAAAGCCGTCCTTCATGTGCGTCATCGTCGGGCACCTCGACACCGTCATGCGCGACGCAAAAACAGGGATCTTCATCATTCCGGCAACCTCCTTAAGGCCATAGCGATGCCTGAAAACATCCATTATCAACCATAGACCGCCTTTACAAATCATCACAGCGGGGAAAGCGCACACGCTGGCAGCTCATCCCGCCGCCCGCGTAAGCCGTTCCCGCTGACCCGTATGGCACAGAAACTTTCGATCCAAAGGAAAGGAGGCAGACCTTCTTGCACGACATCTGGAATCCCTGGCACGGCTGCAAACGCTGCAGCGAAGGCTGCCTCAATTGCTACATGTACTATCTGGACGCCTTGCGGGACAAGGACGGCAGCGAGATCTACCGCACAAAAGCCGGCTTTTCCTATCCACTGAGCAAGACGCGCGATGGTCAATACAAGGTGCAAAGCGGCAAAATGCTTCGGGTCTGCATGACCTCCGATTTCTTTTTGGAGGAGGCCGACCCCTGGCGGGACGAGGCCTGGGAGATCATCCGCAGGCGGCCGGACGTCAAATTCTTCCTGCTGACAAAGCGCCCGCAGCGCGTTGAAAAATGCCTTCCCAAAAACTGGAGCGAGGGCTGGGAAAACGTGATGTTCAACGTCTCCTGCGAAAACCAGCGCCGGGCAGACGAGCGCATCCCGATATTGCTTACGCTGCCGTTCAAGCACAAGGGCCTCATGTGCGCCCCGCTGATCGGTCCGGTCTCCCTTGCGCAGTACATCCCCTCGGGGCAGATCGAGCAGGTGCTGTGCGACGGCGAAAACTACGGCGGCGCGCGCCCCTGCCGCTACGAATGGGTAAAGCAGCTGCATGACGAGTGCAGGAGGTACCACGTGACCTTCGTATTTTGCAGCACGGGGCGGCGCTTCATAAAGGACGGCAAATGCTACCGCCTGGAGGGCAGCGTGCAAAGCGAGCAGGCCGCAAGATCCGGCCTGAGCTTTTCAGGAAAGCCCATCGATTTTAAGCTCACAAGCCCGATGGGAAAACCCATTCCAAAAGAAGAGCTCTACAAGCCCTTCTTTGGCACGCGCTGCCAAAGATGCGGTATGCAGCTCATCTGCAACGGCTGCAGCCGCTGCGGGAAATGCGGCTGAGCCGCCAAGGCGTCAAAACGCAGATCTTCTTGCAGCGCCTGCCCTTTCGTGCTATACTGCCTCCACAGAGCATCAGCAAAGGAGGCCGCCGCATGAAGCTTTTTGCATCCACCAGCGACATGACGCGGGTGCTTTCCCTGTGTTATGAAGCGTCCCTCGAAAAAACCGAAAGCGCCCCGGATGAAAACACCTTCACCGTCGATCCCACCGCCCCCGGGCACCCCATCCTGGGCTTTGGCGGAAACCTCACCGACACAGAGGTCTATAATCTCATGCGCATGAGCCCCGGCGCGCGGGACGCAGCGCTCAAAAAGCTCTTCGATCCCCACGAGGGCGCAGGCCTCAGCGTTTTGCGCCTGCCCCTTGGCTCCAGCGACTGGGAGCGCAACTTCGATTTTTACACCTACGACGACATGCCGGAGGGCGAAAAGGACTGGGAGCTAAAGCATTTTTCCGTGCAGCGCGAGGAGGAACGGGGGTATTTTTCCCTGCTTTCGCGCATCCACGCGTTCTACCCGCAGGTGCTGTTCGTGGCCTCCGTCTGGGCAATCCCCGGCTGGATGAAATCCACCGACAACATTTTGGGCGGCATCTTCCTTCCCCAGTACACCGAGGTATACGCCCGCTATCTGCGCATGGCGGTCCAGGCCTTTGCGCAGCGCGGCCTTCCCCTCTATGCCATCACCATTCAAAACGAGCCCAAGTCCTCAGACTTTCCTAACGCCTGCCGCCAGACCCCGGCCACGCGCTTTACCTGGCGGCTGGAAAGGGACGTGCTGATCGCGCTAAGGCGCGAATTCACCCAGTTTGGCATCTCCACCCGCATCTGGGCCTACGATCACAACTACGACATGGTGGACATCTTTGTAGACCCTCTGCTTTCGGACAGCGCGGCCCGCGCCGCCTTCGACGGCGTGGCGTTCCACGCCTACCGGGGCGATCCCCGCGTGCTGGAAAAATACACCCGCCGATACCCGGAGCTTCCCCTCTATTCCATCGAAAAGACGGTCAGCGACCCCGCCGGCATGGACGAGGTGCTTCGCCAGCTTCGCTACGGCGCGCGCTGCTATCTATTGTGGTCGTTTTTGCAGGACAATTACGGCGGCCCCCATCAACTGCTGGGCACGCCCTTCAAGTACCTGAAGGAAACGCGCATGGGCATGATGTACAATATGATAAACGCCCCCGACGACGTGCGCACCAGCGCAAGCTACGGTCTGTTTGGCATCTTTGGCCGCTTCGTCCGCCGCGATATGCGCTTTTGCCCCTCCAAATACGGCCATAAAAAATGGCTCACCCACGCCGCCTTTGCTGACGCGTCCGGCAGCATCACAAGCGTTCTCGTAAACCAGACGGACAAGGCCCAGAGCTGCACCCTGCGCGTTGGAAACAAAGCGCAAAGGCTCCTGATCCCCGCCCTCTCCGTCTGCGCCTGCACGATCGATCCCGGCGAATACGACATAAAAGAAGCCCCGCTCATCTCCGTCCCGGAAAAAAGCTTTCCCGAGGAACCCGCCTTTGACCTTGCGCCGACCCGTCTCTTTTTTGAATCCGCTCCCGCCGCCGGACGCGAGGCCCGCTTTTGCGTGGAGCTCAAAAACGTCGGCACCGCCCCCACGCCCGAAAACCTGACCGCCGCCGTGGACTTCCTGCTGGACGGCGATTTCAGAGTCGCCCGCGCCTACGCGACCATCAGACCCCTCCAGCCCGGCCAAAGCGTCACCCTGAAGGCAAATACGCCCCTGCCCGACGTCTCCGGCACCGGCGTCAAAACCACCTGGACGGCAGTACAGGGCACCCACGACTTCATGGCCCTGCTCAACACCGGCAACTGCTTCCCGCCCGAACAAAACGAATACAACAACCGCCTCTGCACAGAAATGGAGATCAGCTCGTAAGCCCCACCCCATTTTTCCTAACGCTTTGAACACAAACGGGGCTGCTGCAAAATGCAGCAGCCCCCAACAATACTCCACGGGGCGGCTTTGCCGCCCCGTGGATTCTCTGTATGCGCAACACGCCAGCGATCGAAAGCCCAGCGGGTTTCAGAGCCATGTCACATTCCATAGAAGCACAGCGATGAACTCCCCATCTCTCTGGGAGGCTTGGAGGGGCCGCGCCCCTCCAACTTCAATCCGCAGGGGTGGCTCCACTGCCCCGAGGACGATTTTTACGAAGCAGAGCTTGCCCTAAGTAAGCAAAAATCGATTCCGCTTTGCGGAATGTGTTGGCTCAAATTGAAAATTTGAGGCAACACGTCTTGCGCCCGGAAATTTCCCGCAGGAAATTTCAGCAAAAACTGCTTACCTATCGCCCACGCGATCAAGCCACGGCGTTTCGTCTACACCCCCCACAAAGGCAATATACCCCCCGCGTAAAATGGATCAAAGATTCATTTTAAGCGCTTTTAGTATTTCTTCCACCCTTTCCACCGGCACGATCTTCAATTGCCCCGTGACCTCCCTGGGGATCTCGTCCAGATCGTCCACGTTTTCTTTTGGAATAAACACCGTGTGCACGCCCGCGCGCTGCGCCGCCATCAGCTTTTCGGGCAGGCCGCCGATCGGACCCACCTCGCCCCGCAGGGTGATTTCGCCCGTCATGGCGACGTCCGCAGGCACGCTTATGCCGTTTACCAGCGACGCGATGGCCGTGGTCAGGGTAACGCCCGCCGAGGGGCCGTCCTTTGGCGTCGCGCCGTCCGGCACGTGGATGTGCAGGTCGTTTTGTGTAAACAGCTCTGCCTTGTCCGGGAACAGGTGCTTTACCATGCTAAGCGCCAAACGCGCAGATTCCTTCATCACATCGCCCAGCTGCCCGGTGATCAGGATCTGTCCGCTGCCCTTGGTGAGCATCGTTTCGATAAACAGAATGTCTCCCCCGGCGCTCGTCCAGGCAAGGCCGGTCACCACGCCGCTTCTGCCCTTTTCCGGCACGCGCGCGCGGCGCATGGGATGCGCGTCCAGATAGCGCCTTAGGTCCTGTTCCGTAACGGTCAGGTGCTCGCTCTTTCCCCTTACGATGTTCACAGCCGCCGCGCGGCTCAGGGTGTCCAGGCGCTTTTTCAGTCCCCGCACGCCGCCCTCCCGGGTGTAATCGCTGATGATCGCCCGGATGGCGTCGTCCGTCACGCTGAGCTGCGCTTCACTGATGCCCGACGCCTCCATCGCCCTTGGCAGGAGGTGGCGTTTTGCGATCTCCATTTTCTCTATGGGCGTGTAGCCCCTGAAGGGGATCACCTCCATGCGGTTGAGCAGCGGCTCCGGTATCGTGTCCACGCTGTTTGCGGTGCAGATGAACAGCACGTCCGACAGGTCATATGGCACGTTCATGTAGTGGTCGGTAAACGCTGCGTTCTGCTCCGGATCCAATACCTCCAAAAGGGCGCTTGCCGGGTCGCCGTTATAGGAGGCGGAGAGCTTGTCCACCTCGTCCAGCACCATCACGGGGTTGCTGACGCCCGCTTTGTGGATGGCGTCCATGATGCGCCCCGGCATCGCGCCGATATAGGTGCGCCTGTGGCCGCGGATGTCCGCTTCGTCCCGCACGCCGCCAAGGCTCACGCGCACGTACTGGCGCTCAAGCGCCCTTGCGATAGACTGGCCGATGCTGGTTTTGCCCGTTCCCGGCGCGCCCACGAACAGCAGGATCGAGCCCGACTGCTTTTTTGTAAGGTTCATCACCGCGATCTGCTCCAGGATGCGGTTTTTCACCTTTTCAAGGCCAAAATGCTCCTCCTCCAGCACCTTTTCCGCGCGGTCCAGGTCGATAAAGCGCGCAGGCTCGCTCTTCCAGGAGAGGCTGGTCAAAAAGTCCAGGTAGTTGTACAGCATGCCGGTCTCGGCGCTGTTGGCTCCCTCCTGCTTTAGGCGCGTCAGCAGCTTTTCGGCTTCCCTTCGCGCCTCGGGGTTCATGCCGCTTTCGGCCACCTTCATTTCCAGGCGTCTCAGATCCGACACGTTCTCCGGGTGCATCTCGTCCAGTTCCTTTTGCAGATACTCCATCTGCTTTTTGATCGCGCCCTCGCGCACCATGCGCTGGTAGTCCTCCTGGCGCTGAGAGGAGCCCTCGCGGCTGAGCCGCCCCATCTCGAGGGTCTCGTAGATCAGCTTTTCCAGGATGTCGGCCCGCTCCACGGCGCTGTCGCTCCTGAGAGCCTCGTAGCGCTCCTCGTTTGAGGCCTCCATCCAGGGAGAGGCCGCGACCGCCAGCTCCGCGATCGTGGAAAACTGGTTGAGCCAGGCGTCGGGCGAACCCTCCCACTTGGATTCCCGCGCAAACTGGGCAAGCGCGTTTTTGATCTGCGCGACCCTTCGCGCCTCCTCCGCGCTGTCCAGTTCATCCGTGTCGTCCAGCCTTTCGCTGTAGGCCTCGATGCGCTTGTCCGGCAGCACTGCGATGTCCGTCAGGCGGATGCGCCCGCGCGTGCGCACGGCAAACCAGCCCTCGTCGTGCACCTCGCTCACCTGGCCGCTCAGGCCGATCGGATAAAAGGCCTCCGGCGTCAGCTGCTCCCGCTTCAGATCCTCCTTCAGCACCGCAAAAGTGATTTTTTCGCTGCGGCGGGGCCTTCTGCCCACCATGCCCTCGAAGCGCTCGGTTTTCAAATACACTGTGGCGTCGGGGGCCAGCAGCACTTTATATACGGGAAATACCGCCATGTGTTCCTCCTTTGGTAGCACTCTTGTTAGATGAGTGCTAAATGACTTGCTAAAATTTACTCCCGCCCGGGAGCTTGACAAATGTCAACCATTTGCTATAATGATTGTAGCAGGCGCTTAGACAGTTGTCAATGTGGCAAGCGCCCATCAAATGTAAAGAATGTGATAACAATGTATTGTGGCAGCAACAAAACCGCGCTGTGCTCCCAGCAGGCCATCGCCGAGGCGCTTCTTGACCTTATGGAGCAAACGCCCTACCGCGAGATCTCCGTTAGCGCCCTTTGCCGAAGGGCCGAGGTCTCCCGCCAGACCTTTTACACGCTGTTTGAAAGCAAGGAAAACGTGCTTTTTTTCGCCCTCAAAAAGGACTGCCGCTACTCCTGCACCCTGCCCCCCAGCCGCAACGAGGCGCTGACGGCCCTGTCCCAGGGCTTTGGGCGATACGTGATAGAGCACGCGCCGCTGATCGCGCTGCTTGCGGAAAACGACATCATGCTCCTGCTTCGCCAGGCGCTTCGAAACGGCCTTGAAATGTGCCAGGAGTTTACCGCCTGCGTCCAGCCCTCCCTTCGCCCCTTTGCGCCGGATTTCGTGGCCGCCGCCATCGCAAGCGCCGCGCAGACCTATGTGCAAAAGGGCTGCGATCTAACCGAAGCGCAATTGTCCAGCGCCATACGCGCGCTGCTCGGCGGCGGGTGGATGATGTAAGGGGCAAGCGCCGCCCGGTTTTTCATCGCCTGACTGCCGGAAGCCTTTCCCGCGCTATTCTTCTTCCTCCCACCTTGCCGGGTCGTTCAGCCAGGCCGTCACGCCCGCCTGCGCCGCTTCGCTTGCCTTTTTGGCCCGCCAGGCGTCGGCGTCCTGGCAGATGGCCAGCATCTCGTCCACGATCATTTCCATTTTTCTGGGCCGGGCGCGGCGAAGATAAGCGCTCATCCGCTCGATCGCCCGCGGACTTCCAAGCTGCTTTGCGACAAGCGCTGCAAATTCCTCCGGATACCCCAATTCTTTCAGCGCCTGCCCAAGCTCCTCCCGCGCGGCCGCCCAGACCTGCTGATTTGACGTCATATCCCTATCCCCCCGGCGCGCGGCAGATCCGGTTCAAGCCCAGGGCCGCAAGCGCCTTTGCCTATTATACCCAAAGCCCCGCCTGGGCGCAAGCGCTCTCTTATTCCAGCTCCCGTCGCGCCGAAAGCCATTACAATAGTATTATATTTGTATTTCAATATCATACGCGCTTGTTTCAGAATTTTGAAACCCCTTCACTCCCTCAAAAAAACGCCCCCTTTTGCCCCGCATTTACAAAAGCTTGACCCTGCGCCCTGATTTGACAGAGGCACTGTTTTATGCTATTATTATAGAGGATAGTTCTGTTTTGGAGGATATACTATGTTAAAAAAATCTTGCGCCCTTCTTTTGGCGCTTGCCCTGCTTCTTAGCTTAAGCGCCCTGGCCGGGGGCGGAGCCACCAAGCTCGGCGTCAAAATCATAGAGTCCGAGGCCTTTTCCGGCGACAGCGCCCTGACCACCATCACCTTTGACGAGGACGTCACCTACATCGGCAGTGACGCCTTCAAGGGCTGCACGGGCCTTCAGACCGTCTACTGCTTTACCCGCAGCGCCGTCATCGAGGACAGCGCCTTTGACAGCGCGAGCTCTCCTACCGTGTACTGCGACGTCGGCTCCACCATGGACACCTACGCGCACGCCAAGGGCTTCACCGTCAAATACCTGAATGCCTTTGAGACCGAGTGCGACACGGACGAAAACGCCTGCGTGCTTTTGCCCATCACCTGGAGCGTCGTAAACCCCATGCCGGGCCGCGACATCCAAAGCACCTACGTCTACGAGGTCTATAAAGAGGGCGAGTCCGCTCCCGTCTACACCTCCGATGCCACCTCCTCCACCGACTTTACCTACACCCCCGTAAGCGGCGGCGAATACTATGTGGACATCACCATGTCCAATTCCCTCACCCAAACCAAGCTCGCCAGCAAAAAGGTGCAGGTCAAGGACAAGCTCTACATGGGCCACTTCGAGCAGGACGGCGACACCTCCACCTCCGACAAGATCGAGTGGCAGGTGCTGGCGGTCAAGGGCAACAAGGCCCTGGTGATCACCACCAAGATCCTTCAGAACAATTCCTACTTCAACCCCTACTGGATCAAATACAAATACACCTACTGGTCCGGCTCCTACATCGGCAAGGCGTCCTCCGTCAACTACCGCGGCAGCGGCCCGGAGAGCGCGGCCACCAAGATCACCGGCATCAGCACCAACCACATCCCCCTGGCCGACGGCTCCTGGGGCACGGAGAGCGACCTGTTCAAGGTGCATTCCCGCTACTGGTGCAACACCACCTTCTATAACAGCGCCTTCTCTTCGAAGGAAAAAAGCCGCATCCTGCTCACCACCAACGTAAACGCCGACAGCCCCGCGGGCGTTGACGGCGGCCCCGACACCAAGGATCACGTCTTCTTCTTAAGCTACGACGAGCTCAAGCAGTACATGCCCACAAACGCCAGCCGCAAATGTGGCATGACCACCGTGGCGGCCCGCAACAAAAACAACAACACCACCAACAACTGGTGGCTGCGCTCCCCCGGCAAGTACCGCGTAAACGCCATGTACGTCATCGGCTCAAGCGGCACCCTGAGCCAGAGCGGCTCTGACGTGGGTCACAAAAGCGTCGGTTACCGTCCCTGCATGTGGATCTCCATCGGAGGCTAAGACCTGCTTATGAAACGCGGCCTTGGGCTATTGCTCCTTTTCACCCTCACGCTTTTTGCCCTCACCGCCCTTTCGGAGGACGAACTCGTCTGCGACACCCATAATAACGGCTGCGCGGGGCTTCCCATCACCTGGGTGGCCTCGGGCGAAAAGCCCGTCAGCGGCTTTCGCGTCTACCGGGACGGCAGCGAAAAGCCCGTCTTCACCGTAGACTGGGCAAGTGGCAGCGCCCAGCGCGTGCTCAGCTTCACCCCGGACAAGGGCGGCAGCTATTTTGCCGTATGCGTGTTTGAGGACGGCTCCATCAGCGCAAGTGCGCCCGTGCCCGTCGCGGACAAAATGCTCTTTGGCACCTACGAGCAGGACGGCAAGGGCGGCGCAGCCGAGCCCATCGAGTGGACGATCCTTGGCGTAAAGGACAATAAGGCCCTGCTCATCACCCGGCACATCATCCACAACAATTCCTACTTCAACCCCTGGTGGATCAAATACAAGTACACCTACTGGGCTTACTCCTACATCGGCGATTTCTCCACCAACTACTGGGGCAGCCAGCCGGAGGACCCCTCCCGCCGCTACAACATCTACGGCCACGACGGCATCCTCATGGAGGACAAGACCCGCGGCACCGAGGAGCAGCTGTATAACTCCGAGCTCCACTGCCGCTACTGGTGCAACCAGATGTTCTACTACGACGCCTTCACTGACGAGGAGCGCGCCCGCATCCTGCTTACCCACAACGAAAACCCGGACAACCCCGATTCCGGCGTCAAGGGCGGCCCCGACACGGACGATTACGTCTTTTTCCTAAGCGCCCCCGAGGTCTACGAATACCTGCCCACCAACGACAGCCGCAAGTGCATCCAGACCCAGGCCGCCATCAACGAGCGCCGCAACAACCAGGGCAACGTCTGGTGGCTGCGCTCCCCCGGCCAGTTCCGCGTCAACGCCATGATCGTCTACGGCTCCTCCGGCCGCTGCACCACCTACGGCACGGACGTGGGCCATTCCAACGTCGGCTACCGCCCCTGCGTCTGGATCGAGATCGGCGGATAAGCCAAGCATCATGCACTAAATTAGATGGAGGAGTCAACGGCTCCTCCAAATCTGTAATCGTCAGGACGGTAAACCATGTTCGATTTTCTCTACCAGCAATCCCTGCTTCGCGCCGTGCACAAGGTGTGGATCCTTTCCGACCTTCAGCAGGGCAATCCCGAGAACACGCGCCGCTGCTTAAGCAGCGGCATCGAGGATTTCCACCTGCTGGGCTGCCCCGCAGAGCAGATCTGGTATCTGGGCGACGCCGTGGAGGGCGCAGACCCCGAGCACCTCAAGGCCATGTGCGCCCTGCAGGAAAAGGCGTTTGGCGATCTGTCCATCCCGCTTTGCTACGCTACCGGCAACCACGATTACGATTATTCCCGCGCTCACCGGGAGCAGGCCCCCTGGATGCCCTTTTACGAGATGGTGCGGGATCATCCCGGCTGGCACACCGCCGCGCACTGCGACGACTTTTACTTTCGCTGGCAGCTCGGCTCCTGCCCCGTGTACTTTCTCTGCGACCACATCGCCCCGGACAACAGCTGGTGCGTGACGCACAGCGCCGTGCGCTGGGGGCAGGAGGCCTACCCATACACCCAGCAAAACGCCCAGCAGCTGCGTTCCCTCATGGCGCTTGAAACCCAGCCCCTTATCACCTGCGCGCACTACGGCTTTTCCGGCTGCAACCGCGACCACGCGCTGATGGACAACCTTTTGCCCCTCCCCGCGACCGCGCGCATCCACTTCTACGGGCATTCCCACATCGGCGACTTCGTCTGGGGCAAAAAGGACGTTTACCGCCGCATCTGCTGGGTGGACTGGCACGACATCCCGCAAATCGACGTATCCAGCTTTGAAAACATTCGCGGCGAGCACTGCCGAAGTGTCTTTTTCCACCTCTACGAGGACGGCAACATGGGCATCTTTTTCCGCAATCACGACACTCACCGCTTTACCGAGGCCTACTTCCCCGCCCGCGAAAACTGCCCGGAGGGATGGAGCGAAAAGCGCTTTAAATGAATCAAAGATTCATTTAAAGCGGCTGGTTATGTCGTCCATATATGTATAGTTACGCAAAACGCCAGGCAAAAAAGCACATGCAACAGGAAAACAGTTTTTGCTAAAACTTCTGCGGAAGTTTCCGGGCGCAAGGCGTGTTGCCTCAAATTTTCAATTTGAGCCAACACGTTCCGCGTAGCGGAATCGATTTGCCAAAGGCAAATCGACTTCAAACTGCAAGGAAGTGATTTTTGCTCTCGCAGGGCAAGCTCTGCTTCGCAAAAATCGCAGTCCTCGGGGCGGCAAAGCCACCCCTGCGGATTCAAATTGGATGAGCTGCGGCTCCTCCAAACCACCTCGGAGCTTTGCACTTGTGTAGCAGTTTCCCCCTCTCATACAAAAACAGCCCGCAGCATGGTTCCTTTACGCCACACTGCGGGCTGTCGTTTCAAAAACACAGGGTGTTCCCCTACTGCTCCTTGAGCCTTCTCCCCGCGTAGTATTCGTGCACCAGGCTGCGGTAGCCAAGCGCCTTCAGGTCCTCGTAGCGCACGTTGAAGCGCGCCTTGCTGCGGGTGCCGCTGATCAGATAGCGCAGGCACTCCTGGGCGTAGCTGTCGATCAAATGCAGACTTTGGTCGGTATTTATCGTGGGGAAGTACCATTTTGCCCAGCTCAGCTCGTTGTCGTCCGGGCTTTCCAAAAGCTTTTTATTGAATACGCGTATGAAGGCGCGGGCAGCGCGGTCGCCGCTTAGGCCGTTGCGCTTTTGCCAGCGCATGAGCGCCCGCATCTTGCGCCGCATTTTGCCCTTTAGCTTGTCCACGGAGGCCTTTGCGATGTCCACCGCATCCTTTTTGCAGCAAAAGCCCAAAAACGTCCAGCCCTCGCCGGGCGCAAACAGCTGCTGCTTGTCCGGGTTCATGCTAAGGCCCGCCCCGGCCAGAAAGGCGCGGATGCGTTCGGCCCTTGCCAAAGCCTCCTCTTTATCCTTTGCAAACACGATGATGTCGTCGGAATAGCGCGCGTAGGGCGCCCCCTCACACGCAAACGCCCTGTCCAGCTCGCTCAAATAGAGATTTGCAAAAAACGCAGACTGGGGTGTCCCCGCCATGATGCCCTTTTCCTCCTGAAGGATCCTGCCGCCCCACAGCACGCCGGGCTCCAAAAGCAGCCTTTCCAAAAAGGCGTACAGCTCCGGATCGCCCTTAAGCAGCGCCTTCAGGCTCTTTAGCAGCCTGTCCACGGGCAGAGAGTTGAAGTAATTGCTGATGTCCGCCTTGTAGGCCCACATCTCCCCTCCTGCGCAGGCCGCCTTTAAGCGCAAAACGGCGTCCCTTGCGCTGGTGCCGGGCCGGAAGGAATACAGATTCTCGCTGAACGCCCCGTCGTACATGCGAAGCATCAGGTACGTCAAAAGCTTCAGCACGCTTCCAAGCGGCTCCGGATAGGTGTACACCACGCGCTTTTTTTGCGAGTACAGCTTGCTTATCACTGCCCTTCGCGGCAGGGGCGGCTCCGCCCCCTCGCGCAGGGCGAGGCAGACCTCCTCGTACTGCCCGCTGTCGATCAGCGTGCGCAGCCTTTTCGCGTAAGCCTTGGGACAGGCCAGATGGGTCTTGTACGCGTAAAAGCGCTCCCACTCCGCCCTGTCCCAAAGCTTATCAAGAAGCGACGCCCCCATGCCTTTCCTTCACGCCTCAGCCGCGCTTTTGAGCAAAGAGGGCCAGCTTCGCGTAGAAGTCCTCCAAGATCAGGCGGCTGTCCACCCGGCGATAGACGCGGATCGGCCTGTTCCTCACGTCCGGCACGTACGCGCCCTCTGCGGTGATCATGGGCGCCTGCACCCAGTCGAATTCAAAGCGGTGCTCGTACAAAATGAGGCCCACCGCGGGGCTGTCCCCCAGCACCCAACTTTCCCCCGTCCGAAAATCGCTTTTGCGCGGGCCGGGCTGCTGTGCGTGCTCGTCCAGCTGCTCGCACAGGTATTCGCCGATCCTGCCGCAGGGGCGAACGCGCCATTCCAGCTCCGCAAGGGAAACCGCCATCATCTCGTAGACGTTTTTGGGCACCTGCCACAGGGCGACCTTCGACGAAAACACCACGTTTGCGGCGTTTATGTCGTTTCCCATGTTGAATTCCGCGCCGCCGTGGGGATAGGGCGCGCCGCCGATCCAGATGGCGGTAAGCCTTCCGGCGATGCGCGGTTCGATCAAAAGGGCGCTTGCCAGATCCGTAAGCGGCCCAAGAAAGGTCACAAACAGCGGGCGGGGATCGTCCTTCATGGCCTCGCGGATGATGAGCCGCGCGCCCTCGGAGTCCACCGGCTCCCCGGCGCTTTTCAGCGCGCTGGGCGCGCCCTTGTACAGCATGCGGCTTTTGTCAAAGCCCATCAGGTCAAAGATCGTTTCCAGCTCCCGGTAGCTTTGCTCCATGGCGTCGCCTGCGCGCTTTCCAAAGTGCGCGGCGATCATGCCCACGTTGTCAAGCTTCGGGCTCAAAAGCGTCTGCACGATGCAGAACTGGTCGTCCGCCTCGTTCTTTGCGTCCGTATCGGTAATGACGCGCACCTGTTTTTCCGCCGGCACGCGAAAGCGGTAATCATCGTAGATCATAACTGCCATTGATTCAGCCAGTCCACCGTAAATTCGCTGTAGACCTCAAACCACAGATCGTACAATTCGTCGTAATTGGTCTGCTTAAAGCGGTCGGTGTCGGCGTCGTAAGTGTATTTTTCAGTGTAAAGATCGTCAAGCGCCCTGTCACGCACCTTGCGGCACTTGTTCAGGATGTCCACAAGATCGTTAAGCTCCTTTGCGCTCACGGCGCGGACCCTTTTGATCAGCTCGTCAAAGTAGCCCTCCTCGGTCTCCTTTTTGTAGCCGTAGGGCGCGTCCTCCTGCAAAAAGTTCAGCACGTCGCCCGCGTACATGTACGCCTGCTGCGCCTGCCCGTTTTCGTCGGTGTAGTTCAAAAGATAGTCGGACCACTGGCACACAAAGTGCAGATAATCGAACATGGAGTAGATCTCGCCCACCACCCCGTCCGAGGCCAGGCTCGTCCACAGGGCGTATTTCTTGCCCACGGTGGACATATCCACCGTTTCCGTCACGGCGTCCACGATGCGGTACTCATACTCGTAGCCGTAATCGTCGCTGTAGTGCCCAAGCTTCATCGTGCCGGTCACGCGCACGGCCTGATCGGTAAAGGAAAAGCTTTTGCCGCTTTTGGCGTACACCGCCATAGTATTTGCAAGCTGCTGAGTGTTCGGGATGCAAAAGGGGCAGCTTTGATAGGGCAGGTTCATCAGATACATGTACTTGCCGTCCGGCGGGGAGAGCGTCGCCATATAGCCCACGATCGTCACTTCCCTGCCGTCCAGGGCCTTGATCTCGTTTATGCTGTTCGCGGCGGCAAAGCTAAGGCTCGCCATCGCCTTTGCCTCCCCGCAGCCGCCCAGCAGCCCGCACAAAAGCGCAAGCAGCAGAATAAGGCACAAAAGCTTTCCTGTGGGTCTCCTTTTCATTCGATCACATCCTTTTTAGACATAGAGTAAATGCTGATCATCGTCGGCAGCACGCTTAAAACAAATACCAAGGCGCTTACGGCGATCTCCAGCGGATACACCTTCCACACCGACAGCACGATGCCCCGCGCCGCGGTGAGCCCGCCGATAAAGCTAAGCATCAGGTGGCTAAGCACCAGCGAAAGCACGATCGCGATCAGCCCCAGTATCCCGTTTTGGATCAGGTACAACTGCCTTATGTGCTTCATGGAAATGCCGATCATGCGCATAAGCGCGATGTCCTTTTTGCTGTCCATCAGGTTCAAAAGCGTAAGCACGCTGATCACCAGAATGTTCATCACCAAGATGATCCCGCACAGGATGTACACGATCTGGCTTGCGGTGTCCACCTGGCTCAAAACGTCTCTCAGCACTGTTGCGGGATTGATCACAAGCAGGCGGCTGTCTGAGGAGTACGCCGCGCTCAGCTTTGAATACGCGGCAAGGGACGTTGATTTTATCAGTATCGCGCACACCTCGCCCTCGTGGGCCTCTGCGCCTTCGTCCTCCTCTTCCTGCTGCTGCGACGCGCCCTGCGCCCCAAGCGCTTTAACGCCGTGGCTCATGATTTCGCCGCTTTGCACAGAGGTCTGGGCCGTTTCTTCCTCCCCGTGCGCCTCGTCCTCGTGCTCGTGCGCCTCTTCGTGCGCCTCGTCGTGCTCCTCGCTCTCATGCTCTTCGTGCTCCTCCTCGTGGGAGTGCACGGCCCACACGGTTTTATAGGAGGTAAACACGGTATTGTCGTAATTCGTGTGCGTGGTTTTCAGTATGCCCGTCACGGTGAGCGGGGAAGACGCGTGCTCGGCGCCGTGCTGGCTCAGCCCGTGGCTCGTCACGATCTGGTCTCCGGGCTTTAAGCCGTAGCGGGACGCCACCTCGCTGCCCACGACCGCCTCGAATACCTCCTCAAACATCGCGCCCTGGGAAAGGGGCTTATCCTCAAGCAGCGCCGGGGTGGTGCCCACGATCTTTGCGGAATTGAAGCTGTCCCCCATCGAAAAGGGCACGGCGCGGTTCACCAGCCCGCTTTGCTCCAGCTCCTCCACCAGGCTGTAGGGAATGGTGCCAAGGGGCTTGTCGGTAAAGAACATGGTGTTCATGGCAAGCTGGGTGGAGCTGCCGCTTGGGCCGATGATCATGTCGTAGTAGATAAAGCTCGAAAGGATGCCGTCGTTTATCTGCTGGGACACATTCAGGCTCATCAGCGCCACCGTCGCGCTTATGATGATGCTGAGCGCGACCAGCGCCATGCGCCCGCGCTTTACCAGCATGTTCTTAAAGGCAAATTTAAGCATCCGCCTCCACCTCCGATCCGTGTGCCACCTGATTCATGTCGATCACGTAGTCGAACAGGTCGCACAGTCTGTCGTCGTGGGTCACGCAGATGAGCGTCTTGCCCCGCGCGGCGCTGATCAATTCCTCCATCACCTTGCGCCCGATGGCGTAATTCAGATTGCCCGTGGGCTCGTCCGCCAAAATGATGGACGGCTGCTTTACCAGTGCCCGGGCGATCGCCACGCGCTGCTTTTCGCCGCCGGAGAGCCTGTTTACCTTGCGGTAGCGCTTGGAAAGGATGCCAAGCGTGCGCAGGATCTCCGGCGCAGCGCTTACGTCCACGCCCTCCAGGCGCAATATGTCGATGTTGTCCTGCACGCTCATATCCTCGAGCAGCCGAAAATCCTGAAAGATATACCCGATAAAGGAAACGCGGAAGGCGTCCTTTTCCTTCATCCCGGCCTTTGCCATGTCGCGCCCGCCGATCTCGATCGATCCGCTCTCCGGCGTCAGCACGCCCGCAAGCAAATTCAGATACGTGCTTTTTCCGCAGCCGCTAGCGCCCAGCATCACATAGCTTTTTCCTGTTTCAAAGCATAAATCATCGTAGCTTATGCGGGTATATTCGTCAAAGCGCTTTGACAGCCCGCTTACCTTGATCATCGCTTTTCCTCTCCAAATCCGCGCCAGTATTGGCGCAAAAGCTTCTGTTACAATTTTCCAATTTAATTATAGCAAATCTCCCGCGCCCGTTCCAGTACCCTAACATAAAATATTGCTGAAAAAATATGAAGAAGCCCCGGGATTTACAACTTCGCACATATCCAAAACAAAATCGCCGGGCGCGAAGCCTGCGCGTTAAATGCGCAAGCTCCTGCCCGGCGATCCGAACCCGTTTTTCCTTTTACAGATCCGTATACCTTCCGCCCCTGGCCTCCACGATCTCTCCGTTCACGCTCAGCCACACCGAAGCGTAGGAGGGATTGTACACGTGCTTTTGATCGCTTGTAAAGATCAGGCGGTTAAAAGCATCCTCGTCCCGGGCGATCTCGATGTTCGTGGCGTACCAGATGTCGTCCTTGCCGCTCATCATATGGCAAAAGTCCTCAATCAATTGCCAGTTGCCGTCGTTATCGAACTCGTAGGAGTGTCCCCACACGTACATCAGATACAGATACTGCTTTTTGAAAAGCTCATTGAACTGCTGTCCAAGCTCCATCAGATTCCGCTTGTGATGGCAGGTGGGATCCCAGGCCATGTAGTCCGTGGGCATGGCAAAGCCCAGGGTGCTGGTCACGGTCCTTGCGTAGCGGATGCCCGTATGCGGCAAAAGCGCCATGATCTCCGGGCTGTAGGAGCCGTTTGGATAGGCAAGCCCCTGAACGGGCAGGCCCGTCATTTCCTCAAGCAGCCTTCGATCCTCCAGCACCTGCTGCACCACGCCCGCCGCGGGGCAGCGCGCGATGGTGGGATGGGTATAGGTGTGGCAGGCGATCTCGTGGCCCTGATAGAGCGTTTTTGCCTCCTCCGGCTGGATGCGGTTTTCGTCCCGGGGCATGATGCCGCTGTTCAAATTAAAGGTGCCCTTCATGCCCGTTTCGTTAAACAGCTTTACAAGCTGCCGGTCCTGCAGCTTGCCGTCGTCGTAGCTGAAGGTCAGCGCCTTGTGTTTTCCGCCGGGATAGCAATGGTAAATGGTGTTCATACGCGTTTTCTCCGTCAAAGATTCTTATGCAAGGGGCCGCGCAGGCGCGCAGCCCCTTAGGTGCTTTGGAGGAGGCGAGTGCTTGCAGCCGTTTTATTTCAGCAGGAAAACAGGCTGCAGCCGGCCGCCTTGAAGTTTTCGATCAGCCTTCGCACGTCCTCCTCGCTTATTTTGAATTTCTCCGCGAGGCACCTCGTGCAGTAAAAGCGCTCCGTGCCCCGGTTGACCAGCTTTTGGGTGATCGCGATCTCATCGTGCTCCAGCTCTTTTCCGCATTGCGCGCAGGCGCTCACAGTTTTACGGTCTCCGCGATCGCGACGGCGCATTCCTTCGCGGGCAGGCGGAAGCTGATGTACTCGCGGTATTCTCCCTCCAGCTGTCCCAGCACCGGCGTAAAGCGGAAGCCCAGTCCGCTTGCGGCGCTTAGGCCCACGTCCGAGAAGGTGAAGAACATTTGCTTGTCGCAGTCGTCCATGTTGAAAAAGCCCACCGCGTAGCGGCCGCCGTCCAGGTGCCTGAACACCACCAGCCGCTTGTCCCGCTCCGGGTTGCCCATAAAGAAGGGCTGACGGCACTCGGGATCCTGGTTTATGGCGATCAGGCCGGGATTTTTGACCAGCTCCAGCATCTCCTTGTCCATCTTGCGTATGTCGCAGCCTAGCATCAGCGGCACGCCGCACAGGCACCACAGGGCAAACTCGCTCCTGTAATCCGCGGCCGTGCAGCCCGCAACGCCCACGTTGCCCTTGCCGTACATGCCCACAGTCAGCATGTCCATGTCGTTAAAGCACTGGGGGCCGTGCGCGTGGAATTTGTCCATCTGGCTCTTTACGATGTTGCGGAAGGATTCGGGCGTGTCGATGATGTCGCCGGTGGAGCGGAACATGTGCGCGCCGGTAGAACGGATCCAGCTCCAGACGTTGTCGCTGCCCCAGTTGCAGGCGGAAAACAGGATGTCCCTGCCGCAGCTGCGAAGCGCCATGCCCATCCTGCGGTACAAAAGATCTCCCTCAAAGCCCCGCGGCCTGTAGCAGTAGTCGTATTTCAAAAAGTCCACGCCCCACTCGGCGAAGGTCCTGGCGTCCAGAAACTCGTGATCGAAGGAGCCGGGATAGTCCGCGCAGGTGCGCTGGCCCGCGCAGGAGTACATGCCAAACTTCAGTCCCTTCGCGTGCACGTAGTCGCTCAGGGCCTTCATGCCCTCCGGGAACTTTTCGGGATCGGGCACGATGCGCTCCGTCTTTGCGTCCCGCGTCCTCAGGCTCCAGCAGTCGTCGATCACCACGTACTGGTATCCCGCGTCCTTCAGGCCCAGATCCACAAACGCGTCGGCGCTTTCGCGCACCAGACTGTCCGAAATGTTCGATCCAAAGGTGTTCCAGGTGTTCCAGCCCATCGGCGGTGTGTTCACAAGCATAGTTCAAACCTCCGCAATCTTATGATAAATCTTCGCGTCAAGGGTATTATACGATAAAGCGCTCCAAATAGCAAGCAAAACAGGCGCGCGGCAAAGCGCAGCCGGCTTGCATTTTCCGTTTACTTAAGCAGCGCGCTCAGCTTTTTGGCGATCGCCCTGTGCGTCACCTTTCCCGGATGGTACCTGCTGCCCATGCCGCCCCGGGGCAGGCGGTATAAGTCCACGGGCACAAAGAACTCCGCTTTCGTTCCGCCCTGGCAGCTGCGCCGTACCGCCTCGCTTAGCGCGTCATGCACCGGGCCGCTTGTGTAAAAGCTCATCCATACGATGCGCGCGCCGGGGTTCAGGGCAGCTACGCGCTTAATAAAGGCGTGCGCCCCCTCAGTCAGGCGCTCCATATCCTCCGGGCTGTCGGTAAGCTTGTACGTCTTGCCGCTCGCCGGGTCGGTAAAGGGCGGCTGCTGGATAGCATTATTGTCATTTGTGCCAAGGGCGATCACCACGCAGTCCGGCTGAAAGGCAAAGTCGTAGGGGCGCTCGTCAAGCGTCCCATACAAACGCTCGTAAATGGCGGGGATGGTGCGGGGCTCGTTGTTCCACGCGCTTATGACCCCCGCGCCGCTTATCGCGACCACATTGTACTGCGCGTTCAGCGCGTCTGCGGTCAGGCGGGTGTAGTTGTCGCGGGAGCTGAAGATCATGGGCAGCCACTCGTCAAACTTCACTGGCCCCCGGCCGCCCTCGCCCGCGGTGATGGAGTCGCCAATGAATTCGATCTTCCGCTTTTTCGGCGGCACGGGGATCAATTCCCCGTCGCCCCGAACGCGCAAAAGCACCGCCTTGCTCCCGTCAAAAAACGGCATCGTCTCTTTTATAATTCGCACCCTGTGCGTCCGCTTAGGCTCCATGCCCAAAAAGGCGGTGTACCAGTGCTTTCCCTCAAGCGGCGAAAACGTCTGCGCGCACAGATCGTCCACCTCGATGCTCAGATAGGGGCGGCGCAGATCGTATTTTGCCTCGATCTCCACCTCGAAGCGGCTGCCCGTGACCCAGATCTCGGCCTGCGCGCCGCTCCAGAACAGCTCGAAGCCCTCCTGCCCCGCGTCAAACCTGCCGCTCAACAGCACCTGCGGGCAGAGTCTCAGGCTTATAGCCTTCAATCCTCGATCGCCGCCTTCCTCCTGTTGATTTCGAAGAAGACATCCGTGTCAAACTTGGGTGTGCGGTCGTAATAGTACAGGCCGTTTCGCTCCTGCTCCACGTCCGTAAGCTGGGTATAGCAAAAGCCGATGTGCCGGGGATTGTCAAGCAGCGCATCCGTAAGGCCCTTGTAGCGCTTTATCAGCTCCTCCTCGGTCTTCGGGCCGTCGCCGTAGCCCCAGCCCGCGCCGTCGGGGTTCCAGCCGATGCCGCCGTACTCGCTGATGAACACGGGCAGGTCGCCCTCGTAATCCCGCTTGCGCAGGTTATCGTAAAACACCTTTCCCGGCGCGTAGCGCTGGGCGTAGAGCGCTGGATCCTGGCAGTAGTCGTGCGTGTCGTAGATGTCGGTCAGCGCGTGGGTGCCGCCGGAAGCGTCGATGCAGGGGCGCGTCGGGTCGAAGGCCTTGGTCACCTGATAGCTAAGGCGCATCATCGCGTCCCTTGCGCCGTTGTTGTTTTCGCCCCAGGTCTCGTTCCAGGGGCACCAGCCAATGATGCAGGGGGCGTTGTAGTCGCGCTTAAGCACCTGCAGCCACTCGTCCAGGAAGATCGCGGGCGTCGCCGCGTTTTTGGGATCGATGCCCCAGCTGGCAAACTCGCCCCAGCACAGATAGCCCAGCTTGTCCGCCCAGTACAAAAAGCGCTGCTCGAACACCTTCTGGTGCAGGCGCGCGCCGTTGAAGCCCAGCGCCAGCGAGCGTATGATGTCGTTTTTAAGTTCGTCGTCCGTGGGCGCGGTGTAGATGCCGTCCGGATAGAAGCCCTGATCCAGCACCAGACGCTGGAACACGCTCTTTCCGTTTATCAGGAACTTTCCGCCCTTAAGCTCTATCGTGCGCAGGCCGAAATAGCTTTTTACCTCGTCAAGCGCCGCGCCGTCCCGCGTAAGGCTCAGCTTCAGATCGTACAGATTGCCTTCCCCGACGTTCCAAAGCTTCGGCTCCGGCACGATCATTAGCAGCCTTGCCGCGTTTCCCGCCGCGTCGCACTCCGCCTCGGTCACGTATTCGCCCTCAAAAGAGGCCTCCGCCTTCAAAAGGCAGTTTGCCGCGTCCCCGTCGATCTCCGCCTCCAGCAAAAGCGTTCCGTTTATGCCGTCCGGGGTCATGCGGATGCTTTTGATGCGCGTCTCGTTCGTCCACTCCAGCCACACCGTCTGCCAGATGCCGGTGGTGCGGGTGTAGAAGCAGCCGTGGGATTTATAGCGATAGCTCTGCTTTCCGTAGGGCTGCAGGCCGGAGAGCTGATCGTCCTGGGCGCAGACCGTCACGACGTTTTCGCCCAGGTTCAACTGATCCGTGATCTCCAGCTGAAAGCTCGCGTATCCGCCCCGGTGCGTGCCGGCGCTCATGCCGTTGATCCACACCTCGCAGGCGTAATCCACCGCGCCGAAGTTCAGAAACACGCGCTTTCCATAGGCTTCTTCGGGCAGGACAAACGTGCGCCTGTACCACACGGCCTTCATAAAATCTTTGTACTCCACGCCGGACAATTTGCTTTCCGGGCAGAAAGGCACCGTGATCTTTCCCTCCAGCGCGCCCTTTTGCAGCACGCCGCGCTCCCGTCCGGAATTCCCGTGGTCGATCTCAAACTCCCACTGGCCATTCAGGCACAGCCAGCTCTCCCGCTCAAACTGCGGTCTTGGATATTCGCTCCTTGGCACCATATGCATTCCTCCCTGCGGCAAAGCCGCCAAGCATTTTGATCGCTGCACGGCCATTATACCACATTTGCCCCCGCCTGGCTACTGCCTGATCCTTTGATTTTTTCGCTTTTCTCCCCCTCAAAAAGCGCCTTGAAAACCCCACCCCGTTTCGGGTATAATGAAAAAGGCGCCTGAGCGCTTTTTCAAATACAGGCCGCCAAAGCTTAGGAGGATCATCTATGGAAGCAAGGATCGCAAAATGCGCGGAGGAGCTCAAACAGTTTATTCTAAACAGCTGCGGCGGCATGACGCGAAAGCCCGCAGGCCGCCTTACGCATCCCTATATCACCCCCACCTCCGAGGACAGCCCCTACTATTCCGACAACCTCTGGGACTGGGACAGTTGGCTGGCCGCGATCGCCCTTCAGCAGGCGGAGGCGGACCTTGGCGACGACAGGTTCGCCGCCTTTGAACGCGGCAGCGCCCTCAACTTTCTTGATTTCTGCGCGCAGGACGGCTATATGCCCATCTGCGTCACCCCGGATCGGGATCTGAACATCCCCGGCCTTGACGACCTTCGAAGCACCAACATGCACAAGCCCGTCTTGTGCCAGATGATCGCCTCCATCGTGCAAAAGGACAGCCGCGATCTATCCTGGCTTAGGCCTCACATTCCAAAGCTCGAGGCCTTTTTAGATCGCTACACCCAGGAGTTTACCGAGCCGGAGACCGGCCTTTACCGCTGGAAGGACGATTTTGCCGTGGGCGTGGACAACGACCCCGCCGTGTTCTTCCGTCCCGCAAGCTCCTGCGGCTCCATCTATTTGAACAGCCTCATGTACCGGGAGCTGCTGGCCATGGGCTACCTTATGGAGATGCTGGGCGACATGGAAAAGGCAAACGCCTGGCGCCTTAAGGCGACCATGCTGCGAAGCGCGGTCAACCGCTACTGCTGGGACAAGCGCGACGGCACGTACTACAGCGTGGACTTTTGCCTAAGGCCGGTGGAAAAGGACGCCTGGCTCCACCACGGCGCGCCCCGGGATTACCCCTGCCTTTTGATGCGCATCGACAGCTGGACGAGCTTCATGCCCCTGTGGGCAGGGCTTTGCAGCCGCGAGCAGGCAGAGCGCATGCTTTTGCGCCTTATGGACGAAAAGACCTTCCAGTGCCGGGGCGGCGTTCGCAGCCTGTCCCGCCTTGAAAAAATGTACGATCTGCGCGCCTCCAACAACCCCTCCAACTGGCGCGGCCCGGTGTGGGGTGTCAGCAACTTCATGCTGTTTTCCGGCCTCGTCCGCTACGGCTTTTTCGACGAGGCAAGGGAGCTTGCCCAAAAGACAGTGCTGCTTTTTGGCAGGGATCTTGAGCAAAACGGCTGCCTGCACGAGTACTACGATCCCGACAGCCTGGAGCCCATCGTCACCCACGGCTTTGAAAACTGGAACTATCTGGTGCTCAACATGATCGCCTGGCTTGAAAACCGGCGCTTCGTGGATACCTTCTAAGTCCCCGCCCCTTTCACCTTCCCCTGCGCTGCACTTTTGGAGGAAACTTTATGAGCCTTACCTTCGATAAAAAGCTCGTCTTTGGCACGATGAGACTTCCGCTCACCGATCGGGAGGATCCAAAAAGCGTCGATCTTAAGCAGTTCAGCAAAATGATCGACCTCTACATGGAACGGGGCTTTTGCTATTTCGATACCGCCTATCCCTACCACGGCGAATGCTCCGAAGACGCCGTGAGAAGGGCGCTGGTTGAGCGCTACCCCAGAGAGCGCTTCCTCTTGGCGGACAAAATGCCGATCCTGCGCGTCCAGGCCCCGGAGGATTACCCTCGCTACTTCGCCCAGCAGCTGAGCCGCTGCGGCGTTGAGTATTTCGACGTGTATCTTTTGCACAACCTCGGGCGGGACCGCTACATAAACGCCCAGCGCTTCGGCGCGTTCCCCTTTTTGCGGAGCTAAAGCAAAAGGGGCTTGCACGCCTGATCGGCTTTTCCTTTCACGACGACGCCGATACGCTGGATCAGATCCTAAGCGATCACCCGGAGGTCGACGTGGTGCAGCTGCAGATCAATTATCTGGACTGGAACGGCAGCGTCGCGCAGTCCGGCCGCTGCTATGAGGTCGCAAAAAAGCACGGCAAAAAGGTCATCGTGATGGAGCCGGTAAAGGGCGGCACCCTGGCCAGGCTTCCGGAGCCCGCCATGCAGCTGTTTTGCGATTTTTACGGCAAGGACGCGCCAAGCCCCGCAAGCCTCGCGATCCGCTTCGCCGCCTCTTTGGACGAGGTCCTGGTGGTCTTAAGCGGCATGAGCAGCATGGAGCAGGTGCTTGACAACACCGCCTGCATGCAGAATTTTGTTCCCTTGTCTGCGGATGAACGCGCCTTGACCGAAAGAATCGAGCGCTTCCTCAAAAGCGCCATCGCCGTGCCCTGCACCGCCTGCCGCTACTGCACGGAGGTCTGTCCCAAAGACATCGCGATCCCGGACTACTTCGGGCTTCTGAACCTCCACGCCGTTACCGGGCAAAAGACCAACATGTACTACCAGCGCTATTCCATGAACCACGGCAAGGCCTCGGACTGTCTCGCCTGCGGTCTGTGCGAAAAAAACTGTCCCCAGCACATCCCGATCCGCGAAATGCTGAAAGAGTTTGCCGCCCTCTATGAAGACGCAGCGGCAAAATAAGCCTGAAATCCCCGTGACCAATAAATCAGAGCGCCTCTGGGATCAGCTTTTGCGCGTGCAGACGGGCGGGAAGGAGGCGTTTCTAAGCGCCAAATACCTGCCCTACGAGCCAACGCCCTACCCGGTTTTGCTGCGCCTTGCAGACAGCGGCCTCATTTCCCCCGCCGACCACGTGCTGGACTACGGCTGCGGCAAGGGCCGGGCGGCGTTTTTGCTTTCCTATCGCCTCGGCTGCCGCGCAAGCGGCGTCGACCGCTCCGAAAAGCTGATCGCCCTGGCGCAGCAAAACCTTATGGCCTTTCCAAGGCCGGAGCTCGTGCGCTTTGCCTGTCAAAGCGCGGAGCGCTATGCCCCTATGGACGAAAACGTGTTTTATTTCTTTAACCCCTTCTCCGCCGCGGTGCTCGAAGTCGTACTAAAGCGCATCTTATCTGGCGGCAAGGGAAAGCGCCTGCTGTTTTACTATCCGGACGAAGCGTACCTTTCGGTGCTTTCGCGGCATCCCCGCCTTCACCAAAGCGCCCGGATCGACTGCCGCGACCTCTTTGAAGGAAACGATCCCCGGGAAGAGCTTCTGGCCTACGACATCGAAAGCGCGTAGGCCTTTTATCGTTTCATAAACTTTACAGCGCGCTTTAGCTTGCATTTAGGTTTTTCCGCTACAATACGCGCATAAAGCAAAAAGGAGTTGAAGCGTATGAAAAAGCTTTTTGCACTCGTTACCGCATTTGCCCTTTTGACCTGCCTGCTGCTTGCCGGGGCCGAGGTGCCCGGCGGAAATCCTCCCGGCGATCCCCCCTCCGGCGGCATGGGCACCCCGCCCGGCGGCTTTGGCGGCAATACCCCGCCAGGAGGCGGCGCCTCGTCCTTCGAGTACGCGGCGGTCACCACGCTTTTTGAAGCAACACAGGTTTCTGACGGGGTCTATTCCTCCGATACCGCGGACGTCAGCGCCCTGATCGTCGATACCGCCGAGGCCGTCACCCTCGAAAACCCCAGCGTCAGCAAATCCGGCGATTCCGACGGCGGCGACAACTGCAACTTTTACGGCCTGAACGCGGCGCTTTTGGTGATGGGCGGCTCCACCACGACCATCACGGGCGGCACGGTCACCTCCAGCGCTTCCGGCGCAAACGGCGTGTTCTGCTACGGCGGAAACGGCGGCCAAAATGGCGGAACGGGCGACGGCACCACCCTGATCCTCTCCGATACCGTCATCACCACAAGCGGCCAGGGCTCCGGCGGCATCATGACGACGGGCGGCGGCGTGACCTACGCCTATGACCTCACGGTCGAGACCAGCGGCGGTTCCTCCGCGCCCATCCGCACCGACCGGGGTGGCGGCACCGTGGTCGTGGACGGCGGCAGCTACACCTCAAACGGTCTGGGCTCCCCCGCGATCTATTCGACCGCAGACATCTCCGTAAGCAACGCGCAGCTCGTTTCCAATCTCTCCGAGGGCGTTTGCATCGAGGGACAAAACTCCATCACCCTCACCAACTGCGATCTAACGGCCAACAACACCCAGATGAACGGCAACGCCACCTTCCTGGATTCGATCATGATCTATCAGTCCATGAGCGGCGACGCAGACAGCGGCACCTCCTCCTTCACCATGACGGGCGGCAGCCTTACAAGCCTAAGCGGCCACATGTTCCACGTCACAAACACCCACGCCCTGATCACGCTTAGCGGCGTGTCCCTCGTAAACAGCGGCAGCGACGTGCTTCTCTCCGTATGCGACGACGGCTGGAGCGGCGCGGACAACATCTGCGAATTCATAGCCGACGCTCAGGCGCTATCCGGCAGCATCCTCGTGGGCGACGACTCCACCCTCACCCTCACCCTGCAAAACGGCTCCAGCTTTGAAGGCAGCATAAGCGGCGAGATCACGAACGCCAAGGGAAACGTCGTCTCCACCCAGACGGGCAGCGTGAACGTGATTTTAGATAGCAGCTCCACCTGGACCCTCACAGCGGACACGTACATCACCTCCTTTACCGGCGACATCGCAAACGTGGACACAAACGGCTATACCCTCTACGTAAACGGCGAAGCCCTCAATTGATGCGTCCTCCCGCTCGTTCATTCAAAAATACCTCTGCCCGCGAACCGCGCGGGCGGAGGTATTTTTCTTTCCCCGAACAAAAAACGCCCCTGCGGCGTTGACAGCCTTCGCTTTCGGGGCTATAATCATGCGTGTTATCTATGCGCAACAAAGCAGCCTGCTGCGCGCCGCCTTCCTTCCATCGATGAGGTATTCAAAACTATGCTTACCGCAGTGCTTACCGGCCTTATGGTCGTGCTATACTCCTTGCAGTCGCTCTTTACGCGGCTGTACAGCAAATACTACCGTGGCAGCGACGCTTCCGCGGCGGTGCCGGTGTTTTCGCTGTGCTACGGCCTGATCATCGCCCTGTGCTCCTGGGTCTCGGCGGGCTTTGGCTTTGCCCCCTCCCCCGCGACCTGGCTTTTCGGCGCGCTGAACGCCGTCATCCTCATGGTCTATAACCTCTCCATGATCCAGGGCGGGCGCGCCGGCTCCTACAGCGCGCTGATGCTGTGCAGCCTCTCCGGAGGCATCCTTGTGCCGCTCATCTCCGGCTGGCTCTTTCTTAACGAAAAGCTAAGCGCCCTGCAATTGGGCGCGGTCGCGCTGATGCTCGTCTCCATCGCCCTTTTGAACAGCAAGGATTTCAGCCTCAAGGGCGCGTCCGGGCGCTTTTTGGGCTGGTGCGCCCTGCTGTTTTTCTCAAACGGCCTGTACGGCGTGGTGCTGGCCCTGCAGGCGCGAAGGCTTGACGGCGCTGAACGCAGCGAAATGCTGGTGATCCTCTTTGCCCTCTCCGCGCTTTTGAGCCTTGCGGGCGAGCTGGTCAGCGGCAAGGGGCGGCGGCTTTGTCAGGGCTTTGCCATGGGCTGGCGCTCGCTTGTGTCCCTGCTGCTTTGCTGCGCGTCCGCGTTTGTCGCGGCGTCGCTTGCGCTTCGCCTTTTGACCCTCGTGCCCTCCGGCCTTTTATACACGGTGGACAACGGAGGCGTGCTGGTCCTTTCCTTCCTCTACGCCGTTTTGCTCTTCCACGAAAAGCCCCAAAAGCGCGAAACCGCGGGCATCGCGCTCGCGGTCGTCAGCATCATCCTGATCAGCCTGTGATCGGATAAGGGGCTGCAAGCCCTGAGAGCTTTTGCGCTTCACAGGACTTGCAGCCCCTCCCTTTTATCTCATTTTGTCCTCCAGCCTCCTGCCGGCCTCATCCTGCTGCTGCTCGCGCACCGATTTGGTGACCTCGATAAACGTATCGTTTTCCGCAAGCCTTTTGATCAGGATATAGCACACTACAAACATCACAAGGGCAAAGACGACCACCGCGCCAAAGCCGAAGCCGCCGCCCGCGCCGGAGGCGATAAGATCGTAAAGCCCGTGCGCCAGGGTCGGGACCAGCAGCGCCAAAAACAGATCCCGGTGCATACGCCCCTTTTCGCCCCAGTGCTGATGCTTTTTGGCGGAGCTGTAGAACGTGCCCATGAACACCGCAAAGCAGATGTGCGAGGGCACGGAAATGATCGCCCTTAAGAACATCGCGTTCACGCCGTAGCGGAAAAGGTAGAGAAAGTTTTCCGCCAGCGCAAAGCCCGCGGACGACGCCACCGCGTACACCATGCCGTCGTACAGGCAGATGAAGTTGGGATTCCTCCAGGACCGCAGATACAGCATCAGATACTTGCAGCCTTCCTCCGTAAGCCCCACGATGATGAACCAGTTGATCCACTCAAACGCCATCGAGTCCTCGTCCAGCCCCGTCAGCGCCAGCACCGTAAGACCCACCTCAAGCACGTACGCAAGCGCTACCGACAGCGCGCCAAGCCCGAACAGGCTCCACACAAGCTTTGGCGGCTCCGGCTCCAGCATGTCCTTTTTGCGCACGTACCATAACAGAAACAGCGCGGGCACCACCGTAAACACCAGCCCCCGCACCACCGGCACGTTGAACACGATCGCAAACACGATCTGCAGCACCGCTCCGACCATACCCCGTTCCTCCATCCTTACTTTTGTTGCACAGACTTTCAGCTTGTGTAAATTATAAGCAATGTTCAGGCCTCTGTCAAGGCATGAACGCCTGTTTGCAAGGACGATTATTTAAATATGAAGGCAATTCCCTGTCCGCCCTTCTCCCCCAGCTTTACTTTCCTTGCGGGCGGGTGTATAATGGTACTACAAAACAAACCTGGAGGTTTGCTGGGTTGAGAATTGCGCTTTTGAACGATTCCTTTCCGCCGATCGTGGATGGGGTGGTAAACGCCGTAATGAACTATGCCCGTGTGCTTACGCAGCACGGGCACGAGGTCTGCGTGGCCGTGCCCGCCTATCCCGACGTAAAGGACGATTATCCATATACCGTCGTGCGATACCTAAGTCTTGACACCACGAAGCGTTACGGCTACCGGGCGGGCTTTCCCTTCAGTCCCGCGGCCATAAAGCAGATCGAGGGCTTCCGCCCCGACATCATCCACTCCCACTGTCCCATCTGCTCCAACTTTCTGGCGCGCACCCTGCGGGGCAGTCTGCGCGTGCCGGTGATCTTTACCTACCACACCAAGTTCGATATCGACATCCGCACCGCCGTGCGCGGCCACCTTTTGCAAAACGAGCTGATCAGCGCGCTGGTCAAAAACGTCTCCGCCTGCGACGAGGTGTGGACGGTAAGCGGCGGGGCGGGCGAAAGCCTGCGCTCCATCGGCTACAAGGGCGACTATCTTGTGATGGAAAACGGCGTGGACCTCCCCCGCGGGCGCGCGGACGAGGCGCACATCCGTCAGGTTGAGGACATGTGCGCCCTTCGCCCCGGCGCGCCGGTATTCCTGTTTACGGGGCGGCTTCGCTGGTATAAGGGCATCCGCATGATCGTGGAGGGCTTAAGCCAGATCATGGACAGGGCGGATTTTACCATGCTGTTCGTGGGCGAGGGCTCAGACCGCGCCGAAATAGAGCAGCTTTGCCGCGATACCGGCCTTATGCCCCGCTGCCGCTTTGTGGGGGCGGTGCTGGACAGGGAGCTGCTGCGCGCGTTTTACAGTCGGGCGGATCTGTTTTTGTTCCCCTCCACCTTCGACACCAACGGCATCGTTGTGCGCGAGGCCGCGGCCTGCGGCCTTGCGTCCCTCCTGATCCGCGGTTCCTGCGCCGCTGAGGGCGTGACGGACGGGGCAAACGCCCTGCTGATGGACGAAAGCAGTGCGTCTCTTGCCCAAAAGGTGCTGCCGCTTTGCAGCGACACAGCCTCCATGCGCAGCCTTGGCAACGGCGCGCAGCGGGATCTCTACCTTTCCTGGGACGAGGCCGTGACCCGCGCTGAGGAGCGTTACGGCGAGGTGCTGCACGATTTTGCCCTGAACCCCCGCCCGCCCCGCCACGACATCTTCCCCTTCGTCAGCGAAAGCGTGGACATCATCAACCGCATAAAAAATATCTCCGTCAAGGTTAAAGAGCTGTTAAAGTCGCTTGATTAAAATGGAGCGATTCACTATAATTTTGAGCATCAACAAGCGGGAGGACGCGTATGAAAGTTAAAGTAAGACCCTTCGGCAAAGCCTTTGGCAAGCAGGCATTCAGGTATTTGTTCACGGCGGAAAACGGCGCGGGCTGCGAGATCACCGATCTCTCCGGCGCGATCATGCACATCTACATGCCGGACAAGCGCGGCAAGCTCGACGACGTGGCGCTGGGCTTTGACGATCCCCGGCAGTACGTCAAAAATCCCGGCTATCTGGGCGCGCTGATCGGCCCCGTGGGCAACCGCATAAGCGGCGCCTCCTTTACCTTTGAGGGCAAAAACTACCACTTTACGCCAAACGAAGGCGCCTCCACCCTGCTGCACAGCGGCGATTTCGGCTTTCACGCCTGCGTGTGGGACAGCGAGTGCGTGCTTACAGACGGCGCGGCCCAGCTGATCTTGCGCCATTCCTTCCCAAACAGCGAGACCGGCTTCCCTGGAAACCTGGACGTCACCGTCACCTACACCTTCCGCGAGGACTGCTCCCTCAAGATCGAATACGCCGCCACCAGCGACGCGCCCTCCTTTATGTCCCCCACAAATCACACCTACTTTAACCTTGCGGGGCTTTCGGGCAAGCACATCCCCCGCGTGGACCGGCAGACCGTGCAGATCTTTGCGGACCGCTACACTGAGGTCGGCGAGGGCTGCATCCCCGTGGCAAACGTCCCGGTCGAGGGCACGCCCTTTGACCTTCGCCAGCCCAAAAAGCTGAAGGACGGCTTTGCCCTGGAAAAGCAAAACGCCCAGCTTACCCTTGGCGCGGGCTACGATCACAACTTCGTCCTCTCCGGCGACGTGGATCTGATGGGCCTTCGCCGCGCGGCGGAGGTATGCGACCGCCTGACCGGCCGCGTGATGAACGTCTACACCGACATGCCCTCGGTGCAGCTCTACACCGCCAACCACCTGCGCCGCTATAACCCCCAGCAAAAGCGCGGCTACGGCAAACGCCAGGCGCTGTGCCTGGAAACGCAGTGCGCGCCGGATTCCATCAACCGCGCGGGCGAGGACGGCTTTGACGTACTGCGTCTGGACGCGGAGCATCCCTTCAAAAGCAGCACCGTCTACGTTTTCAGCATCAAGCAGTAAGGAGCCATTTGGGAAAAACTATGGAAGCACTGGGTTATTACAACGGCAAATACGGCAAGCTTGAGGAAATGACGCTGCCCATCACCGACCGCGCCGTGTACTACGG
>CADBNW010000212.1 GCA_902796025.1 uncultured Eubacteriales bacterium
ACCGCCAACAAAAACACCGTGCCCGGGGAGACCCGCTCGCCCTTCATCACCAGCGGCCTGCGCGTCGGCACCCCGGCGATCACCACGCGGGGCATGGGCACAGACGAGATGACGCTGATCGCGGACATGCTTGCAGACGTCATCGAGCGCGGCGAGGAGGCCGTGGACGACGTAAGCCGCCGTGCGCTGGCACTTACGGACAGATTCCCACTCTACAGATAAATGAAACGCATATTTCTTGTTTTGCTGCTTGCGTGCGCGGTATGTTTTACCGCGCGCGCTTTTGCTGCCTGGCAGGCGTATGAAATGCCGGATGGCACCATCTGCATAAGCGATCAGCTTTTGGAGGGCGACCCCATCACCACCCTCACGCTGGGCCGGGGCGAAACGCGCTACATCGAGGTGCGCGGCGCGGTGGACTACAGCTACTACGCCTCCGCCTACTATGTGGCGCACGTGGACCAGGACGGCATGCTGAAAACCGAGGACGTCGGCAAGGGAAAGCTGAAGGTCTACTACACAAAGACCGACGCGGTGAGCTTTTCGGTAAACGTAAAGCGCGCGCCGACCTCGATCACGCTGGACAAAAAGAGCCTGAGCCTCGAGCCGGGCCAGCAAAAGGCCCTGGACTACAGCCTGTCCAAAAACTCCGCCGGCTTTGTAAGCTTTTACTCCGGCAACGAGGACGTGGTCAGCGTGGACAGCCACGGCCTTTTGACGGCCCACCGGCCCGGCACCGCGCAGGTCTTTGCGGAGACCTACAACGGCCACTCCGCCCGCTGCGATGTAACGGTCGTGCTTCCGCCGCCCGCCACGATCAGGGTACAGCAAAGCTATACCGGCTACGCCTTCGAGGGCTTTTCGCTGAACGCCGCGCTGGACGGCGGCTACATGGAAACGCTGTCCTACACCTCGTCAGACGAAAGCGTGCTGCGGGTGGACGGCGAAGGCTATGTAAGCTGCATCAGGGCCGGAAACGCCCTGGTCACGCTGAACGCCTCCGGCGGCGCAAGCGCGCAGGTGAACGTAAACGTATTGCCCCAGGCATCCGCGATCACTCCCACTCAAGGCGCGCTTAGCCTCTACGAAGGCGGCACAGCCGCGATCGAAGCGGTCACGACGGGCGGCAGCGGAAGGTTTTTGGCAGAAAGCCTCGATCCTGAGATCGTTTCGGTGCAGCCGGGCGGCCTTGCGCGCGCGCTTGCAAGCGGCCAGGGCAGATTGCTTTTGACCGCGCCCGGCGGAGCGCAGTGCGTATTGCCCGTAAACGTGTACGAAACGCCCGATTGGCTGAAGGCCATGCCCGAGATCGACCCCGTCGCCATCGGCGAAAGCGAGCGGATCAGCCTCTATACCGGCATCGGCGTGCAAATGCCTCTGCGCTTTTCTTCCAGCGACGAGGGCGTGCTGCGCGTAAGTCAGGACGGCGTGCTGAGCGCCCTGTCCCGCGGCAGCGCGGTCATCAGCGTTTCGTCCGGGGGTGTGCTTTTGAATACGACGGTCCAGGCCGTGCCGCCCGCAAGCGGCATCGCCTTCGAGCAAAGCGCCATCGACATGGGGGAGGGAGATACCCTGCGCGTGCGTGCCAGACACCTGGACGGCGGCGGGCACATCAGCTATTCCTCCAACCAGCCGCAGATCGCCTCCGTCACGGAGGACGGCGCAGTAAGCGCCCTTAGAAGCGGCATCGCCACCATCACCGCGCGCCTTGCCTCCGGCACCAGCGCGCAGATGGACGTCTACGTGCGCCAAAGCGCCCAAAGCATCTATCCGGAAAGGACGCGCGTTGTGATCGGCGAGGGCGATCATACCACGGTGCCCTGCTCCTTCGACGTGGGTCGCTATTCCCTTTTGAAGTGGGAAAGCGAGAACGAAAGCCTGTTCACCGTGGATCAGGATGGCACGATCCGCTCCGTTTCGGGCACGGGCGAGGCGGACGCCGTGGTAACGGCGGCCTCCGGCGTGCGCGCCCGGGTGCGCGTGGTCGTGGTGGACGCGCCTAAGAGCATGCATCTGGACGCGCAGGTGCTTACCCAGGGGGGGCTGTTTACCGATTATATCGCCCTCCCAGCCGGGCAGACCCACGCCCTGAACGCTTCCTTTGACGAACTGGACGTGACCCATTGCAGCTACGAGTCCCGCGACCCGAAGATCGCGACTGTTGACGAAAGCGGGCTGATCACCGCCCTTTCTGCCGGCAGCGCGCGCATCAGCGTAACAGCCTACAACGGCCTGACGCGCGAGGTGCTGGTGGAGGTCCTGCCCGCTGAATAAGAAGCAACTCCGTTGCAAAAAAAGAATGATCTGCCCTTCACGCCCCGCGGCGACAAACGCGGGGCGTGTGTTTGTTTGCAAAACACGTGGTTTTTCTCCCTTGATAACGCTTGACGCCGGGGCGGGCGTGGAATATAATTGGGGATGACATTGGTTTTCGCCGCGGCGCCGCCAGGCAGCCGGGCGGCGTTCCATAGAAAGTTGCGAGGAGATTTTGCCCATGAAAGCCATCATCAACGGAAAAATCGTGCTGGAAGGCGCCACCGTAAGCGGCATGACGCTGTTGTTTGACGATAAGATCCAGGCGTTTGAAACCTCGACTGCTCCCGCAAACGCCGACACCGTGATCGACGCGAAGGGAAGATATGTCCTGCCGGGACTGGTGGACATGCACATCCACGGCTATCTTGGCGAGGACGCCTCCGACGGCAAGGCCGAGGGCATCCGCACGATGGCCCGCGGCATCGCCAAAAACGGCGTCACCAGCTGGCTGCCGACCACGATGACCGTGAGCTATCCGGAATTGGAGGCCGCGTTTGAGGCGATAAGCCAGGTGAAGGCCGAGAGCGAAAAGCCCGGCTTTGACGGCGCGCAGATCATGGGCGTAAACGCCGAGGGCCCCTTCATCAACGCCGCCCGCAAGGGCGCGCAGGCGGGCGAGCACATCAAGCCCTGCGATCCGGAGTTTATCGATAAGCACGCAGGCCTCATCCGCGTCTTCACCGTGGCCCCGGAGGTCAAGGGCAACATGGCGGCCATTCGCCGCATCCATAAGGAGCATCCGGAGATCCTGATCTCCATGGGGCACACCAACGCCATCTACGACGAGGCCGAAAAGGCGGTGCGCGCGGGCGTAAGGCATGTAACGCACCTGTTCAACGCCCAGACGGGACTGCACCACAGGGATCCGGGCGTGGTGGGCTGCGCGCTAAGCGAAAACAGGCTGACGACGGAGCTGATCGCGGACACCTTCCATGTAAACAAGGCGCTGTTCAAAATGGTGAGCGAGCTCAAAAAGGACAAGCTGGTGCTGATCACCGACTGCACCCGCGCGGGCGGCATGCCAGACGGCGAATACAGCCTTGGCGGACAGCCGATCTTCGTAAAGGGCATCGAGTGCCGCCTTGCGGACGGCACCATCGCGGGCAGCGTGCTGAGGCTTAACGAGGCGATCCGCAATGTGCGCCAGAATGTAAAGCGGCTGTCACTGCACAAGATCGTGCGCATGGCGTCGCTCAATCCCGCTATCGCCATCGGCATCGACAAGGCCAAGGGCTCTATCGCCGTGGGCAAGGACGCGGATTTCTGCTTTGCAGACGAGGACATGAACATCAGCCGCACCATCCTGCGCGGCGAAACCATCTATAACGCGGAGGTGTAAGCATGGCTCTTAAGATAAACGCGGTTTACGATCCGGGCTTTTCGCCTATCGTCAAGTACATCGAGGCCTACGAGCGCGACGTGCAAAACGCGCCCCACAAGCGGGTGGCGATCTCCGTCGAGCGCAACAAGGGCTACGTGCGCACGCTGGAGATGGACGTGTTTAACGACGGCGTTGACGATGAACGCAACGGCGTCGCCGTGGAGCGCATCGTAAAGACCTTTTTGTGGGTGTACGGGGGATACAAGATCATCATCTCCGGCTCCCGCCCGATCTATGAGCACATCGCAAGGACCTATGCCAAAGACGGCGCGCGCGCCTTCGATAACGACTTTATGTCCGGCGTGTACGAGACGGAATTCAGCGTCGAGTACCGCGAAAACGCTTCCGACGCCCCCAAGACCCGCGAGGCCTCCTCGCCGGTCGGCAAGCACTTGAACGGCTGCCGCATCGGCTTCGATGCGGGCGGCAGCGACGTAAAGGTCTCCGCCGTGGTGAACGGCGAAAGCATCTATTCGGAGGAGATCGTCTGGAACCCCAAGACCCAGTCCGATCCCGCCTACCATTTTAACGGCATCAAAAGCGCCATGCTCAAGGCCGCGGAAAAAATGCCCCGCGTGGACGCCATCGGCGTTTCCTCTGCCGGCGTGTACATCGATAACCGCGCCATGGTCGCTTCGCTCTTTATGAGCCTAAGTCCCGAGGACAAGCGCCGCTGCCGCACGATCTATACGGACGTGGCCAGGGAAATAGGCAATATCCCGATCGAGGTCGCAAACGACGGCGACGTGACCGCGCTTGCCGGAGCCATGGACTTAAACGACAATAACGTGCTCGGCATCGCCATGGGCACGAGCGAAGCCGGCGGCTATGTGGACGAACACGGCTATATCACCGGCTGGCTGAACGAATTGGCCTTCGTTCCGGTCGACATGAACCCGGACGCTATGGTAGACGAGTGGAGCGGCGACGTGGGCTGCGGCGTAAAGTACTTTTCGCAGGACGCGGTCATAAAGCTCTGCCCCGCAGCGGGCATCCCGCTGGACGACAGCCTGACCCTGGCACAGAAGCTCAAGTACGTGCAGCAGCTGCACGCCGCGGGAGACCCCAGAACGGAGGGCATCTATCAGACCCTGGGCGTGTATTTCGGATATCAGCTTGCCTGGTACGCGCGCTTTTACGACATCCGCCACGTGCTCATCATGGGGCGCGTCACCAGCGGAAACGGCGGGCAGACGCTGCTCAAGACCGCAAAGCAGGTGCTGGAGGCGGAATATCCCCAGCTCGCTCAAAAAATGCAGCTGCACATCCCCGACGAATCCAGCCGCAGAGTGGGGCAGAGCGTCGCGGCGGCAAGCCTGCCGGTGGTCGGCTGAAAAAGCCTTTAGTTCGACTGGTCGGCTGGGACGTTTCAAGTCAGAGTTGGAGGGGCTTTTGCCCCTCCAAACTGCCCTTTGGACTTCCTTCATAAGCACGCCGCAAGGAAACGCTTTTGATTTTATATGGAACAAACGATTTTGTCGATACAGCAGGAAAAGCAAAGGCTTCGCCGTGCCCTGATTCGAATTGCGCTTTCAGAAGAGGAAACGCGCCTGCTTCAGGAAAGACTGTTTGACCTTGAAGAGTATAAAAGAGCCAAAAGCCTTTTTGTTTATGTCTCCGTTTTCCCGGAGCCGGACACGCGAAAGGTCATCAGCCTTGCGCTTGGCGCAGGAAAGCGGGTGGCCGTTCCGCGCATCGAGGGAAAGGGCGTGATGAGCGCGCGCCTGATCAGGGGGCTGTATGATCTAAAGCCCGGCCCGCTTTCCATCCCCGAGCCGGACGATACTGCGGCGATCTTGGAAAGGGCGGATCTGTGCGTCGTGCCCTGCCTTGCCTGCGGGCGGGATTTTGCCCGCCTTGGCCACGGCGGCGGATACTACGACAGGTACCTTATGGAGCACCCCTCCTTTTCCGTCTGCCTCTGCCCGCCCGACGCGCTTTTTGACGCGCTGCCCCAGGGCCCGCACGACGTAAAGCCAAACGTCGTTTTGACGCCCCATGAGACCCTGCGGCGCGCATAGGGGAAGCTTCTGCGATATTTCATGCGGAATGTGCAGAAAAATCGTGCACAAAACGGGGCCGAAAACTTTAAAATTCTGCATAAAACGGCTTGACAATGTTATCTGCAGGTTGTAAAATACATACAACCACATTATTAATTAAAAGTGAGGAGATAGCGATGAAAACCTACGAGATCAAAATGAATCGTTCCCGTTGGATCAGCTGTCTGATCGCGGTGCTGTGCCTGGCGCTCATCATCATGATGCTGTGCCCGTACTTCACCTACGGCTCCGACAGCACCACGCTGGTGCCCGCGAACTCTGCCGACGGCAAGACCATGGGCGACCAGACCATTCTCTACGGACGCACCTGGGTCCTCAGCGGCAGTGACGAGAGCCAGGACGGCTATAAGAGGATCGAAGTGGATGCAGCGGGCGGCAACAACAAGTCCAAGCTCTACACCACCAACATCCTGCGCGTGAACCAGCTTGCTACGCTGGATACCTTTAACAGCGCTTTGGCCAACTATAACGCCATCGCCGACAGCGTCGAGCAGTGCCAGGTTTCTGTAAACGACTGCGAAAACAAGATCGCGGAGCTGGTCGCTGCGGCCAACGTCGTAGCCGTAAAGCTCGGCAAGACCCCCTTCAGCGCCGAGGCCATCGAGGCCGCCGCGGAGAAGGAAGCCGCCGGCACCACCGAGGAAGCTGCTGAAGGCGCCGAGACTGCCGAGGCCACCGAAGCCCCTGCCGCCGAGCCCGCCGACCTCTCCGAGGCCGATACCGATTATAAGACCCTGACCGACGCCATCAGCAAGGCTGAAAAAGAGCTTGTAAAGGCCGAGGGCTTCTACAATACCGCCAAGACCAGCCTTGACAGTGCCAAGAAGGCGCTGGACGACGCCTACGCCGCCGCCAAGGCCGCTTACGACAGCAAGACCATCGACGCCAGCTACGCCTGGGTGACCGAGACCACCGCGGCCTACAACAACGCTCTGCGCGAGGCGTATCCCGACGAGTTCAAGGTAGGCTATGCCGCCGCCAACGACAAGGAATTCAAAGAGTTCCTGGCCACCAAGTACGCGGCCCGTTACGAAGAGCTGAAGGCCACCGAGCGCAAGCCCGAGAACAAGCTCTACGACGAGATCATGCCCACCCTTTCCAAGGCCGACAAGACCGCCCTGTACGCTGAGTTCTTCACCCAGAAGGTCGGCGACAGCGAGCTGGACGACAAGGCCGTAAGCGACGCCGTCATCAAGGCCAAGGACGAGATCGCCCTCACCCTCAGCGACGAGGAGAGAGACGACAAGATCCTGGGCAACCTTTCCAGAATGAAGGAAGCCAGCAACAAGGCCGCCGCCGCTGCCAAGAGCGCCGCTAACGCGACCGCCGCTGCCCTGAAGGCCGGCGACAAGAAGGCCACCATCGACAAGGCTGCCAAGCTCCCCGCCAACATCGAAAAACAGATGAAGAACGTGACTGCTCTGATCGAGAAGTACGCTCTGACCGCTCCCGAGGCCGTTGAGCCTGCCGCCTTCACGCCCGATGCTGTGACCCGCTACTCCAACGCGGATTACGACGTGGACGAGCTCGAAGCCGCTGAGACCGAGAAGGACACCCTGATGGTCAGCGACTGCACCGTGAAGTACAGCAAGAGAAACTCCGACACCGTGGGCAAGGTCACCATCACCTTCGCAAACGAGGAAACCAAGGAGTCCAGCTTCGGCACCAGCGTCAACTACGACGGCAAAAAGCAGGTCTCTCTGATGGGCTTCGTGGGCTTCCCCGAGGACCTGAAGGACACCATGGAGAAGGAAGTCGCCTATAAGATCTTCGGCTACCAGAGAAACTCCGCGGTGCTGGTCCCGATCGTCCTGTTCGTGCTGCTGATCCTGGGCGTCGTGTTCGCCATCATCAAGCGCGACAGCTTCGGCTCCGCCGTATGTCCCTTCCTGGCCGGTGCGATTGGCGTTATCGCCTATCTGACCAGCGCCTTCCTGAAGCTTGGCGATGCGCACACCCTGCACACCATCGGCTTTGCGGTGCTGCTCGTTGTTAGCTGCCTGCAGCTTTACCTTGGCATCAAGGACAAGGTAAAGGCCATGAAGGAAGCCAGATAAGCAAATCGATCCTTCGTATCCTCCTGCGGCCGAACAGCCGCAAAATGGGGGAGAGAGGACAGTATTCAAACGAAATGGGAGCGACCATGACGGCCGCTCCCATTTTTATGTCTGGGTGCGAAAAGCAGAAAACCGACCGAAGTTCATTAAATCAAAAAAGCTGCTTAACAGATATTACAAAAGTATTTCAATTCTTAATTTATCGTCGCAAAAAGCTATTGCAAACTGATATAACTTGATTAATCGGGGAGGATGTGATACAATACAGTTGATAAGGTGTAGAATACGCCCTGGAGGTTATTACATAATGAAAAACAGGCTTATATCACTTATACTGGTATTGGCGATGCTGATATCCTGTATAGCCGTGTCCGCTGAGGAGCCTTCTCCAAGCGCGGATACAAATACTCCGGGTTTAAGCCAGACTGTGGAAGGAGAGCAAACGGACGAGCTCGAAGCGCAGTCTTCTGAACCGGAAGCGGGACAGAGTGATCCCGACGTCCTGCCCGCTTTAACGGACGCGCAGCAAAGCGCGCCCGATGAAACCGTGCAGCAGGACTCCCAGCAGGCCGACGCCACTGAGGACGCTTCGCAGGAAGCGGCTGAAAACGCAGCGGAGAATAACGATGCCTCCGCTGATAGCGAGACTTCCGAAGCAAGTGAAGCCGAAGCGCCCGCAGCGGAAGCTGGCGATCAGCTTGATGCTGAAAGCTCCGACAGCGAAACCGAAAACGGCGAAGAGACGCTAAGTGACCCTGAGCTGCCCCAGGATGCGCAGGGCGATGCGGAGCAGATCCTTGCCGAAACCGAAGCAACTGACGAAGCGGAAGCTGCCACTGAAACCGAAGCCGCTGCCGAAACGGAAGTGCAGATCATCGACTACAGCAAAAGCTGCCGCGAAAACGAGCAGTTCGTAAGCGGCTACGTGATGCTGGACGCAGGTGCTTCGCTCTATGATGGCGCGTACAGCGAAGATGCAGTCGCCACCGTTTCAAAGGGCGCGGCCTACGCGCTTTCACGGCCCAACGCAGGCGGGCGGACTGACCGGCTGCAGGTCGCATTTGCCGCGGAAAACGAAATCAAAACCCTTTATGTAAACGCAAAGCAGGCCCGTCCCATGAGCGAGGAGGAGATAGGCGACTACCTCGCGGTCTTCGAGATCTTGGAGGATGGTGCAAAATTCTACTATACTAAAGGCGAAGACAGATTCGCCCTGATGCTGCTGGACTTTGCCGCCGTGACTGCGCAGGAGCCGACGGACGAACCCGGCGCTGACACAGATGTGACCAACGAAAACGCCGAAGGCACGACCCCTGCTGTGGGCGGCGACGCTTCGGACGCGCAAACCGGCGAAGGCGAGAATACCGCGACCGAAGGCACTGTGACCGAGCCCGGCGAAACCACTCCCGCTGAAACCGACGCGGAGGGACAGCCTGTTCAGACCACAAACGAGGACGCGCAGCAGGGCGAGCAGCCTGCTGACGAACCCGTTGCGAACGAAACCGGCGATCAGCCGGAAAACACCGAGCCGCAGGCTCCCGATGAGGGCGCTGCCGAGGCCGAGCAGCAAAACGCCGAGAACGCTGTGACCGGGCAGGATCCTACCGGGGACGCGACCACGCCCACGACTGCGCCAAACGGCGAAGCTGAAAATGGGGACGACACTCCGGCTGACGAAACGGCAAATGTAAACGACCCCGCAAACGACAGCCCGACCGCTGAAACGGAAGCGGGCACCCAGCCGGGCGCTCCCGCAGCGGGTGACGAAACTGCCAGCGATTCCACTGTAACCACCGAACCCACGGACGACGCGGCTGCCACCGAAACCGGCGAAGCTGTAACGAACGAAGGAACCGACCCTGCCGCAGGCGGCGAGACCATCCCCGGCGAAGCAGGCAGCGAGACGACTTCAAACGAAACCGCCACTGGCGACGAAACCACCGAACCCATCGACACCACCGATGAAACCACTGAGCCCACCGGCGAACCCACCGACGGCGAAGTGACCGGCGAACCCACCGACGGCGAACCTACCGGCGACGAAGAAACCGACGAACCCACCGAAGGCGAAGCAACTGGCGAACCCACCGGCGACGAAGTCACCTCCGAAACCGTAGAACCCGTCGAAGGCAGCGAAGCTGCAGAGCCCGAAGGGACTGATGAAGAGGCCCTCACCGAGACCGGAGCAGAGGACGAGATCCTGTCCGGCGAGCCGGTAAGCGAAGAGGCTATGATGGCCGGCGAAGGCGCCGCGGTCAGGATCGTGTTCGACGACTTTGGCGATAAGATCGGTATCGGCGACAGCCTTATCGTGCGCGCCTGGGCCGTGGACGCAAACGGCAACAGGACGGCGGATGCTGTGGCCTTCGAGGTCTCAGACGACGCCATCGCGTCCCTGGACGCGCAGGGCCGCCTGCTCTCCCATAAGACGGGCAGCTTCAAGCTGCGCGCCGCTGCGGGAACGCTGAATGCCGAAATGGACATGCGCGTGACCGAGGAGCCGCTGTCTGTTGCGCTGGATAAGGAAAGCTACACCCTTTCCGTAAACGGCGAACTGCAATTGAGCGCCCACGTGAACAGCCAAAGCGCGTCCAGCTTCACCTGGTTCAGCAGCGATGAAGGCATCGCCCGCGTGGACGAAAACGGCCTGGTCACCGGCGTTGGAAACGGCGCGGCGGTGATCAGCGTAAAGACCTATAACGGCCTTACGGCGGCCTGCGCCATCAGCGTCATGAGCGAGCCGGACGACCTGATCCTAAGCGCCAGCCACATCGACGTCAAGGAGGGCGAAAGCGCCTACTTAAGCGCGTCCTTTACCGGCGACGTGTACGGCGACGTCTATCACGAGGATCTCAGCGGCGACGGCTTTGCGACCATCGAACAGCTTCCGGACGGCCGCTTTGAGATCAAGGGCGTCTACTCCGGTGACGTGCGCACGGACTTCTACGTCTTTAACAGGACCACCAACCAGAGCTATTACGCGACGCTTACGATAAGCGTGCTTCCGAACATCACCAAAATCGAGTTTGAAAACCCCCGCGAGACCGTCGGCCTTAAGGAAACCGTGGATCTTATGCCCCGGGCCTACGACGCGCGCGGAAACCTGGTGGAGGGCGACATCACTCTTACCACCAGCTCCAAGGGCTATGTGTCCGTTTCCGGCGGCAAGATCACCGGCCAGTATTACGGCAGCGCCACCATCACCGCCCGTGCGGAAAACGGCGCGGAAGCCAGCATCAAGGTAAAGACCGTAAAGCAGCCCACCTCCATCACACTCAACCACAAGACGCTTGGCCTCAGCATCGGCGAAAGCGCTCAGCTGGACTACGCTCTGTCCTCCGGCTCCGACTCCGCGATCACCTGGACCAGCTCTAACCCCGAAGTGGCAAGCGTGGACGCAAGCGGCAAGATCACCGCGCACGCGCAGGGCAGCGCGGTCATCACCGCAGCTACCTACGTAAAGGGCAAGGCCGCAAGCTGCGCTCTTACGGTCACGGCCGCGCCTACGGGCATCGCCTTTGTGCAGGACGGCCTGAGCCTTGCGGAAAATGAGACCGCACCCACGGCCATCAGCTTTGCGCCCGACGGCGCAGGCGGCAGCGTGACCTACTGGATGGACGATCCCGCCATCGCCACCGTGGACGAAAATGGCGTGGTCAAGGGCGTTTGCTACGGCACGACCACCCTGAACGCCAGCGTGCACTCCTACGCGGACGGCAGCGACCACAGCGCCCAGATGCAGATCACCGTAACGCCGGAAGCCCAGAGCATCGTCCTTGGCACCCAGCGCCGCAGCGTCGGCCGCGGCGAGACGCTGGATCTTGCGCCTGTGGCCTACGACCGCTTCGGCAACGTCGTGGACACTGCCTTTACCATCAAATCCGCAAGCACCTATATCATCAAGACCTCCGGTACGACCGCCATCATCGGCAACGTCTCCGGCAAAACAGACATCACCCTGACCACCGCAAACGGAGTAAGCCTCAAAACCAGATTTACCGCCGTGCCCGCTCCCACAAAGCTCGCTTTGTCCGCCACATCCCTGAGCCTCGCGGTAGGGGAAAGCGCCGAACTGGAATATAAGCTCACCCCCGCAAGCAGCGTAAGCGCCATCGTTTGGGAAAGCGATAACGAAAGCGTTGTGACCGTGGAGGACGGAAGGCTCGTCGCAGTGGGCGAGGGCGTTGCGCACGTCAAGTGCCAAAGCTTTGTAAAGAACGTATACGCGCTTTGTACGGTCACGGTGTTCCTCTCTCCCGAGAGCATCCGCTTTGCCCAGGACAGCATCAGCGTTGACGAAGGTCAAAGCATCGCCCTTGAGCTTGTCCGCGAGCCTGAAAACGCGGGCGGAACGCCGGAATACAGCATAAGCTTTGACGGCGAGGACGAGATCGCGCACCTTGACGGCGGCAAGCTCCAGGGCCTGCTCTCCGGCAGCGGCACCGTAAGAGCGCGCATCTACAACACGGTCCTTGGGCGCTATGTGGAATGCAGCGTGCCCTTCACCGTGAACCCCGCGCCCGCCAGGATCGAGTTCCGAAGCGACAGAAACAGCATCGGCCTGCACGAATACGTCGACTTGAAGCCCGTCGTCTACGACGCGCGCGGCAACGTGATCGACGCCGAGGTCGCCTTGAGCGCTGCGGCCTCCTACATCAAGATCGTGGACGGCCTTGCCTACGGAAACGTCCGTGGCTCTACGAATGTCACGGCAAAGACCGCAAACGGCGTAACGCTGAAGGAAAAGTTCAGCGTCATCGCCGCGCCCACTTCCGTCAAGCTCTCAAGCGCCAGCGTGAACGTGGCAGCCGGCGACAGCGTGCGCGTAAGCGCCCACACCACGGGCAGCGACACCGCCGACGTCGCCTGGTCAAGCAGCGACGAGAGCATCGCGCGCGTGGACGAAAATGGCCTGATCACCGGCGTAAGCCTTGGCAGCGCGCAGGTGACCGCCACGACCTACAACGGCAAGGTGGCCCATTGCACCGTAAACGTCGTGCTGGCGCCGGAGCAGATCCAGCTTGATCAAAGCGCCTACAGCGTAAAAGAAGGCGCAAGCTTCACCGTGCACGCAACCCTGCTGCCCGAGGGCAGCGCCGCGTCCCTCACTTACAGCATCCAGCCGCAGGACGGCAGCGTTGCAAGCGTTAACGCGCAGGGCGAGGTAACAGGCGTAAAGAGCGGCGAAGCCATCCTCACCGTGACGGCCCACGATTACGCAAAGAATACCGACATCACGGCCCAGGCCACCATCACCGTGGAACCCGCGCCGGTAGAGATCGTTACCGAAGCCCGGGACGAGATCGGCTACCTTGAGATCATCGACCTTGCGCCAAGAGCCTTGGACGGCAGCGGAAACGAGATCGAAACCAGCTTTAAGCTGACCTCCTCCAGCACCCGCATCCTCAGGGTGGACGGCACGAGGGTCCGGGGCAATTATCCCGGCAAGGCCACCATCACCGTGACCGCCGAAAACGGCGCAAGCACCCAAATCACCATAAGCGTAAAGAGCGCCCCGAGCAAGGTGACGCTGAGCGCCTCCGAGCTTACGCTCCAGCAGGGCGATGCGCAGACTCTGTCCTATGCCTTTAACGCGGGACAGGAAGGCGCAGTCACCTTTGAAAGCAGCGACGAAGCAATCGCCCAGGTGGACGAAAACGGCGTGATCAGCGCCCTTACAGCGGGCAGCGCCACCATCAAGGTGACCAGCTATAACGGAAAGAGCGCAAAGTGCGTTGTTACCGTAAAGGCCGCGCCGCAGAGCGTCCGCTTTGCAAGCCCGTCCATGCTGATCGCCTCCGGCCAGAGCGCCTCCCTCCAGGCGGCGTTTGAGCCCGCAGGCAGCTGGGCGACTCTCCAGTATACCTCCTCCGATCCCGACGTGGTCAGCGTCGACGCAGAAAGCGGCAAAATCACCGCGCTCAGAGCCGGCAGCGCCACCATCACCGCAAGCGCCGTTTCCAACAGCGTCGGCGCCATCAGCGCAAGCGTAACCGTCACCACCACCAACGCCCTCAGCGTAGTGGACTGCGGCTGCGTAGACCTCGTGCTTGGCGCAGGCGAAACCATCGAGCTTGCTCCCCGCGCCTTCGACGGCGAGGGCAACGAGGTGCTGACGAGCTTTAGCGTATCCACCTCCTCTGTGTACATCGCAAAGGTCACCGGCATGAGCGTGCGCGGCATGAGGGGCGGAAACGCGACGATCACGATCTCCACGCCAAACGGCGCAAAGTGCGTCCTTCACGTAAAGGTGCAAAGCGCGCCCAGCAAGGTAAGCGTAAAGGATACCTGCACCCTGGCGATCGGCGAGACCACCATGCTGGAAGCGACCCTGCCTGATAAGCAGGCAAGCGAGCTTACCTGGACGAGCGACGATCCCACTATCGTGACCGTCGATCAGACCGGCACGCTGCACGCGGTGGGCAAGGGCACCACGAAGGTGCACGTAAAGACCTTCAACAATAAAACCGACGCCTGCACCGTTACGGTCACCTCCGGCGCGGACGCCATCTCCTTTGACCAGAGCGTTTACACGGTAGCGGAGGGCGCAAGCCTTGCTGCCAGCGTAAGCTTTGCGCCCGCAGGGAGCTTTGGCCACCCGGTATATAGCTTTACGCCTTCCAGCGACGAAGCGATCGCTTCTGTTGACGCAAACGGCGTGCTTACGGGCCTGCTTTCCGGCAGCGGCACGCTGACGGCAAGCGTCTATAATTACGAAACCGGCCTTACCGCTACGGCAAGCTGCCAGGTGAACGTCGTAAGCGCCCCGGTCAGCATCGAACTTATGCAGACCCGCACTAAGATCGGCATAAACGAAACCATCGACCTGGAGCCCGTGGCGCTGGACGGACGCGGAAACGCGGTCGAAACCAGCTTCACCTTAAAGTCCTCCAACATCTACCAGCTGCAGGTAAACGGCACAAGGGTCAAGGGCACAAGAGTTTCCAAGCCCAGCGTGACCATCACCGCGGCAAACGGCGTAAGCCTTACCGTTAAGCTCGAGGTCGCCTACGCGCCCAGCGCGATCAAGCTGGACGAAAGCAGCTTCGACCTGCCGCTTGGCGGAATGCGGGTGCTCAAAACCAGCATCACCAACGTTTCCGACGCCAACGTCACCTGGACAAGCAGCGATCCTGAGATCGCCACCGTCTCCGAAAACGGCACCGTGACCGCAAAGGGCGTCGGCAAAGCCACGATCACTGCGCTCACCTACAACAATAAAAAGGCGACCTGCACCGTGATCGTAAAGCCCGAGGCGGAGGAGCTCTCCTTTGACGAAAGCGAAAAGCTGATCGGCGCGGGCGGCAGCTACACGCTGAAGGCCACCATCCCCGAAGGCACCGCGGCAAACATCGTCTACGCCTCCAGAAACCCCTACGTCGCAAAGGTCAACGCCTCCACCGGAGCGGTGGACGCCATCAAGCCCGGCCGCACCTCCATCGTGGCCACGATCAAGACGAGCGCCGGCGCGTATCACACCGCGTCCTATGTGGTCGTCGTTCGCCCCGCGCCCGTGCGCATCGAGCTCACCGCTGAAAGGCTCACCGTGGGCGTCGGCGAAAAGCTGGATCTTAAGCCCGTGGTCTACGATGAAAACGGCCAACTGACCGGCAGCGATTATACCTTCAAGGCCAAGAGCACCTGCTACCTTACCGTAAACGCGGAGGGCATCGTGACCGGCAAGGTCCCGGGCAACACCACCGTGACCATCACCGCCTACAACGGCGTAACGCTCACCCAGAAGATCACGGTCGTAAGGGCTCCCTCCTCCGTCACCCTGAACGAAAAGAGCGTAACGCTCTCCGAGAGCGGCTCCTTCCAGCTGGAGCACGCGCTGAACAGCGGCGCGGTCGGCGCCTGCACCTACGAATCCTCTGACAGCGCTGTAGCCACCGTGGACGAAAACGGCCTTGTCCGGGCGCAGTCCTACGGCACAGCCAAGATTACCTGCCGCACCTACAACGGAAAGACCGCTTCCTGCACCGTGACCGTGCTCTACGAGCCGGACGGCATCCAGCTGGACGTGGACAGCCTTGAGATCGGCGAGGGCGCGCGCTATCAGCTAAAGCCCGCCTTCAGCGAGTATCACTACGGCGAGGTAAGCTACACAAGCACCAACGAAGTGGCCGCCACCGTGGATGAAAACGGCGTCCTCACGGCCCTTGCAGCCGGCGAAGCCGTTATCAGCGCTTCCACCACCAACCATAAGACCGGCGAAACCTTTACCGACAGCGTGAACGTCACCGTGGTGCCGGCACCCGTCGAAGTCAGGATCATCAACCCCCGCAACACCATCGGCTATCTCGAAACGGTGGAGCTGCTGGCTGAGGCTTACGACGCAAACGGCAACGTGGTCTACGGCGACTTTACTGTAAAGGTCTCCAACCAAAACTACATCAAGCTAAGCGGCACCTCCCTTCGCGGCGTGCGCATCGGCAGCGCCACAGTGACTGTGACCGCCTATAACGGCGTGACCGCAACGCGCAGCTTCAAGGTCGTTTCCGCGCCCACCGGCGTAAAGCTGAGCGCAGAGACCGACAAGCTTGTGATCGGGGCTTCTCCCGTCACCGCCAAGGCGACGATGACCCTTGCAAGCTCTGTAAGCGACATCACCTGGGCAAGCGAGGACGAATCCATCGCGACCGTGGACCAAACCGGCCGCATCAGCGCCGTGTCCTTTGGCACTACGCGCATCAAGGCCAGCACCTACAACGGCAAAAACGGCTTCCTCACCGTGCACGTGTACAACGCGCCTTCTGCGCTGACCCTCGTGCCCGAGCAGGCCACGCTGGGCGTGGGACAGGGAACGGAGCTTAACTACAGCTTCGACGAAAACGCCTACAGCACCGTGACCTTCGCTTCCGACAACGAAAGCGTAGCCACGGTGGAGGCGGACGGCTTCGTAAAGGCCGTGGGCGTTGGCGAAGCGCACATCACCGCAAGCGCCTTTAACGGCGTGCACGACGTGACCACCGTCACCGTGAAGGCCGCCCCCGCATGGGTCAAGTACGATACCAGCCTCATCACCATCGGCATGGGGCAGAGCTTCGACGTGTCTGAGCTGGTGCTCCTGCCTGAGGACAGCTGCACCACCCTCAAGTTCAGCGTGGAAAGCGGCTACGTGCTGACCAACGTCGGCAACGGCGTCATCAAGGGCAAGGCCCTTGGCACAACGCGCGTCAAGGTCGTGACCCACAACGGGGAAGCGGCGCTATTGACCGTAAAGGTGCTGAAGGCGCCCGACTCCTTCAAGCTTGCCTGCGATACCGAGCTTGCCTTCGTGGGAGACGAGATCCGCTTTGAAGCGGTCTATCCCACAAACAGCACGGGCTCTGCGGTGTTTGCTTCCAGCGACGAGAGCATCCTCACGATCGACGAAGACGGCGTTGCCAGAGCGCTTGACGCAGGCCGTGTTACCGTGACCGCGACCTCCCACAACAACAAAAAGGCGACCTACAGCCTTACGATCTATCGCCACCTTGATTCCATGGCGCTAAGCGAGCACGAGCTTACCATCGTGCACTACGACAGCTACCGCCTAAGCGCGGTCCTGTCGCCCCTGGACGCCTACGACACCAGCCTCGTATGGGCAAGCAGCGATCCGGAAACCGTCTCGGTAAGCTCTGACGGAACGATCACCGCGCTTAAGGTAAGCGCATCGCCCGTAACCATCACCGTGACCTCAAACGACATGGGCTTTACCGACCAGTGCCTGGTAAGCGTGGCCCCCGTACGGGTAAGCGGCCTTGATCTGCCCGCTGAAAGCCTCACCCTGGAGCGCGGCAGGACGCACAGGCTCGAAGCGCTCATCACCCCCGCAAACGCCGACGACAAGAGCGTGACCTGGCAAAGCGATAATCCCTCCGCCATCAGCGTGGACGGCGAAGGCAACGTGACGGCGCACACAGACAGCGGAAGTGCCATCATCACCTGCACCACCACGGACGGCAGCTTTACCAAGACCGTAAGCGTCAGCGCTGAAAAGGTGCACATGCAGGCCGCGGCCCTTGGCGAAAGCAGCTACACCGTGACCCACTACGACACGGCGCAGCTTTCCTACAGCGTGACCCCGGAGGACGCGGATATCAGCTTTGCGGTGTGGTCGGTCGCCGATCCCAGCGTGATCAGCGTAAACCAAAACGGCGTCCTCAGCGCAAACAGCGTCGGCACTACCAGGGTGTTCGTCACCATCACCGACAGCTTCGGCAAGGAGCTGCAGTGCCAGGCGCAGGTCACCGTGGAGCCGGTGCGCGTAAGCCAGATCGCGCTTGACGCTTCGCTTCTCAGCATCCGCGTGGGCGCTGCAAAGCAGCTGAACGCGACCGTAAGCCCCGCAAACGCCGACAACAAGGCGATCACATGGAGCGCTGAGCCAAGCGGCATCGTAAGCATCCAGAAGCTTGACGACAGCAGTGTGCGGCTTACCGGCCTTAAGGCGGGCGAAACGGTCCTTCGCGCCACCAGCACCGACAGCGGCGTGATCGCCGAGTGCACGGTAGGGGTGTTCGAGCAGCTCTCTGTAAGCGTGGATACGCTTTTGCCCGTGACCACCTCCGGCAACGACGCGGTGTGGCTGATCGACGTGCAAAACGCGATCGGCGGTGTTACCTATGATATCCAGGTAAGCAGCGAAAATGGCCAGGTGCTCAGCCAGTCCACCTACAACGTGGATACCGGCGTGGTGCTTGCAACTCCTGCGGTCGGGACCTACACCTTAAGCGTTAGCGTCACTGACGGCGAGGGCGAAACGGCTATGGACAGCGCCGTGATCGAGGTAAGCGACCGCGTAAGCTTCGTAAGCGGCGGCGTCGAGTGGTCCTACGTGATCACCCAGGCGCAGGGCGTAACGGGCGCAAGCGTGAAGCTGGTGTCCTGCCCGGCAAGCCTTAGCAGCATCACCGTGCCGGCCGTGATGAACGGCGCGCCGGTCGTGCGCATCGATACGGAGGCCTTCCTGGATCGCACGCAGTTTACCACGGTCATCCTGCCCACCAGCGTTACCGAGATCGGCGCGCGCGCCTTCAAGGGCTGCACGGCGCTCAAGACCCTCAGCTACAACTGATCCAAACACCTCCCGCGGGGCAGAGGACTTCCTTCGCTCCGCGGGATAACTATGCTTAACAAAGGAGACATCTATGATCAGGGCCACCCGCGACCAGCTGCGCCAGAAAAAGCAGCTTGCCATCGACAGGATCCATAGCGTCCATCTTCGCAACATCGCAAACAGCGACGGCAACGTTTTCCTCATCTCCACCGCCTATCCCGGCGTATGGATGGAGCATGCCTTCGACGCGCTAGTCTACGCGCGCCTTGGCCTTGACGAAAACGGCGCGCAGGTAGCCAAAAACCAGCTGATGCTGTTTATCAAAAACCGAAAGCAAGACGGACGCATGCCCTACAAGGTGCTGGATATGACGATCGCGGGCCCTGCGTGGAAAAACGCAAGCCCCATCGGCTATTCCCAGTTGCAGGAGTGTGTGTCCTTTGGACAGCTCTGCTGCGAGGTGTACGGGCTTACCGGCGATAAGGCCTTCTTAAGCCAGGCCTACAGCGCCATGGCAGGCTGGGACGAGTGGCTGTGCGCAAACCGCATGACGCTTGGCCGAGGCCTGATCGAGACCTTTTGCGTCTACGACACGGGGCACGACAATTCCATGCGCTTTAGCGACATCCCCAATTCCTGCGCGGACGATCAGGGCAAAAAGTATGCGGACGTCCCGGCGCTTCCGCTGCTGTCGCCTGATGTGAACGCGGTGTTCTACGGAAACCGCCGCGCCCTTGCGGACATGGCGGGCCTTCTTGGCAGGCTAGAGGAGCAAAAAGCCTGGCAGCGCAAGGCGGAGGACGTGCGCATCGCCATGGGCGAACAGCTCTATGACAAAAACGACGCGTTTTTCTATGACGTGGATCATACCGGCGCCGTGCGCAAATTCAAAAGCATCGCCATCAGCAACGTGTTCACCGAGCGCGCGCTTACCGACGGGCAGTTTGAAGAGATCTACGCCCGCCACATGATGAACCCAGAGGAATTCTATACCCCGTACCGCTTCCCCTCCATGGCGCTTGACGACGCAAGGCGGCTGGGGCACGCGCCCAAGAACTGCTGGGGCTATTACACACAGGCGCTTACGATGCTTCGCTGCCAGCGCTGGATGGACCACTATGGCAAGGGCGCGGAGTACGACGAGATGCTTGAAAACTGGGCGCACGCCTACGCCGCGCAGCAGGGCGACGCGCAGTTCTGCCAGGAGCTGGATCCCGTCACGGGCGAAATGGTGGACTGCTCCAGATGGTATTCCAGCGCGATGCTTACGTATCTGTACGCGCTAAAGCGCCTGAACATCGACTGAGCGAATCGGGCGTATCAAGTGCAAATCAGACAGGATAAATGAAAAAGCTTTTGTCGGCTTTCAAAAGCATAAAGACGTATCGCAAGGTTTCAGCGCTGCTTGCCGTGATGCTGCTGTGCCTTATGTGGTTTTTCTCCGCCCAGAACGGAGAAGACAGCGGGCGGATGAGCGGGCGCGTGCTGGATCTGCTTCTAAAGCTCTGGGGGCGGGAGGTCAGCTACGCCACGCGGGAGTACCTTGCGTTTTTTGTGCGCAAGGCAGCGCACTTTACGCTGTTTCTGTGCCTTGGCTTTTTAAGCGCGCTGGCGATCGGCAGCCCGAAAAGGCCGTTTCAGGCCTTTATCGCCCTGCCCGCCTGCGCGCTGTGCGCCTTTATGGATGAAGCGCATCAGTACTTCGTTGCCCAGCGCGCCGCTCAGCTTAAGGACTGCATGATCGACATCTCCGGCGCGCTTTGCGGCGTGCTGCTCGCCTTTGGCGCGATCTGGCTGCTTGCGCGGCGCAGCGCAAAAAAGGCGGCCCTTTCCCAGGCGAGATCGTGATCCGGCAGCGTGATACATAAAAAATAACTTTACATCCGCGGGCGATGTGGATATAATATAAAGGCTAACGGAGGACCAGGGATGATCGATGTAAGCGCCGCACTTAAAAACCAGGGCAGCATTTTCCCGTTTGAGGAAGCTGAATGCTATCCGCCGACCGATTTCCGGGGCGAAGAGCTTTGCTTTGATCAGGCGCAGCTGCGCGGCACGTTTTTTGGCGCGGATGAAACGGTAAGCATCGATGCCCGCCTCACTGTCACCGTGCATGCGCATTGCGCGAGGTGTCTTGCGCCTGTAAGCTATCCGATGGACATCGCGTTCAAGGCGGATTTCAGGCGCACGCCCGATGAAGACAGCTATCCCATCGTCGGTCACCAGATCGACGCAGGCGATGCGGCCTTCATGGCGCTGCTCAGCGAGATGCCGCTGCGCTTTGTGTGCAGGGAGGATTGCCGGGGGCTGTGTCCTGTTTGCGGGTGCAACCGCAACATAAGCCCGTGTACGTGCCTTGAGGGTGCGGCGGGGCCGAGCCCGTTTGAGGCGCTTGCCGTGTTACTCGGCGACCAAAACAATGAGGAGGTGTGATCATGGCTGTACCGAAAGGGAAAGTATCAAAGGCCAGGAAGAATTCCCGCCGTTCCGCCAACTGGAAGCTGTCCATGCCCGGCATCGTAAAGTGCCCCAAGTGTGGAAAAATGAAGCTGGCGCATCGCGTGTGCAAGGCCTGCGGCTACTATGACGGCGAGCAGGTTCTCGCGGTTGAAGAAGCTGAGACTAAGAACTAAGTCAAGTAACTTTAATGCCCGGTTTGCGCCGGGCGTTTTTATATCGCTGAAAAATGCTGATGGAGGCCCGCAAATGAAAATTGCTTTGCCCTATGGCAGGGAAAAGCTCTGCCTGGAGGTGGAGGACGCCCGCGTGCGCGGCGTGCTCCTAAGCCGCATAGAACAGTACGATCCTGGCTTATCGCAGGAGGAGCTTGTGGAAAGGGCGCTGCAAAACCCGCTGGGCTCAAAACCCCTGTGCGAGCTTGCGCGGGGCAAAAAGTGCGTTACGATCATCGCAAGCGACCATACCCGCCCGGTGCCAAGCAAGCTTTTGATGCCGCCCCTTCTTCGGGAGATCCGCAAGGGAAGTCCCAGCGCCCAGATCACCATCCTGATCGCGACCGGCTGCCACCGCGAAACTACAAAACAAGAGCTTATCGAAAAGTTTGGCGATGAGATCGTATCGCAGGAGCGCATCGTAGTGCACGACTGCGACGACGAAAATCAGCTCGTCTCCCTTGGCACCCTGCCCTCCGGAGGGGAATGCCGGGTAAACCGGGCCGCGGCGGAGGCGGAATTGCTGGTGGCCGAGGGCTTTATAGAGCCGCACTTTTTTGCGGGCTTTTCCGGCGGGCGCAAATCCGTGCTGCCCGGGGTCGCAAGCCGCCAAAGCGTGCTGGCAAATCACTGCGCGGAGTTCATCGCCGATCCCTTCTCCCGGCAGGGGAGCCTTGAAAACAATCCCATCCACCGCGATATGCTCTGGGCTGCCGGGGCGGCGGGACTTGATTTCATTTTGAACGTGGTGCTAAACGGCGCAAAGCATGTCATAAGCGCTTTTGCGGGCGATTCTGTCCAGGCGCACGAGGCCGGCTGCCGCTTTCTGGATGGCCAGTGCGGCGTATCTCCCGCGCCTGCGGACATCGTTTTCACCACAAACGGCGGGTATCCGCTGGATCAGAACATCTATCAGGCCGTCAAGGGCATGACCGCGGCGGAGGCCTCGGTAAAGCAGGGCGGCGTGATCGTCATGCTGGCAAAATCCAACGACGGGCACGGCGGCAGCGCGTTTTTGCGCGAGATGACCGCCTCAAATGATCTGGATGCGCTTATGCGCGGCATCCTGAGCCGGGGCAGGAACGAGACCCGCCCCGACCAGTGGCAGGCGCAGATCTTTATCCGCGTTTTGCAAAGGGCGCGCGTTGTGTATCTTTCGGACGCCGACGACGAACTGGTCAAAAGCCTTCACATGATCCCGGCGCACAGCCTGCCCCAGGCGCTGTCGCTGGCCGAGGGGCTGCTTGGGAAAAAGGACGCGTCCGTCACCGTGATCCCGGACGGCGTAAGCGTCATCGTTCGATAAACGAATAGGGGAGGACAAGAGCATGCAGGCGAGCTTCATAGGCAACAGCAGACAGGTCTTCTGGGACGATTCTTTGCTGGATAAGGCGGCGACCACTGCGTTTTTGCGGGTAAATCCCCCCGTAAAGCAGACTTGCTGCTTTCTGTTTGACCAGCCAAACGAAACGTTTTCCATCAGCTATCCCAGTATCGTCCACGATCCGGACGGCTACAAAATGTACTATCAGCCCTGGAACGATAAGGACCTGACACCCTGCGTTTGCGTTGTGGAAAGCAAGGACGGCCTGAACTGGAAAAGGCCCCATCTCGATATCTTCGAGGGCTGCGGCCTTTTGGAAAACAACATCGTGATGGACCGCGTAAAGGACGGCTGCTTCGTTTTTTACGATACCAACCCTGCCTGCCCGCCGGAGGAAAAGTATAAGGCCATAGGGCTTGGCCTCGTGCCAGGTCCGGACGGGAAAGACAAAAGGGAGCTGTGCTGCTACACCTCGTGCGACGGGTATCGTTTCAGCTTTTCCCACGCGATCTCCCATTACGGCACCTTCGATTCCCTGAACACCGCCTTTTGGAACGGCGAAGAATACCTTTGCTATTTCAGGAGCTTTCACAACATACCGGATATCGACAACAGCCGCCTTCTGACCACGGAGGAAATGTACCCCAACAGTAAAATGTGGCGATTCGGCACCCGCGACATCCGCGTGATGCACTCAAAGGACTTTCGCAGCTGGTCGCTGCCGCAAAGGCTTACGTTTGACGACGAATACGATTATCCCCTCTACACCAATAACGTGCAACTGTATCCGCGCGCGCCGATCTACATCGGCTTTCCCGTAAGATACTGCGAGCGCCCGGAGTGGAACGCCAATATCGAGCAGATGACCGGCTACAAAATAAAGCGCGCGGCCACGGAGCGGCTGGAATCCCGCACCGGCAGGGTGTCCACGGATTGCATCTTCATGTGCTCCCGCGACGGGAAACACTGGCACAGGTTCAACGAGGCCTTCCTCACCCCGGGCTATGAGGAGCAGCACAACTGGATCTACGGCGACTGTTACCTTGCCTACGACATGATCGATTCCGGCAGGGAATACTACAGCCTCTACACGATCGACCGCCACTTTTCCTTCGGCTTTGCAAAGCCCCTGAATCGCTATACGATCCGCAAGGACGGTTTTGCCTGCGTGATGGCGGACGGGCAGGAAAGGCGCGTAACCACCAAGCCCGTCATATTTGAAGGAAACACCCTGCACCTCAACTTTTCCACCTCGGCCTTCGGCTTCATTTACGTCTCCGTGCTGGACGAGGACGGAAAGCCCCTTTCCCCGGGGGAGAGCGTGGAGGTCTTTGGCGACAACATCGACAGAAGGGTGGTCTTTGCAAAGGATTTCGACCTGGGCGCATATGCCGGAAAGCCCGTGCGCCTTGCCTTCCGCATGCGGGATGCAAAGCTGTTCTCGATGAAATTTGAGTAAGGCACCGTGCAAAAGCGCTGCGCAGTGACGCGTTAAAAATCTGTGCGTGGGTTGACAAGCAGTGCATCCTCCAGTATAATTCGATTGTACACAATTGATTGTACGCAATTAAATGAGGCATGGAGGTGCGACATGAGTATTTATGATTTCAGCGTAAAGGCGATGGACGGCAGCGAGGTATCCCTGGAGCAGTATCGCGGCAAGGTGCTTTTGATCGTGAATACCGCGACGGGCTGCGGCTTTACGCCCCAGTATGACGACCTGCAAAAGCTTTACGACGCGCATCACGCGGACGGCCTTGAGATTTTGGACTTCCCCTGCAATCAGTTTGCCAATCAGGCCCCAGGCGACGACGAGGAGATCCACAGCTTCTGCACCGGCCGCTTTGGCATCACCTTCCCGCAGTTTTCCAAAATTGACGTAAATGGCGAAAACGCGATCCCGCTTTACAAGTACCTGACCACCCACACCACCTTCGGCGGCTTCGGCGGCGCGATGGGTCTGGTGCTGGGTCCCATCGTAAAGAAGATGGACAAGGACTATAAGAACAACGGCAACATCAAGTGGAACTTTACCAAGTTCCTCATCACCAGAGACGGCGAAATCGCCGCGCGCTTCGAGCCCACCGAGAACATGGACAAGGTGAGCAAGAAGGTGGAGGAGATCCTGTAATGCGTTACGTTTATCCTACTGAAATGGTCTGCTCCCAGGCCATCACCTTCGACCTGGACGGCGACAAGGTAAGCAACATCAGCTTCATGGGCGGCTGCAACGGCAACTTAAAGGCCATCAGCAAGCTCGTGGACGGCTGGACGGTGGAAAAGATCGAGCAGTATCTCAAGGGCAACCTCTGCGGCCGCAGGCCCACCTCCTGCGCGGATCAGCTGGCCATCGGCGTGCGCAAGGCGCTGGACGGGCAGCTGGAGCCGAGCGCGGCGGAATGATCTGGGCGCTGTAGGCTGCATCTTTTACGCGACATGACGAATCAAAACGAGGCTTTGCCGCTTACGCCCAGCCCCTACGACGCGCTGCTTTTGGACAGGCAGCTGTGCTTTCCCCTGTACGCCTGCGCGCGGGAGGTAGTCAAGCGCTATAAGCCGTATCTGGACGAGCTTGACCTTACCTATACCCAGTACGTCGTGATGCTGGTCATGTGGGAAAAGCGGGCGCTTACCTCCCGCGAGCTGGGGGAGAAGCTGCACCTGGACAGCGGCACCCTGACGCCGGTGCTCAAAAAGCTTGAGCAGAAGGGCTTGCTAAGCCGCGGCCGCTTCGAGGCGGACGAGCGCAACCTGATGCTGGAGATCACCTCCGCCGGGCTGCTTTTAAGGGAGCAGGCGATCAACGTGCCCCGCCAGATGGCGCAGTGCATGCCGCTGGAGCCGAGGGAGGCGCTGGAACTGCACGCGCTTCTCACTAAGCTTTTGAAAACGATTTGAACGGCTAAGCTGTCACAATCAAAAAAGCGCTTCCGCTGGAGGCGCTTTTTTGATAGCTGTGCCGCTTTTTTGCGCTTTGCTTTATGACATTTTTGTTGCGCTGTGGTTTTGATGCGATTATTTTCAAAATTTTGTGGACTAATTCTGCCTTTGATGCTATAATACTGGCACTGTGAAAACAGAATATGAATGGAGGCACGATTATGAAAAGAGTCTTTGCATTGCTTCTTAGTCTCGTGCTGGCGCTTGGCCTGTTCAGCTGCGTAAACGCAGAGCAGGATAAGCCCTTCGTCGGCATCCTGGCTCCCTCCACTACCCACGGCTGGGTGGGCGGCGTGGCCTACTTTGCGCAGCAGGCCATCGAGGCTCATGACGTGGAATACCGCTTCCTGACCTCCTCCAACGCGGAGGAAATGTCCTCTCAGATCGAGGAGCTCATCAACCTCGGCGCAAACGCCATCGTTGTATGGCCCCAGTTCACCGGCGTTGAGACCGCCGCTGAAAAGGCGCTGGAAAAGGGCATCCTGATCTCCAACTTCGACATGATCATCAACGTCGACGAGGCTTATGCCGACGGCATGTACCTGCTCACCGGCGACAACTACGGCATGGGCTACGAGGGCGCGCGCTACATCGACGAAAAGCTGGGCGGCAAGGGCAAGATCCTGGTTCTGTGCAAGCCCGCCGCGGGCAACGTAAACGACGACCGCTGCAAGGGCTTCTACGATTACATCGAGCAGAACGCCCCCGACCTCGAGGTCATCGCTGAGATCTCCACCGATTTCGTGCGCGAGACCGCTCTTAGCGATATGACCGACGCCCTGACCGCTTACGACGAGATCGACGCGGTGTTCTCCCTGGACGATGAGACCTCCATCGGCGCTCTGCAGGCCATCCTGGAAGCTGGCCGCACCGACATCAAGGTCATCACCGGCGGCGGCGGATGCCAGGAGTACTTCCAGATGATGCTGGACGAGAAGTACAAGGACATCTGGGTAAGCTCCGCTACCTACTCTCCCGACATGATCGTGGACTGCGTGGACAACATCATCGC
>CADBNW010000213.1 GCA_902796025.1 uncultured Eubacteriales bacterium
AAACCACTGGCAGTATTCCAGGGCCGTCTATATTTTCGGCACCCTGGCCGCGGTGCTGCTGGCGGCGCTTTTGTACACCGTCGTCACGAACCGCGAGCCCCCCAACCAGTTCAGCGTGAACATCGCGCTGGTGCGCTCCTACAGCAACACCGAAAACCTGCAGGCCGACCGGCAGGAGCTGCTTAAGCGCGGCCAGGCCTACGACGAAACGCTCAGAAGCGTGTCCTTCATGGGCGTGGGCTACGAGGGCGACTCCACCACCCAGGACGGCTATTACGGCGCGCAGCTCTACACCGTGCAGCTGTACGCGGGCGACAACGACATCTTTATCCAGAACAAGCAGCTCACCCAGGGCCTCATCGATCAGGGCGGCTGCCTGCCCCTGGATGAGATGGACGAGTTTATCAGCTTTATGGAAAAATACCCGGACGCCCCGCTGTTTTACGGCAACGAGCCCACCGGCCAGACCGACGAGGAGGGCAACCCCGTCCCGGGCCCTGAGCACGTCTACGCCATAGACATAAGCGGCCTCACCGGCTTTATCGAGCGCCAGGCCCTGGACAACCGGGAAATGTACGCCTGCATCCTGGCAAACAGCGCAAACCCCGGCACCTCCATGTACGTGCTGGGCGAAATGTACGAGCTGTTCCAGCCCTCTCCCGCTGAGGAAGCAACCGAAGCCCAGCCGGAGGCCGCGCAGTGATCACCCAGACCACGCGGGGCCGCGTAAAGCCCACTTTGGCCCTTTTAATCATTGCTGGCAGCGTGCTTTTCCTCTACGCCATGGACGCGCTGCTTGCGCTGTGCGTAAGGAAGGGGCTTTTTTCCACGCTGGCCGCGTCCATCGTTTTGTGGGCGAGCGCGATCGTTTTGTTCCTGGGGCTGTTTTGGCGCTTTTGCCTTAGCTGCGTCTACCAGCTGGACGGAGTAAAATTGTGCCTGCACCGGGTGTACGTCAAAAACCCCCGCCTCATCGAAACCGTGCTTTTGCGCGAGGTGGTGTATTTCGGCTCCCCCGCGGGCGCAAAGCGCTACGGCAGCGTTTTCCCCGCCCGCTTCACCTCCCGCTACAGCGGCTATCCCGCGCAGGCGCTGGTGTTCAAACGGGAGGGCAAATACAAAACCCTGCTCTTCGACCCAAACGAGGAGCTCAAGGCCCGGCTGCGCGAATCGCTGCCGAAGGGAGCGGCGGTGGAATAAGTTAGGAGTTAGGAGTTAGGAGTGGCGGTAGAAATCGCTGCGCGATTTCTCCATTTGATCGTTCACCCGGCTTCTTTATGCTCCCCTCTGCGGCGGAAGATTTAGCTTCAGCGGTATGAGATGTATCGAAGAAGGCAAGGACGGAGGCTTGGGCTCCGTCCTTTTTAAGGCTTTGACTTAAGTGACTTCTTTGCTGATGCATTGCTGCGGAGCGCTTGACATGAACGATGTCCTCGGCTATAATATTATCAACTGCGCGGTTGACAACCATGCGGTCGATAACAAAGCTTGTGAGGAAAGAGCATGTTTGTCGGAAGAGAATTGGAGCTTGCCGAGCTTGAGCGGCGTTGGACAAGCGAGCGCTTTGAATTTGGCGTGGTATACGGGACCCGACGCATCGGCAAAACTACCCTGCTTCAGGAATTCATCAAGGGAAAAAAGGCGTTCTATTTTCAGGCGCGCAAGGCAGATGAAAAAGACAACCTCTCCGCCTTCAGCCGCGAATACCGCCGCTTCCGGGGAATGGACGAGCACGTCCGCTACGAGACGTTTTCTGACGCATTTGAGAGCATCGCATCCGACGCGAAAAACGAACGGATGGTTTTGATCATCGACGAGATCGCCTACCTGTGTCAAAAGAGCCAGTCTCTTCTGTCCCTGCTGCAATTTTTTGTAGATGGCGCCTTTAGGCAGGCGCGCCTTATGCTGATTTTGTCGGGCAGCAACGTATCCTTCATGGAACAGATCCTGAACGACAAAAACGATCCGCTGTATCAGCGCGCCACGTTTCAGATCCATCTGGAGAAGATGCCCTTCCACGAGGCAAGGGCCTTTGTCAAGGGCCACTCCACCCAGGAGCAGGTCCAATATCTCGGCCTGTTCGGCCCGCACCCGTACTATCTGGGCATGATCGATCATACGATCTCTTTTCAGGACAATGTCCGCCAGCTGCTCTACAGCAAATACGGGACCCTGCTGGATGCGCCAGAAAAGATCATGCCGGTCGGCGTCTCAGAGCAGAACATGTACAATTCGATCCTTCAGGCGGTCGCGCGGGGAAAGCGCTTCAGCAAGGAGATCGCAGAAGCCGTCGGCGTCGAAAACAATTATGTGGCGAAATATCTGTCGACGCTGGTGCACATGCAGGTGCTCGAAAGGCGCGAATCCTTTATCCGAAACAAGAAAACCAACTACTATGCCGTAGCTGACAGTCTGCTCCGCTTCTGGTATCGCTTTATTTTTGACCAGCGGGACGTGATCCAAAACGGCTTTGGCGAGGTGCTGTTTAGGGAAGACCTGGACGGGATCCGGGATTTTACCGCCCGATCCTTTGAGGACGTGGCCCTGCTCTGGCTGGAAGAACAGAATCGGGATGGAAAGCTGCCCGTTAATTACGGACCGATCCGCAATTACACGGTTGAAAACTCCCGCCTTGGGCGTTCGGTCGAGCTGGACGGCCTGGCCGAGGGGCTTGGGAAACAGAAAGACTGCCTGCTGTGCGTGGAATGCAAGTACCGCAAAGCGCCTTTCAATATGGCCATGCTTGATCACCTGCGCGAAAGCCTTTCCCTTTTCGACCAGTATGCAGTCATAGATTATTATCTGATTTCCCGCTCAGGCTTTACTGAGGAAGTGCGCGCCATTCACGATCCACAGCTTCACCTGTTTGGGCTGGACGACATTTTCCCGCCTTCAATCTGAATACAAAAAATCCATCCCCGTCCAGGGATCCTTTCCTCTCTTACAGCGACGCGCTCCCCTTTTTTGCGCTGCGGCGATCCCGCTTTAGCCGCTGCATCGGACCAGCAAGGACGACGGGCATATTTTGTTTCAAAAGAAATCGCGCAGCGATTTCCTCCGCAACTCCTCACTCCTGACTCCTGACTCCTCACTGTTCTATTGTTACGCGCCGCGAAAGAAATCGCGGCGTTTCTATTATTTAAAGCTGACAATCTCCAAAAAACCCGGCCGTTTTTTGGAAAAACAGCCCTGCGCAAATAACATTGATTTAGTGTACATCACCTCCAAAATATGGTATACTTATTATAGTAGGAAAAATTTTGCCCAAGAGGTTGTAAAATGGCAAACGATACGCATTACGACGAGAGTAACATACAGATCCTGGAGGGCCTGGAGGCAGTGCGCCGCCGTCCCGGCATGTACATCGGCTCCACCGACGAAAGGGGCCTGCACCACCTGGTCTACGAGATCGTGGACAACGCCGTGGACGAGGCGCTGGCGGGCTTTTGCAAAAACATCCACGTGACCCTGCACGCAGACGGCTCCGTGGAGGTACAGGACGACGGGCGCGGCTTCCCCGTGGGCATCCATCCCAAGGCCCACAGGCCCGCGGTCGAGGTGTGCCTTACCATGCTGCACGCGGGCGGCAAGTTCGGCGGCGGCGGCTACAAGGTATCCGGCGGCCTGCACGGCGTGGGCGCGAGCGTGGTAAACGCGCTCAGCAGCCACCTG
>CADBNW010000214.1 GCA_902796025.1 uncultured Eubacteriales bacterium
AGGCGGATAAAGCCACGCTGGAGTTTTTATCCTCGCTGAACACCTCCCGGGTGCGGAACGCCGCGCTGTTTGCGTGCAGCCCCAAGCTGGAAAACGGCGCCATCGTGCAGATGCGTGAGGTCTTGACCTCCAAGGGCATAAACGTGCTGCAGGGCACCAAGGCCTTCCCGGGCAAGGGCTTTTTAAGCGGCCGCAAGCCCGGCGCAGAGGATCTTGAAGCCGCCCGCAAATTCGCCACGGAGAGCATGAACAACATAAAAAAATAAGAACCACACAAACCGCCCGCGCGGCAGACCGCGCGGGCGGTTTGTGTATGCAGCGCATGAAATCTGTCAGCCGCAGGCTGACAGCCCAATCCCCCCCGGGCTGGGCTTAAGCGCAGCGCATAAGCCCAGCTCAGGGGAGGCTTGGAGGGGCCGCAGCCCCTCCAACTTTCAATCCGCAGGGGCAGCTTTGCCGCCCCGAGGACAGCGATTTTTGCGCAGGGAGCGAAGCGCAGCGGAGACGACCGAAGCAAATAATCGCAACCTTACAGTTTTTGCGCCCGGAAATCTCCGCAGAGATTTCAGCAAAAACTGCTTACCTCTCGCCCACGCGATCAAGCCACGGCGTTTCGCCTAACTCCCATCCCCGAACTCCAAAAACCAACCGATTGAAATGAATCAAAGATTCATTTCAATCGAATTTATTACCATCCCCAATCCCAGTCCCCCGAGCTCGTGGACCCGCTGTCGTTGCCCGCGTCGTCCCAGCCCTCAAGGCCGGAGCCTACGATGGCGTCGTGGTGCTCCTTGGCGTGCGCGGCGTCGGGGACCTCCTTGCTGAGGTAGCCGGTCCAAAGATACCCCTTGTACAGCTTGCCCTCCAGCGTCACGTAGCAGCGAGTGAACAGTTCCCCGATCTCCTTTACCGTGACCTCGGTGCCGAAGGGAACGCCGGTGATGATGTCGCTTTCAATGGTGCCCTCCTCGTGCAGGTTCAGCCCGGCCCAGGCGGTGACGTACATGGTGAAATCGCCTTTTTGGGAGATGTCCTCCTCCGTCAGGTAATAGGCCCAGCTGTAGCCGGTGAGCTCGTCGTAGGAAAGTTTCACAAAGCCGTTGTCCAGATGCTCCAAAATGGTCACGGTCTCCTTGAAGGGGATGTAACCGGCGATGGGCGAATCAAAGCTCGCTTCCTGACGCACGATCAGGCCGCGGGAGTTGTTGACGTAGGCGACGCTCTCCTCCGCAAGGGCGCTGCAGGCCAAAAGCAGACAGGCAAGCAGCAAAGCAAATACTTTCTTCATGGTGAAACCTCCTGTAATAATAATATCAATGCCCGATATCTATATATTTATTCGACGCGGCTGATGCCCGAAATGTTCCCGCCCCTGCTCAAAGATCGCGGCCGAAGACCTCCCAGGCGCGCAGGGAGGGGAAGGCGGAGGGGTCGTCGCTCTTTACCAGGCGCTCCAGCCGCAGCCAGCGGACGCTGCGCCCGCCAAGCTCGATAAACTGCCGCTCGGCGGTTTTGTCCAGCGTAAAAAACGTATCTATGCCGTTTGAATCCACCACGTGGCCGGATACCCAGTACGCGTCGTGGGGGAAATCCGCACGCAGGGTAAGCGCCATTTTCTCTGCCACGACGCTTCGGCCAAAGTCCAGCAGGCACCAGGCGTCCTCCCGCGCGCCGATGCCCCAGCTCTCATAGGGCCATTTGCCGTGGGAGCTGTTGTGCCGAAGCCCGTCGATGACGTTTCGGGCCGCGAAGACCGATTCGCCCCGGGTCTCCACATTCGCAGTGCAGTGGGGATAAAAATCCGTGTCGCCGCGAAGGTCCAGGGGATTTCTTGCGATGTCGCGAAGCGCCTGCACCTCCGCGCTCGTCATCAGGCGCGCGCAGACGATGTTCCGCTCCATCGTAAAGGCTCCTGGCGCGTAGGCCAGGCGCTTTTCCCCTGTGGGGACGCGCCAGAGCATTTCCCCGTCCGGGCAGTACACCTCGCCCGCCGGGATCGCAGCGCCGAGCTTTAGCCACAGATGCGCCTTTTCGGGCGCTTCGATCCTCACGGCGTCCCCGTCCTCCCAGGCGCGCTCCAGGCACAGGGCGACTTCATTTGCGTGCTCAGCCCCGGCAAGCACAAGCCCGTTTTTGTCTATGATGCTGATTCTCATGTAATTGCGCTCCCTTCGTTTACTTCCAGTGTTCGATCCGTTTGATCGCATACTGCGCCGTTTCCCTGTCGCGTATGCCGGAGATGGATGAAAACCACACGCCCTCGGGGCGCAGGGTCTCAAACACCATGTCAAGCTCGCTTATGTCGCACATCAATTGTATGCCCTTGCCCGCGCCCTGGATGCGCTGGTAGACCTTTACCCACTTGTGGTAGCCCTCGTTGCCCGCGCCGCAGACCCACTGCACGGCGTCCAATTCCTCGATCTCGAGCAGCGCGTCCAGGTGCCGAAGCGCTCCCGGCCCGTCCAGATGGTAGATGGAGCGCTCGTAAAAGGCGCACTCCCGCCGTATGCCCGGCAGGAAGAAGTCGTTAAACATCTTTTGGCTGACCATGCAGGAAAAATCGTTTGAGGGGATGTAGAACGTGCCCTCGTGCACGATGGGCGTCCAGCTGGTGGCGGGCATGCCCTGGGCGCGGAGCATCTGGTACAGCGCGCCGTAGACCGCATAGTATTCGCCCTCGCCCCGGTCAAGCGCGCGGCGCACCCACTGCGGCTGCTCGATAAGATCCATAGCCAGCTGCTGCCCTCCGCGCAGGGCGGCCACGTGATCGCCGCCTGGGTGCAGATCCGTAAGGCCCACGATGTAGCGCCCCTTTCCCCGCGCAAGCAGCCGCCTGGTAAACTCCATCAGCGTTTGAAACAGCGGATGATCCATATCCAGGCGGGCCTTTGGAAAATCGCGCTCCCAGTCCTGGATCGCGGGATGCGACCAGGCGGTGGTTTTGCCAAACTCGTAGCCGCAGCCGCAGCAGGCGGAAAGGATCTCCGGCCCGAGATTTGGCCAGGCGATGGGCAGGGCGTCGGCAAGGTAGTCCGTGGCCTGCATGCCCGCTTCCATTTCGTCGATGCGCCCGTCGATGTCTAGCCATTTTTCCCTGAGCGAGGGATAGCTGCGGGGCTGGAAGGAGGGCGCGCCGGGCTTTGGCAGAGCGATGCTCACCGGCGGGCGGTCGACGATCTGGCGCTGCCAGAAGGCCTCAAAGCGCTGCAGCACCCGGTCGTAGTCGGGCTTGAATGAAAAGGACATCGGTTTTTCCTCCGCGTTGGAATGGGCTTGCGCTGACGGCTGTTTTTTATTTCGACGCGGTGGAAGGATTTTCCTGTTTGTGGAAGGGGCGCGCGAAAATGTTTTGCTAATTTCCTGTTTACTGTTGCAAATCCAAGCTTTCAAACGTATAATCTTATGAGTTCGCTGCGGCCGGGCAAGCGCTGGGCGCGGCACGCGAAAGTGAAACAGCCTGTAAGGGAGCGACATATGGAATATATACTCGAGACCCGGGGCCTTACCAAGGTCTACGGCTCCAAGGCAGCCGTCAGGGACGTGAACCTGCACATCCGCGAGGGGCAGATCTACGGCCTGATCGGCCGAAACGGCGCGGGCAAAACCACCATCATGCGCATCATCAGCGGCCTTGCCTCGCCGACCAGCGGAGATTATACGCTATTTGGAAAAAGCGGCGCTGAAAAGGGCAAAATGCTCAAGAACGTGGGCGTGCTGATCGAAAGCCCCGGCCTGTATCCCCGCTTTTCCGCCTACGAAAACCTGAAGATCAAGTGCCTTGCGCGCGGCATCAGGCCAAACGGCTACGTGGAGCAGCTGCTAAAGGCCGTGGGGCTTGAGAACGTGGAGCGCAAAAAGCCCGTGGGCTCCTATTCCCTGGGCATGCGGCAAAGGGTGGGCATCGCCCTTGCGCTGGTCGGGGATCCAAAGCTGATCGTGCTGGACGAGCCCATAAACGGCCTGGATCCGCAGGGCATCGCGGACGTGCGCGAGATGATCGGGCGCTTGCGCAGCGAGCGCGGCATCTCCATCATGATCTCAAGCCACATCCTGGACGAGCTTGCCAAGATCTCGGACGCCTACGGCATCATAAACGAGGGCACGCTGCTGGACGAGTTCACTGCCGAGGAGCTGGAGAAGCGCACGGGCGAATACATCGCCATTCGCGCGTCCGACCCCCAAAAGGCGCTTGCGGCTGTGCGCGCTGTGGGCGTAAACAAGGCTGAGATCGACAGCCGGGGCCTGCTTCGCGTAGCGGAGCAGCTGGATCAAAGCGCAAAGATGGCAAAGGCCGTGGTGGAATCCGGCGCGGATTTATACGAGATCTACGTGCACAACAGCACCCTTGAGGATTACTATCTTGGCGTGACGGGAGGGGAGAAGCATGCTTAATCTGTTCCGCATGGATCTATACCGCATGATCAGGGCCAAAAGCTTTTTGATCGTCCTTGCGCTTTCGGCGCTGCTCTCCCTGTGCAGCACCCCGGCGGAGTGGGCGCTGTTTCAGCTGGCGCGGCTGATCGGCGGGATCGACGAGGGCTTTGGCGGGACGGCGCAGCTGTCCTCCATCCTGTCCAATCCCTATCCCTTCGCGTTTTTGCCCATGATCGCGGCGAGCCTCTTCTTCTATGCAGACCTTGAATTTGGCTACGTAAAGAACATCGCCGGGCAGGTGCCCAAAAAGGGCTACACGGTGCTCAGCAAATTCTGCGCCTCGATCGTGCTGAGCGCAGCGTTTGCCCTGGTTGCCATCGCGTTCAACCTCATCGGCACCCTGATCTTCCGCAGCATATCCGCAAGCAGCGAGGTGGGGCAAAGCCTGCTTGCGCTTTTGATGAAGCTTATCCTGATGCAGGCGTGCCTGTCGATCGTTTTGTTCTTCGTGGCGGGCCTCAAAAACAAGTCTCTGGGGCTGGTGCTGTCGGTTTTGATGGGCTCGGGCCTGATGGCGCTTGTGTACCTTGGCATCGACGCCGGCATCATAAGACTGTTTGGCTTAAAGAGCGCCTTCTCCATCAGCAACTACATGCCCGATCAGCTGCTTGGCGAGACCTATCCGGATACGCTGAACGCCATCCTGGTGTCCGCCGCGGTCACGGCGATCTTCCTGCCCCTTTCCATTTGGATATTTGACAAAAAGGACGTCAAATAACAATTTTAAAAATGATAATTCGGAGGAATAGAAAAATGAGTGAGAATACCATGATCAAGACCCATCACGTGCTGGGCGTGGTGCTGGGCATCCTGGGCATCGTGATCGCCCTGCTGCTTAGCCTGCTGCTTGGCGTCATCGCAGGCGCGGTGGCCGCGCTGCTTGGCCTTATCGCGGTGCTGCTTGGCTTCCAGGCGCGCAAGGCGGGCAAGGGCATGGGCGCGATCATCTGCGGCGCGCTGGCCATCATCCTGGCCGTGGCGCTTTGCGTGACCAGCGCCAACGTCATCAAGGAGTTAAGGCGCACCGCTGAGGAATCTGGCCTTGCCCCGCTGGTAGCGCAGTACGCGGATAAGCCCGCGCTGGGCGTGCTGGGCCTTGCCATCGGCGCTGCGCAAAGCGGCGCGGACGTCAGCGAGATCACAAGCCAGATGGACCAGCTGCGCGATTATCAGGCGGGCAAGCTTTCCATCGACACCCCTGCGGAAGCCACCGCAGCGCCTACCGAGGCTGCCGGCGCAGCCGAATAAACGGCCATAAAAGGCAGTCCCGCCTTTGCGCGAGTCTGCCTTTTCATTTCCTGCAGACCTTTGCCGATCAATTGGAGAAGACGATATGAAGTATTTTGACTGTTTTACCTCCGCCACAGCCGCGGGCAGCGGCTCGCAGAACTGGTTCAGCCCGGAGGATCCTAAAAAGCCCCTGACCGCCCGGCAGTATTTTAAGCTCTCCCGCCCTGTGCGGGGCGAAATGTCCATCCTGTATTCCAATACGATCGATTCCACCTTCTCCGACGGCGCCCACTCCCGCGCGGGCTTTGTGCCGGGCGCGTGGCGCATCCACAGCCTGCGGGCGGGGCTGGTGGAGGCTGTAAGCATGGATAAAGCCCCGGAGCCGGCCACGTTTTATACCCTGCGCTTTATGGGCAAAACGGACAGGGAGGTAAACCCCGGCGAGCTGTTTTGCTGCGATCCCTTCCCGCTGGAGGCCCCAAAGGGCGCGTACCTTTGCCTTGAGATGACCTTCAGCGGCGCGCGCATCCCCTGCCACACCGAAAGCCTGCTGCCCGCCTTCCGCCTGGGGGAGGACGGCAAGTTTGGACACTGCACGGACGCGCCCTTTCCCTCCATGCTTGGTGCGAAGCGGGGCGCGGAAACGCGCATCGGCATGCTTGGCGACTCCATCACCCAGGGCATCGGCACCCAGCCCAATTCCTACGCCAATTTCGCCGCCCTCGTGCAGGAGGCGCTGGGCCCGGACGCCGCCGTGTGGAACCTGGGCCTCGGCTTTGGCCGGGCCAGCGACGCCGCGCAGGAGGGCATGTGGCTGTACAAGGCCAAACAAAACGACATCGTGTGCGTGTGCTACGGGGTAAACGACCTGTTCAAGACCCGGGACGCCGCGGGGATCAAAAACAGCCTTGCCTGCATCGTGCGGCGCCTTAAGGCCGATGGGGTGCGGGTGCTCATCCAGACGGTGCCGCCCTTCGACTACGCGCCGGAGTACCGGGAAATGTGGATGGACGTGAACCGCTTTATCAAAAACGTCCTCTCCCGCGAAGCTGACGCCCTGCTGGACGTCGTGCCGATACTGTGCAAATCCCCCGACCAGCCCTACGCCTCCGCCTACGGCCCGCACCCAAACGCCCAGGGCAACGCCCTGTGGGCAAAGGCGCTCGTGGAAACGCTGAGGAAGATGATTTGATTTACGGGGGGAAAAGAACCTGTAGATAAACGGGGCCGTTGCACAGCCCCTTAGCTTTAAATGAATCGGAGATTCATTTAAAGCGCTTGGTTATGTTGACCGTATTTGTATAGTTTGCCAAACCGCCAGGCTAAAAAGCGTGGGCAAGAGGAAAGCAGTTTTTGCTGAAACTTCTGCGGAAGTTTCCGGGCGCAAGGCGTGTTGTCTCAAATTTTCAATTTGAGCCAACACGTTCCGCAGAGCGGAATCGATTTGCCAAAGGCAAATCGACCTCAAACTGTAATGAAGCGATTATTTGTTCCGGTCGTCTCCGCTTCGCTTCAACGTAACGCGCCACGGCTCTGAAAGCCCACTGGGCTTTCATTCACTACCGTGTCGCGCCCTTGCACAAAAATCGCTGTCCTCGGGGTGGAAGGTTGACTTGCCCATGGCAAGTCAATCCCACGCGGAGCGTGGGATGCCGACGGCTCAAATCAAAGATTTGAGACGCGGCACCG
>CADBNW010000215.1 GCA_902796025.1 uncultured Eubacteriales bacterium
TCCGCGCTGCGCGCGCGCAACGACGCCATCATCCGGGAGCGCAAGGCCGAGCAGGAGGAGCGCGACCGCCGCGAGCTGCAGGATCGCTTCGACGCGGCAAAAACCGCCATGGAGACCGGACGCACCCGCGCGCAGGACGAGGCAGTGCAGGAGGCGCCTGCCGCCCCGGTGAGCGCCGAGCCCGCGCCCAGGGCAGAAAAGCCTGTAAGCGAAGCACCAAAACAGGAGACCCCCAAAGCGCCCGAGCGCACGCAAAGGCCCGCCGAGCGCCCGCAGCAGCGTACCTTCGACGCAAGGCAGCCCCAGCGCCCCGGGCAGGATCGCCCGCTCCAGCGCGGGGACAGGCCCGTGCCCGGCGACCGCACGCGGCAGGGCACGCCCTACAACCGCACCACCCCGCCGCGCGCGGGGCAGACGGGCACCGCGCCCCAGCAGGGCAGAGGCAGCATGGGCACACGGCCCTATCCGCAGCGTCCGGAGCAGGGCCAGCAGCGCCCCGGTCAGACAAGGCCCGGCGGCGGCTTTGCGCCCAGGCGTCCCCAGCCTGTGGATATCATGCCCGCGCCCGAGAAGGAGCGCGTGAGCAATTACGATCCCAATAAAAGCAAATACGCTCGCCCGAACGATCCTGAGCGCAATCCGGCCAAGAACAAGCGCCAGATAACGCGCGTCACCGCCCCCAAGGTCACGCTGGACGACGAGTTCGAGCGCGGCGGCAAGCGCAAGCGCAAGCAGGCGCAGCCAGTTGCTCCCAAGCCCGAACCGGTCAAGATCGAAAAGGCGGTCATGACCAGCGAGCTGATCACGGTAAAGGATCTGTCCGAGCGCATCGGAAAGCCTGTAAACGAGCTGATCAAGAAGCTTATGATGCTTGGCATCATGGCTACGATCAACAACGAACTGGATTACGACACCGCGCAGCTCATCTGTGGCGAATACGGCATCGAGCTGGAGCAGAAGCTTGCCCAGACCGCCGAAAGCGCGCTTGAGGCCGAGGACGTGGACGACAAGGACGAAGACCTGCAGCCCCGTCCCCCGGTGGTCACCGTCATGGGCCACGTCGACCACGGCAAGACCTCCCTTTTGGACTACATCCGAAACACCAAGGTCACGGCGAGCGAGGCTGGCGGCATCACCCAGCATATCGGCGCGTACACCGTAAACGTAAACGGAAAGCAGATCACCTTCCTGGATACTCCCGGTCACGAGGCCTTTACCGCCATGCGTGCAAGAGGCGCGCAGGCGACGGATATCGCCATCCTGGTCGTCGCGGCGGACGACGGCGTCATGCCCCAGACCATCGAGGCCATCAACCACGCCAAGGCCGCGGGCGTTCAGATCATCGTAGCGATCAACAAGATCGACAAGCCCACCGCCGATCCCGACAGGATCCGCCAGGATCTTACCAAGTACGACCTATTGTGCGAGGAGTGGGGCGGCGACACCATCATGGTGCCCGTATCCGCCAAGACCGGCGAGGGCGTGGATCAGCTGCTTGAAATGGTGCTGCTGGTCGCCGAAGTGCAGGATTACCGCGCAAACCCCAACCGCAAGGCGCGCGGCATCATCATCGAGGCGCGTTTGGACAAGGGCCGCGGCCCCGTGGCGACGGTGCTCATCAAAAACGGCACGCTGAACGTTGGCGACACCATCGTCGCCGGCATGGCCTACGGCCGCGTGCGCGCCATGGTAAACGACAAGGGCGAGCGCGTAAAGAGCGCGCTTCCCAGCGATCCCGTCGAGGTCATCGGCTTTAACGACGTGCCCGAGGCCGGCGACATCATCTCCGCCGTGGACGACGACAGCCTTAGCCGCAAGGTGGCCGAGGAGCGCAGGGACAAGGCCCGTGCCGCCCTCATCAAGGCGCAGACCAGGACCACGCTCGAGGATCTCTTCGGTCAGATCAGCGAGGGTCAGGTCAAGGAGCTGAACCTCATCATCAAGGCCGACGTGCACGGCAGCGTGGAGGCCGTCACCCAGTCGCTGGAGAAGCTCTCAAACGACGAGGTCAAGGTAAAGTGCATCCACGGCGGCGTAGGCGCGATCACCGAAAGCGACATCCTGCTTGCCAGCGCCTCCAACGCCATCATCATCGGCTTCAACGTGCGCCACGATAACGCCGTGCGCGATCTGGCCGAGCGCGAGGGCGTGGACATCCGCCTCTACCGCGTCATTTACAACGCCATCGAGGACATCGAGGCCGCCATGAAGGGCATGCTCGCGCCCAAGTTCAAGGAAACCGTGCTTGGCCGCTGCACGGTGCGCCAGACCTTCAAGGTCTCCGGCGTGGGCACCGTGGCCGGCTGCTACGTCACCGACGGCAAGATCCAGCGCAACGCTCAGATCCGCCTGCTGCGTGACAACGTGGTCATCCACGAGGGCAAGATCGACTCCCTCAAGCGCTTCAAGGACGACGTGCGCGAGGTAGCCAGCGGCTACGAGTGCGGCATCGGCATCGAAAATTTCAACGATGTCAAGGTCGACGACGAGATGGAATGCTTCATCATGGAGGAGATCGAACGCTAATCCCGATCATCTGCGTCTGCAAAAGCGCCGACGCGGACAATACAAAGTCGGCGCGAAAACGCCGGCTTTTTTAAACCGAGCTGTGCGTCAGGGCGTGCGCACCCACCAAAGCACTTGATGGAAGGAGATAAGCATGGGCCTGCTGGATAAAGTTTTTGGCGGAAATCAGAGACGGAAGGATACAGAAAGTCTTGCCGTCAACGCGCCGGGCGCGCTGTCTCAGGGCACATCTGAAATCGAAGCGGCACTGGCCGAGAGGGGAAGCGTAGACCTTCGCAATTTAAAAAAAGTTCCCCTGGCTGAGGTGGCGGCCCTGGGCGGCGCTTTCGCGCAGGCGGTTCCGATGCTTAAAAGCGCCTTGACTGGCGGAAAGCTTACAAATGGCAGTTTGGCCAGGGTCGTATTTCCCGAGGGCGTCAAGGGAGAGCTCAACTTTGTCAAAAGCGAAGGGATGTACATTGGCAGCATCCACAAATCAGGGGGCGGCCTGGCGCAGAGCCGGTTAAAGCCGATTGCGATGGATCCCGCTGTGATCACTACGATGGGCATGGCGGCCATGATGGTGCAGGTCAATCAAAAGCTCGATGAGATCCAACAGATGCAAAAAGAGATCCTTTCCTTCCTTCAGGAAAAGGAGCGGGCAGAGAATCAGGCGAGCCTCAACATGCTTGAGGACATTCTAAAGCGCTATCCCTACAATTGGAACAACGACACCTTCCGATGCAACTATCACCTTAAGATACTGGACATCAAGCAGGCGTCCGACGCAAGGCTGATCCATTACCAAAAGCAGATCGCTGAAAAAATAAAGGGACTGCCCGCAGTGTATCTCGATCAGGCGCTGCGCGATGGGGCAAGCCAGCTGCAAAAGCTCTTTCACGATTACTGCATGTCCCTGTATGTCTTCTCCTTTGCCTCCTATCTCGAAATCATGCTGGACGGACGCTTTGTGGACGAGGATATGGGACTTGTCGCGGACAAGGTGCACGCTTATCAGGAGAGCTATCGCACGAGCCTGCAAAAATGCCAGGAGTATTTCAAAAAGTTTTCCGGCGGCTCTATCGAATCGCTGGCGGTCGGCGTCCTGGCCGGCGCAAGCAAGGGCCTTGGCAAGCTGATCGGCTCCTCCTCCGTGCTGAGCAAGGGACAGGTGGACGAGTGGCTGCAGGAAAGCGGCGAAAAGCTGCAAAGGGGTATGGATCAGAAAGCGGAAAAAATAGGGCAGGTGCTGGCAGTCGAGCAAAATACGGGCGGGGTTCTGTTTGAAGAGCTCATCCGAAACGCTCAGACGATCAGCAACCACCTGGGCGGCCTCGTGTTCGACGAGGATTTTGTGTACCTTGTTGCCTGAGCCGTTGTGCAGGCTTTGCTGAATTGACACGCGCAGGCGAAATTAGGTATAATGTGCAAAGAGCATCTAAGCACATGTACGGTAAAACGAATTCCGATTTGCGTCAAACGCGATAAACTAAAGCATTGACGCTTTTACAGAAAGGCAGTATTGACACTATGGCATTTGACAGAACACAAAGGATCAGCGAAGAGGTAAAGCATGCGCTGTATAAAATCATACGCGAGCGGGTGAAGGATCCCCGGGTCCGCGGCACCTGGTCGATCACCCGGGCGGAGGTCACGAGGGATCTCAGGTACTGCAAGGTGCGCGTATCGGTCCTGGAGGACGAGTGCCGGGAGGACTTGCTCAAGGCCCTCAAAAGCGCTTCGGGCTTTATCCGCAGGGAGCTTGGGCGCGAGGTGGACTTGCGCTACACGCCGGAGCTGATTTTTGAAAACGATTTGAACATGGAATACGCCCAGCACATCGGCATGATCCTGGCGCAGGACGAAAAGCGCATGGCAGCTCCCGAGGAAAGCGAAGACGGGCAGGACGCCTCGGACGAAGGCGAGGAGGACGAATAATGCTGTGCGGGCTTGAGGAGATGGCGCGCTTTTTGCGTGAGCACGATAACTTTGCGGTCATCACCCACTTTAAGCCGGACGGCGACGCCTATGGCAGCGCCCTTGGCCTTGTGCATCTTCTGCGCGGCATGGAAAAGCGCGCCTTCCCCGTCTGCGACGACCCGGTGGAAAGAAAGTATCAGTTCCTGCCGGGCTGGGAGGAGTTCACAAATGTAGAAAAGGGCCTGCCCTTTCAGCCTGATACGGCGCTTGGTGTGGACGTATCCGACGCCTCCCGCATGGGAAAATCGGAGGCGCTGTACCGAAGCTGCCCCCATCAAGCGGCGATCGACCATCACGCCTCAAACGTGGGTTTTGCGCCCTGCACGCTGCTTGAGGCCGAGGCCGCTTCCGCAGGGGAGATCGTGGTAAAACTGTCTTCCTATATGGGGGAGAAGCTCACAAAGGACGTCGCGCAGCAGCTCTACACCGCCATCGTCACTGACAGCGGCAACTTCTCCTTCCGCGACACCAGCGGGGATACCCTGCGCGCCGCGGCGCTGTGCGTGGACGCGGGCATCGACGTGGACGAGCTTACGCGCAGGCTATTTCGCACGCGCACGGCGGCGGGCACGCGCCTGCTGGGCCTTGCGCTAAGCGGCTACACGCTGTGCGGGCAGGGGCGCGTCGCGGGCCTCATGATCAGCGAAAAAATGTTTGAAGAAAGCGGCGCGACCTCGGCAGACGCGCACAGCATCGTAAACTACATGAACGAGATCGCGGGCGCGAGCATCGGCATCTTGTGCGAACAGGCGCCGGGCGTTGTGCGCATCTCCTTCAGAAGCGCGGGAAACGTGGACGTCATCCCCCTGGCGCAGCGCTTTGACGGCGGCGGGCACAAGGCGGCCTCCGGCGCGCGCGTGGAGGGCGGAACGCTTGAAGAGGTGTTCGAGCAGGTGCTTGACGCCGCCTGCGAATACCTGGGCGTGGAAAGATGAACGGCTTTATCAACCTTTTGAAGCCCCCGGGGATGACCTCCTCGGACGCGGTGGTGCGCGTTCGGCATCTGCTGGACCGGGGCACCCGCATCGGCCACGGCGGAACGCTGGATCCGGACGCGGCGGGGGTGCTGCCGATCTGCATCGGCAAGGCGACGCGGCTGTTCGACTATATCATCGATAAGCGCAAAACCTACATCGCGGAAATGCGCCTGGGCCTGCGCACGGACACCGACGACGCGGCGGGGCGCATCGTGAGCGCTTTGCCCGTGAACGTGACTGCGGAGGACGTGCAGGCGGCGCTTTGCGATTTTACCGGTGACATCATGCAGGTGCCCCCAGTCTACAGCGCCCTGAAAAGGGACGGCGAGGCCCTGTATAAAAAGGCGCGAAAGGGTGAAACGGTTCAGCTTGAGCCAAGGCCCGTAAAGGTCTATTCGCTGGAGCTGCTTTACCGCCTGTCGCCTGAGCGCTATATGCTGAAGATCGTCTGCGGCAAGGGCGTGTACATCCGGGCGCTGCTAAGGGATATCGGTCAAAAGCTGGGCTGCGGGGCGCACATGGCGTTTTTGCTGCGCAGCGAAAGCGGGGCCTTTGACGTAAACAGCGCCTGCACCCTGGAGGAGCTAAAGGACAAAGCGGAGCTTGAACGCTGCCTCTACCCGATGGATCATCCCCTTGGGGCGTATCCCAAAATCGACGTAGGGGCGCAGTACCGCAAAAATCTGCTGGACGGGCAGGTGTTGCGCCCGGAATGGCTGATCGGGGAGACGGACAGAGCCGATGGCGCGCTGCGCGTGTATCTGGAGGGCGAGTTTGCGGGCATGGGCGAATGGACCGAGCAGGGCGTGCAGATGAAATGCATGCTGCTGGACAGAGAAGCATGAGTACGACGATATTTACCTGCGTAAGGCGCGCGCTGCCGAAGGTCTTGCTTGGCGACGTAAAGGCGCTTATGCAGGATACGCCGGACGGCGACATTTACGTGATCGTGCCGGATCAGCTGACCCTTGAAACGGAGCTCAGCCTCTTTGAGGGGCTGGGCTTGTCCGGCTCCTTTCGCTTGAATGTGGTGTCTCCAAAGCGGCTGTGCGGCATCATTTTTGAAAGCTGCGGCTTTCCCGCGCAGGCGGCGCTGGACGAGCGCGGGCGGGCGATGCTGATGGGCTATTTGCTGCGCGCCCACGCAAAGGAGCTTTCCTTTTACCGGGACAGCGCAAAGCAGCCCGGCTTTGAGCAGCAGCTGTTGGACGCGGTCAAGCGCTTTCGGGAAGCGGGCCTTGGCGCGCAGGAGCTGGAAACGCTGTGTTCGCGCGTAGAGGACGACGCGCTGAGCGCCAAGATCCAGGACCTTTCCCTTTTGTACAGCGCCTACGAAGCGGAGATGGGCGTACACATCCAGGACGGCGAGGGCGAGGTGCAGGAGGCCGTAGCGCGCGCGCAGGGCGCTGCGCTTTTAAAAAACGCATGCGCGCTGTTTTACGGCTTTGACATCACGACCCAGTCCGTCAACCGCCTGATCGCGGGGCTTTCGCGCATCTGCAGCCAAACGCGGGTCTATCTGCCCCTGCCTGGACAGGCGGACGCGGAAAACTCCATCTACCAGCCGCTGCGCGAGGCGCTGGACAGGCTGGTAAAGGAACTAAAGCAGCAAAACCTGCCCTTTACGATCCAGGCGCTTTCTCAGCAGAGCAGCAAAACCGCCCCCGGCCGGAATATGGAATTGCTCTATACGCTGGAAAAGCCGGATGCGCCGACGGAAAAAGACAGCGTGCTGCTTGCGTCTTTAAGCAATCCCATGGAGGAATGCCGCTTTGTCGCAAGCGCGATACGAAAGCTGATGCACGACAAGGGCTGGAAGTATTCGGACATCGCGCTGATCGTGGATCACCCGGAGGCCTACGAGGACGCCCTGGGCGAGGCCTTTGGCGCCTGTGGCATCCCGTATTTTTCCCAGCTGCACAGGTCTTCTGCCATGCATCCCCTGTGCGCCTTTACGCTTGAGACGCTGGCGCTTTTGTGCCGCAGGGCCAAAAGCGTGTACGGCGTGATGGAGACCGGCTTTTCGCCCCTTACGCGGGACGAGCAGGACGCGCTGATGAGCTACTGCCAGCGCCTGCGCCTGCGCCCGGCGGCGCTGCTCAAGCCCTTTACGCGGGGCAGCGGCGAAATGCTTTCGGAGGCCGAGCCCATCCGCCAAAAGCTGATGGAGCCGATCCTGCTTTTGCGGGACCAGCTGCGCGCGGCGCAGGATTCCCAGCAGCAGCTGACTGCGATCTTTGAGTATTTGCAGCGCCTGAACTGCTTTGAGATCTGCGCTAAGCACCGCGAGACGCTGGAAAGCATGGGGGAGCAGGTGCTGGCCGCAGACGACGTGCGCATCAGCAACATCCTGCTTGGCACCTTCGACCAGATGCGCGAGCTCTTTGGCGACAGGCCCCTGCCGGTTTCGACGCTGTACGACCTGATGAGCAGGGCACTTAAGGCAAGCGTTGTCAAGATCCTTCCCCAGTCGCCGGACGCGGTATGCGTAAGCGAGCCGCGCAGGGTGGGCATGGGCATGCGCAAGGCGGTGTTTTTGCTGCACGCCGTAAGCGACGAAAGCGACGGGGCGGAGGCGGTCTTTGACGACGCGGAACTTGCAAGGCTCAGCCAGCTGAGCGGAAAATACCTCTCGCCCGACAGCATGGAGCTTGCGCGAACGCGCCGGATGTACGTAAAGGATGCGCTGTGCCTTGCAACGGAGCTTGTGGTGGTCACATACCCCGCCGCGGGGCTGGAAGGCTCGCAAAACGCCCCCGGGGCGCTGCTTGGCGAGCTTCAGCGCGCCTGCCCGGGGCTGAAAGTACGAACTAACACGGAAGACGCAGCCTTTTTCAGGCGCGTTTTCCTCTCCGCCCCGGCGGGAGCGCTGCTTTACGCGGCCCAGGAGGGGCAGAGCCTTAAAGACAGCGCGGACGCGCGGGTGGTCACGGCGCTTAAGCACCTGGAGCGCACGGGCAAGCTTTCCCTGCTTCGCCGGGCGCAAAGCTACAGGGTGTTCAGCGAAGCGCTAGACGTGCAATTGGTGCGCAGGCTCTACAGCGGTAAAATGAGCGTGTCCAAGCTTGAAAAATTCCAAAGCTGTCCCTTTATGCACTTTGTGGAGGAGGGACTTCGCCCGGCGCAGGAGCGGCCCTTCGAGGTCGATCCGATCCAGCGGGGACTATTGCTGCACGAGTGCGTGGAGCGGCTGATGAAGCTGGAGCACTTCAGCGAAATGGGCGAGGACGCAGCAGAGCAAAGCATGCAGCGCATTTTCGACGAGGAGCTTACGGGGCAGATCGCGCCCTACGCAAGGGACAGCGCGACGGCGCTGGCCGGGCTTCAGACCCTGCGGCGCGCGGCGGCGCGGGCGGCGAGGCTGATGTTCCGGCAGCTGGAAAAGGGCGTTTTCCATCCCGTGGCCATCGAAATGCACTTTGGCAAAAACGACCTGCCCGTTTTGCGCTTAAAGGACGGAAGCGCGCTGGAGCTGAACGGACAGATAGACCGCGTGGACATGGGCACGATGAACGGGCGCAGCTACACCTTCGTCGTGGACTACAAAAGCGGGCAGACGAGCCTGAACGCCGGGCAGATCTACGCGGGACTGCAATTGCAGCTGCTCGTGTATCTTGCGGTCGCGTGCAGGCGCTTTTCTTCTGGCAGCGCGGGCGTATACTATTTCTATGTCGCCGATAAGCCTGTAAGAAATGAAAGCCGCGACGCAGCCGTCATCGAGCAGGAGCGCATAAAGACCCTGCGCTTAAAGGGCATCGCGCCCAGAGACGCGGCGCTGCTGCACGAGATCTCAGACGAGCCCGGCAGGATCATCGGCGTGGAGTTTGATAAGGATGGACAGCCCAAGGAAAGCTGCGCGGCCACGCAGGAGGAATTTGAGCTGCTCACCCGCCACGCGCTCAATAAATGCGTGGAGACCACGGAGCAGATCCTGCAGGGCAGCACGGAGATCTCGCCCATGTCGGCCTCCTCGCGCAACGCGTGCCGCTATTGCCGCCACAAGGCGCTGTGCCAGTACGACGGGCGCTCTGCCGGGGTGATCAGAAGAAAACCGAAGCCCTTAAAGCTAAGAGGGCTGATCGCGCAATTGCAGCAACAGCAATAAAAAAATGGGCTTTTGCACAAGCGCAAAAGCTCCAGGGGGATTTGGAGGGGCCGCAGCCCCTCCAACAATAATCCGCAGGGGCGTTTCGGCGTTTTGCTTAAGCTTGCACCTATGGGCAACATAACCAGGCGCTTTAAATGGATCTTTGATCCATTTAAAGCGAGGGGCTGTGCAACAGCCCCTCGCCTGATGCGGGTAGCAGGACTCGAACCTGTACACCTGTTGGGCAAAGGAACCTAAATCCTTCGCGTCTGCCAATTCCGCCATACCCGCATAACAGCTCTATTTTAGTGGGGGTGCGCGGCTTTGTCAAGCAAAACGAGGGGCAAAACCAAATTTAACGGGGAAGCTGTATGCATCAGATCCTAAGATATGAATCTACGGACTCTACAAATCTAAGGCTCAAGGAAATGGCGGACGAGGCCGAAAACGGGCTGGTCGCCCTGGCCGCGGAGCAGACCCTTGGACGGGGAAGGCTTTCCCGCAGCTGGGTCAGCCGCAAGGGGGAGGGCGCGTGGTTTTCGATCCTGGTAAAGGACGCGCGCCTTACAAACGATAACGCGGCGGGGCTGGTGTTCGTATGCGCGCTTGCGGGCGCAAAAAGCCTCAAGCGCCTGACCGGCGCGGACATCAGCATCAAGTGGCCAAACGATCTTGTGCGAAACGGCAAAAAGCTGGCCGGGATCCTGTGCGAAAGCGGCTTTGAGGGGGATGTCCTCAAATGGACGGTGTGTGGGATAGGCATAAACCTAACGACCCTCACCTTTCCAAAGGAGCTGCCCTGGGCTGGCTCCGTGCAGGGCGAAACCGGGGTGGCGCTGCAGGCGGACGAAGTGGTGGACGCCTTTTTGGAGGACTTCGATTCAGCCCTTGAAATGCTGCTGACAGGCGGCCTTGCCGCGGTGATCACGGCGATCAGGCCGTTAAGCGCCACGCTCGGCAAGCGCGTGATGGCGACAAGCGAGGGCAGGAGCCTGACTGGCGAGGCCTTGGAGCTTTTGCCAGACGGCGCGCTGCTTTTAAAAACCGAGGACGGGCTCATGCCGCTGCGCGTGGGGGACGTAAGCGTGCGCGGGATCATGGGCTATACTTAAATGAGAGGTGCAATCGCATCGCTTTGGGACGATGCCAGAAAGGAAGGAACATATGAACTATAAGACCCTGGCGCTCATCCTGCTTTGTGTGATCGGGCTGTACAAGCTGTGGAAGCTGTGGCTGGAGAAAAAGAGCTTTTCAAACCCCATTCCCGAAAACGTGCGCGACGTGTACGACAAGGAGCGCTACGCCAAATGGCGCAGCTATTCCGCGGAAAAGCTGCGCGTGTCGCTGTGTTCCACGCTTGGCTCCTTTGTGATGATGGTTTTGCTCATCGCAACGAACGCCTACTCGGCCTTTGCTGCGCTGTTTGGCAAAAACGTGTATTGGTGCTCGCTTGCGGTAACGCTTTTGTCTACCCTCTGCGACAGCGTTCTGGCCTGCGTCTTTGGCTACATAGACGACATGGTGGTGGAGCAAAAGTACGGCTTTAACACCATGAAGAAGGGCACCTTTGTCGCCGACCAGATAAAGCAGCTTTTGATCAGCCTTATCCTGTCACTTGCCCTTACCTTTATGCTTTGCGGCTTTCACCAGTGGCTGGGCGCGCTCATGCCCGTGGTGTTTGCCGGGGTGCTGTTTGTGTTTGCGCTGATGATCAGCTTTCTGTTTCCGTTCCTCAGCAAGATCTTCAACAAGTTTACGCCCCTTGAGGACGGGGAGCTCAAGGACAAGCTCACAGCCCTGCTCAGCGGACACGGCTTTTCCGTGCGCGCGATCCAGGTGATGGACGCCTCCCGCCGCTCCAAAAAGTCCAACGCCTATTTTACCGGGCTTGGCAAAACCAAAACGATCGTATTGTACGATACGCTGGTGGCTTCGTCCACGCCCGATGAGATCTGCGCGGTCTTTGCCCATGAAATGGGGCACGGGCTGCACCGCGACACGAAAAAAATGCAGCTGCTGAATCTGGTGAACGTCTGTCTGATCGCCGCTGCGGCCTACCTTACGGTATGCTTTGCCGAATTGTTCGTGCCCTTCGGCTTTGAAAGCGTAAACTACGGTTTTGCGATGATCCTGGTAGGCAGCATAGAGCTTGAGATCCTGTCTCCGCTTACGGGCCTTATCACCAACGCCATTTCCCGCCGCCACGAATACCGTGCCGATGCGCAGGCGGTACAGGAGGGCTACGGCGCGCCGCTGATCAGCGCGCTTAAGACTCTCGCGCGGGAAAACTTTGCAAACCTTGCGCCCTCGCCTGTGCTGGTAAAAATGGAGTACTCCCATCCCACATTGAGCAACAGGATCGCAGCCATCGAACGTGCGATGCAAAAGGATCAAAACCGCGCAGCAAACTGACAGGAGGCATCTGCCATGACGAAGAGAGAGCGGGTGCTCGCCGCCTTTCGCGGCCAGGAGGTCGACCACGTGCCGGTGTGCATGTGGAAGCACGTGCCAAAGGAGTACTGGGACGACGAGAGCGCCTTTGCGGCGCATCAGCGGGCCTCCTTTGATAACACGGACGTGGATTTTATGAAGCTCTCCGGCGACGGCTATTTCGGCTGGCCCACGGTAGACCCGGACAGCGTCAAAAGCGCAAAGGATCTGTACCGGCTTGAGCCCCTTGGGCCGAACCATCCCTACATCCGAGGCCAGATCCGCCGCACCCGCAAGGTGGTGGACGCTCTGAACGGGGAATGCGTGTCGCTGTATCTGGTGTTCGTGCCCTTCTCCTGCCTGCGGCTGAGGCTGGGCTATCCCGCGATCATGCGCCTTGTGCGGGAGGATCCCGAGGCCATGATGTACGCCTGCCGCGTCGTGGCGGAGGATCTTAAGCTGCTGGTAAAGGGCTTGATTTGCGACGCGGGAGCGGACGGCATTTTCTACAGCGTGCAAAACGGTGAAGTCGATCGTTTCACCATGGAGGAATACCGCGCGTGGCTGACCCCGGCGGAAAAGGACGTGCTGGACTATGCAAACGGACTAAGCGACCTGAACGCGATCCATTTTTGCGCGTGGGAGGGCGTGCCAAACCGCCTGGAAGTATGGAAGGACTATAAGACCCCCGTCGTCAGCTGGTCAAGGTACATGGACCTTATGGACATAGATGAAGCCAAAAAGCAGTTTGGCGCAAGCGTCTGGGGCGGCTTTGACAACCGCGTGGGCAGCCTTTTGTACACCGGCAGCCGCGAGGAGATCGAGCGCGAAACGGAAAAGCTGATCACCCAGGGCGGCAAAAAGGGCTATATTCTGGGCGCGGACTGCAGCCTGAACGGTTCCCTCGCGGACGAAAGGATCCGCTGGGTGGTGGAAAAAGCAAGAAGCATCTAAAGGGTTTATTGAAACGGAGGCGTGCAAATGGGCGAAAGATTTTTGCTGGAGCAGCTATCCTGGGAGGTTCCCTACGATACCGCCCTCAAAAAGCTGCGGGTGCTGGACGATGACAGGGAGGACTTTGACGAGATCTATGAAAAGACGCTTGGCCTGATCAAGCCCGTATATTACCTGGGCAGGGAAAGCGTGCAGAAAAACGACGGCGACCATGTGACCATCGGCGGCGTGGAATTTACAAGCCGCGTGATCAGCGTAAACCTGCAAAAGGCCGGGGCGCAGACGGTCTACCCCTTCGTGGGCACCAGCGGCCGTGCGGCCTACGAATACGCAAAGAGCCTGGATGACGAATTGTACCGCTACTGGGCGGACATGCTGTGCGAAATGGCCTTAAGGAGCGCCGGCGCGTCCTTCAAAAAATACATGCAGGAGTTTCTGGGCACAAAAAAGATCTACTCCCTTGCGCCGGGCTCGGTGGTGGACTGGCCGATCAGCCAGCAGGCCCCGCTGTTTGAGCTGCTTGGCAACGTCTACGACAAAACCGGCATCCTGCTGGAAAAGAGCTTTCTGATGCGCCCGGTAAAATCCGGCTCCGGCATCATGTATGTTTCAGAGCACGGCTTTGAAAGCTGCCAGCTCTGTCCCAAGATCGACTGCCCGAACCGCCGCGCGAAGTACGACCCGGAGATGCTGAAGAGGGAGTACGGGATATAGAGGGTAGCTATTAGCTATTAGCTATTAGCTGTTAGCTGTTAGCTGTTAGCTGTTAGCTGCCAGCTGATAGCTGTTTCTTATTCTTCATCCGTCAGGCCCGCGAAGCCCTCGCCGATGGCTTCGTGGGCTTCTGTTATAAACATAAAGGCGCTTTCGTCGTCCTGGCGGACGATGGATTTGAGCGCCATGACCTCCTGGCGGCTGATGACGCACAGCACCACGGGCTTTTCCTTGCCGGTGTAGCCGCCGCGCGCGTGCAGTTGAGTGATGCCGCGGTTCATCTGCTGCATGATGTGCTGAGAGATCATCTCCCAGCTGTCGGAGATGATGAAGCAGGCCTTGTTGCCGCCAAAGCCGGTCATGACCGCGTCCACCACGCGGCTTGCGACGTAGATGTTGATAAGCGCGTACAGCGCCGCCGTGCTGCCCACGAAAAAGCCCGCCGCGATCACCACCAGAAAGTCCAGCGCAAATAAAAACGAGCCCACCGTGATAAACTGAAAGCGCTTGTGCACCATGCGCGCCACCATGTCGGTGCCGCCTGTGGTCGCGCCGCCCCTTAAGATCAGACCAAGGCCGATGCCAAGCAGTACGCCGCCAAACAGCGTGCCAAGCAGGGGATCCAGCGTCATCGGCTCCAGGGGCAAAATGTCGATGAACAGGGAAAACAGCACTGTGGCCACGAGGCTTCGAAACGCAAAAACGCGCCCGATGGAGCGATAGCCGATGATAAACAGCGGCACGTTCAACACAAGCGACGTGGTGCCGACGGGAAGACTGAACAGATAGTTCAAAATCACGCCCACGCCGGTCAGGCCGCCGGGGGCGATGTTGTTGGGGGTCATGAAGAGGGGATAGGCCGCGCCGCCAAGCACGCAGCCGATCACGATTTGTATATAGGCCCATAAGAGGCCGGAAAAGAAGCGTTTCATAGAAATCACCTTCGACTATATTTATTCATGAAGAAGCTTTTGCACAAGTGCAAAACCCCAGGGTGGTTTGGAGGGGCCGAAGCCCCTCCAACTTTCAATCCGCAGGGGCGGCTTGCGGTGCCGCGTCTCAAATCTCTGATTTGAGCCGTCGGCATCCCACGCTCTGCGTGGGATTGACTTGCCATGGGCAAGTCAACCTTCCGCCCCGAGGACGATTTTTGCGAAGCAGAGCTTGCCCTGCGAGAGCA
>CADBNW010000216.1 GCA_902796025.1 uncultured Eubacteriales bacterium
GCCGCGCTGCAGGCAGGCGTTTACGATGTCGATGGCGGGGCGCTCGGTCTCAAGGCCCAGCATGAGGCCCATGCCGCTGATGGACTTTAAGCCCTTTATGCCGTTCAAGGCGTCGAAGATCTGGGCGCTGCGCTCGCGGACGTTTTGCATGAGGCGCTCGTCCAGGCGCTCCAGGATGCTGATCGCGCCCGCGCAGGCGACGGGGTTTCCGCCGAAGGTGGAGCCGTGGTCGCCGTAGCCCAGGGTGTTTTGCGCTTTTTCGCCGATCAGGCACGCGCCCAGGGGCAGGCCGCCGCCAAGGCCCTTTGCGGTGGTGACGACGTCCGGCTGGCGCTCAAAATTCATATAGGCGTAGAGCCTGCCGGTCCGGCCGTTGCCGGTTTGCACCTCGTCCACGATAAAGAGCATGTCCTTTTCGTCGCAGAGCTGGCGGATGCCCTTTACAAAGCCGTAGTCCAGGGGCATGACGCCGCCCTCCCCCTGGATCATCTCTACCATCACGGCGCAGCAGGCGTGCTCTTCGGCCAGGGCGCGCACGCTCTTTATGTCGTTGGCGTCCGCGTAGACGAAGCCGGGGGTAAAGGGGCCGAAGTACTGGTGAAAGTGGTCCTGGCCGGTCGCCGAGAGCATGCCAAGGGTCCTTCCGTGGAAGGAGTTTTTGAGGGTGATGACCGTGCTGTGGGACTCGTCGCCGTATTTGTCGAAGGCGTACTTTCTTGCCACCTTTACGGCGCACTCGTTGGCCTCCGCGCCGGAATTGCCGAAGAAGACCTTCTTCATGCCGGTGCGCTCGCACAGCATTTGCGCAAGGCGCGCGCAGGGCTGGGTGTGGTAGAGGTTGGAGGCGTGGGGCAGCTGGTCAAGCTGCGCTTTGACCGCGTTTTTCCACTGTTCGTCCCCGTAGCCCAGGCAGTTTACGGCGATGCCGCTGCCAAGGTCGATATACCTGCGGCCTTCGTCGTCAAAGGCTATGGCGCCCTTTCCCCGGACCAGCGCCACGGGGAAGCGCTTGTACGTGCCCGCCACGTACTGGTGATCGGTTTGGATGATGTTCATAAAAGTACCGCCTTTGCCTATCGATTGAAGCTGAGCTTTCGTCAGCCGAAAATCGCGTCGATGAACTCCTGGGCGTTGAAGGGCTGCATGTCGTCGATGCCCTCTCCCACGCCGATGTAGCGGACGGGCAGATCCAGTTCGCGGCGGATGGCTACGGCGATGCCGCCCTTGGCGGTGCCGTCCAGCTTGGTTAAGATGATGCCGTCAAGCTGGGTCACGTCCTTGAATACCCGCGCCTGGTTCAGGCCGTTTTGGCCGGTGGTCGCGTCCAGCACCAGCAGCGCGTGGCGGGCGGCCTCGGGGAATTCGCGCTCGACGACGCGCGCCATCTTTTTGAGCTCGTCCATCAGGTGGGTCTTGTTGTGCAGGCGCCCTGCGGTGTCCACGATGACGATGTCGGCGTGGCGCGCCTTGGCCGCCTGCACGCCGTCATAGACGACGCTTGCGGGATCCGCGCCCTCGCCGCGCTTTACGATGGGCACGTCCGCCCGCTCCGCCCAGACGCTTAGCTGCTCTGCGGCGGCGGCGCGGAAGGTGTCGCCCGCCACGATCACCACGCGGCGGCCGATGGCCTTCATGCGGGAGGCGAGCTTGCCGATGGAGGTGGTTTTGCCCACGCCGTTTACGCCGATGATGAACAGCACCGAGGGGCTTTTGAGGTTCATGGGCTCCGCCTTCATGTGATCGGCAAGGATGCGCTTGAAGCTCTCCCTGGCCTGAACGGGATCCTTGATCTTTTTTTCGGTGCACTCCGCCTTGAGCTGTGCAACGGCCTCTGTGGCGGTCGGCACGCCCACGTCGGACATGACGAGGATGTCGGTCAGCTCCTCAAAAAAGTCCTCGTCCAATTCTTTGGTGTTTTCCACCAGCTCGTCCATCTGCGCGCCCATGCGTCCGCGGGTGCGCATAAGGCCCTGCTTGATTTTACTGAACAGTCCCATTTTTTATATCCTCCAAAGCGTTCTATTCGGTGTCCTGCAGCTTTACGCTGACCAGCTTGGATACGCCCTTTTCCTCCATGGCCACGCCATAGAGCGCGTCGCAGCGCGCCATGGTGCCTTTTCTGTGGGTGACTACCACAAACTGGGTCTTTTCCGAATAGGTCTTCAAATAATCTGCAAAGTTGTCGATGTTGGCGTCGTCCAGCGCGGCCTCGATCTCGTCCAGCATGCAAAAGGGCGTGGGCTTCAGTTTCAGCATCGCAAAGAGGATGGCGATGGCGGTAAGCGCCCTTTCGCCGCCCGAGAGGAGGCTTAGCAGCTGCAGCTTTTTGCCCGGTGGCTGCGCCTGGATCTGGATGCCGCTGGTGAGCGCGTTTTGGGGATCCTCCAGCGAGATGTGGGCGTGCCCGCCGCCGAAGAGCTCCGTAAAAGTCTGGCTAAAGTAGATGTCCAGCTGCTCCAATTGCGCGCGGAACTGCTTTTCCATTTTGCTGGAGAGCTCCGCGATGATGTTCAGCAGGTCGTCCCTTGCGCGAATCAGGTCGTCCCGCTGGACGGAGAGCTCCTGATAGCGCTGGCTGACCTCGCGGTATTCGTCCATGGCGGAGACGTTTACGTCGCCC
>CADBNW010000217.1 GCA_902796025.1 uncultured Eubacteriales bacterium
ATCGACGCCCTCCGCGACGAATACGAGCTGATCGGCTGGTACACGGACGCCGCGCTCAAAAAGCCGTTCAACTTTAACGCCTATGTGTTAAACGAACAAACGGTTACAGCGGCCTACGACAAGCAGACAGATTACACGGATCCCTACAACAGCTACGGCGTGCTCATCGGCCCCGGTACGAACAGCGACAGCATCAATGGTCGATTCTGGATTACCAAAAAGCTGGACCTGTACGCCAAATGGCGCGCAAAGATCGAGGGCGCGCAGGGCATCAACGTGCGCTTCGTCTCAATGGAAGGCACCTTTGAAGGCGGCGACACAGTGCGCTTCGACCCGCTCACCTACTATCTGGACAGGGCGGAGGCCACGGCCTATTCCGCGCCCATTCCGAACGACGAAACGAAGCAGTTCCTGCACTGGGTCGTGCAGACCTGGAACGGAAGCGAGTTTGTGGATACCAATGTGCACGTTTTTGCGGGCGACACTTTCGAGGTGTTAAAGCAAAACGCCCAGCGCACTGAGCTTGCGGGACACACTGAGCAAAACCCGAAGTACCAGTACATCGTGCAGCTTCGCGCCGAGTACGGCGACAGGGAAGAAAAGACGCCCACGCACATCCACTGGTTCAAAAATGACGGGGTGGAGACCAGCGCGATCCGAAGCGACCTGCACCTGCACATCAACGAGGCAGTGAGCATCGTTCCTGCGCAGACCCGGCCCGGCTACACCTTCCTTGGCTGGGCGCGCATCCAGGAAGCCGAGGGCGAGGACGGGACATTGCGTCCCAACTACCCCGTGACCGTGGCGGACGTCTATTTGAAGTACGAAAACGGAACGTATTACGAGATGGACAGCGGCATCGCCGGGACACAGGCGGTCACCCAGGTGGCGGCGGACGAGGCCGAGCCCTATCACGCCATGTACGCCGTCTGGGAACCGGCTCCCTACGACGTAACGGTAAGCAAGACCTTTGCAGGCATAGAAGCGGACGAGATCCCCTCCGCTTACCAAATCGCCTATCAGGACCAGTATGCCCAGCACAAGACCCAGGGCATTCTGAAGCTGACGGACGAAGGCGTAAGCGTAAGCGCGGATCGGCTGAGCTATACCTGGGTGATCGAGGACGTACCCTACGAAAGCATCCTAAGCCTCACGGAAAGCGCTTACCAAAACGACTACTTCACCGTAGCGGCCAGCGCCGCAGTGGCTGGCGGACAGGCGCAGACCCTCACGGAAACGGACGGCAGCTTCTCGATTGATCTTACCATCGATCTGGATACCGCTAAAAATACCGCAAGCTTCGTAAACACCTATACCCGCACGAAGGCGGACGTAACAGTGACCAAAACCTTCGAGGGCATCGAAGCAAGCGACATCCCCGCCGCCTTTGCGATCACCAACGACTATAACAGCGTGGTCTTCACAAAGGAAAACGGCTCGGCCAGCGCAAACGGCCTCGTCTACAGCTGGACGCTTGAAAAGATCCCGCTTGGGCAAAACGTCGTCTTTACAGAAAGCGGTTACGCCCTGCAGGGCTACGCGGTGTACGCAAGCCCCGCCCCGCAGGCGGAAGTGAGCGTAACAGCCGACGGGCAAAACGCGGCCTCCTTCACAAACGTCTACGCGGAGCGAAAGGACATAAGCGTGACCAAGACCTTTACCGGTCTTACCCAAACGGATCTTGACGCACTGAAGTCCGGCTTCAAGATCGTCTACTCCGTAAACGGCAGCGTGCTTGGTGAACTAAAGCTTACGGATCCGGACGTCACGGTAAACGGCACCACCTATACCTGGACGGTCAAAGACGCGGGCGTTGGCCTTGAATATGCCTTTGCAGAGGAAGGCTATACGCATCCTGAATACGACGTAAGCGTAAGCACCACGGGAAATCCTCTCGTCGTAAGCAGAGCGGGAAGCAACCGGGTCAGCATCACAAACGCCTACACGCACAAAACCGCGCCCCTTACGATCAGCAAAACCGTCACGGTCCCGGAAGGCTTTACGCTGGATGCAAGCAAGAGCTTTGCCTTTACCATCACCGTCAGCGATACGCCGGCGCTTACCGGCAGCTTTGGGGGCGTTACGCTTACAAACGGCCAGGGCAGCTTCAGCCTGAAGCACGGACAAAGCATAACTCTCACGGGCCTTCCCGTCGGCGCAGCCTACAGCATCGCGGAGGCCGCAGCCCGGGGCTACACGCCGGACGCGCCCGTAAAGAGCGGCACGATCCAGGAGGGCGAAAACCTGGTCGCCTTTACAAACAGCTATCAGGCAAGCAGCGTCGCGGCGCAGATCCCGGTAACCAAGGTCCTAAGCGTCCAAAGCGGCACTGCCCCGGACATCACTGAGCAGTACACCTTCATCATCGCCCCGGTGGACGGCGCGGTAATGCCTTCCGCTGTCACGGTAAAGAACCCTGACGCCACAGGCGGCACGGTCAGCTATCCCGCCGTTACCTACACGCAGCCCGGGACCTACGAATACCTCATCACCGAAAGCGGCGACGTGCCGGGCGTGGTAAACGACAGCGCTGCTGCAAGCGGCAAGACCGCTGTGGTCACCGTTACAGACGACGGACAGGGGCAACTGCACGCAACGGTCGCAGGCGTAAGCTTTACCAACAGCTATTCCGAGGTAAGCGTAAGCGTGACCAAAGCCTGGGCAGACGGCAGCGACAAATACGGCCTGCGCCCGGAAAACCTCACACTTACCCTGAAACGCCAAAACGACCTCGTGGACCTTTTGCCGACCGTCACTAAAAACGGCGATGCTTGGGTCTACACCTGGACGGGCCTTCCCGAAAAGAACAGCGCGGGTCAGGCCTATGAATACAGCGTTTCCGAAGACAGCGTGCCTTCCGGCTACAGCGCAAGCGGCTCTCCCGCCGTAAACGGCGGAACCATCACAAACACCCTGGATGCCGGAAGCCTTACCGTCACAAAGATCGTGACGATCGATCCGGAAAGCGCGGCAGGAAGCAAGACCTATTCCTTCACTGTCACTACGGTAGCGAATGGAAAGACCCTGTACGTGCAAAGCGACGCGTCACTTTCTGAGACCGCCTACAGCTTTACGGGGCTTACTCCGGACAGCCCGATCAGCATCGATGGCCTGCCCGCAGGCATCTATACTGTAACGGAGCAGGGCACGGAGGAGGGCGGCGCAGCGCAGATCGAAACCTACAGCTTAAGCGCAAGCGGCGGCGGACAGGTCGCGGTCGAAAAAGGGAAGACGGCAAGTGCGCAACTGGTCAACGCCTATACGCGCGATACTGCATCCCTCAGCGTTTCAAAAATCGTCGACGGCAACATGGGCAACCGGGAAACGCCGTTTGCCTTCACCGTGACGCTCGAAAGCGCGCTGCCTTCCGATTACACAGCGCCCGAGGGCGTAAGCCTGAACGCGGACAGAACAGTCCTCAGCTTTTCCTTAAAGCACGGGCAAAGCGTCACCCTGCCCGATCTGCCGATCGGCGCTATGCTCACGATCCTTGAGACGAACGGCTCCGGCTACAGCACGAGCCACAGCGTTCCCGGCGGGGAGGATACCGCATCCGAAGACAGCCAACAGGCCCGGACCTGCGCCTTCACTCTGCTGGCGGAAGGAGCCGCGATCAGCTACACCAACAGCCTGAACGTGGTCATTCCAACCGGCATCGCGCTGGACAGCCTGCCTTATCTTGTGCTTATCACGCTTGGCGTTTTGATGCTTGCGCTGCTTGCGCCCTTCAAGCGCCGCAAAAGGGAGGACTGAAAATGGCCTTATCCTTCCAACAGGAGCAGGAGCAGAAGATCGCGCTCTGGCTCAAAAACCTGAAGTTCCGCAAGCGCATCTTTGGCGGTGTACGCGAAAGCGACGTCTTCAAAAAGATCAGCGAGCTGGACGATATGTACAAAGAGGCGCTGCTGGCGGAGCGCGCGCGCTACGATGCGCTGTTAAGCCAGCAGGCAGCCGCCCCAACCCAGTCTGAAACGCCCGGGGATTCGGAAGCGGGTAATCAGACCTAAGACCCATATTCCCGCCGCGAAGCGTTAAGCCCTTCCCCGAGGACGAAGCGCCGACCGGCGACAGGGCAGCAAGGAGGTGACAGTATCACAAAGGATACTATGAGCATTCAGGACGTGATCATCCAGCGACGCCGCCGGGCGTTTGACCGCGAAGGGTGGCTAGCGCTATTTGGACGGATCGCACTGATTGCGCTCATTGCGTATCTTGTGTTTACGCAAGCCTTTCTGCTGACCCAGAATCATGGGCAGAACATGTTTCCCGCGCTGAAGGACGGCGATCTGTGCATCGTGTACCGCACAGGCCTGATGGCGCTGACGGGGGAAAAGCTGAAATCCGGTGACATCATCACCTACACCTGCGAGGGGCAGCGGCTGATCGGCCGCGTCGCCGCCGCAGCGGGGGATATCGTGATGATCACGCAGGACGGCGATCTCAGCGTCAACGGCGTGCGTCAAACGGGCGAGATCGTGTTCCCGACCTACCCCCGGGATGGCGCGAGCTATCCCCTCAAGGTTCCCGAAGGCGAGCTGTTCGTGCTGGGCGATTACCGCACCCAGGCAAAGGACAGCCGCGACACAGGAACCGTCCCTGTAAAAAGCGTCGAGGGCAAGGTGATCTCCATCCTGCGCCGGCGCGGCCTGTAGGGAAAAGCAACCCTTGAGAGCAATCTCAACCACAGGGGATCAGCTCCCCATACGATTTGGTGTTTACGGCGCTCGCCGTAACATACATTCACTACTTAGGAGGACGAACATGAAAAAATTCCTTGCGATCCTGCTGGCCATGATGCTGGCAATGGTGAGCGTGGCCGCGCTGGCCGAAGGTGAGACGACAACTGTGCCTGACATTGGCAAGGAGATCGGGAACCCTGCCATCGGAACCGACCCGATTACCTTTATTATAACCAAAACCTACGAAAAAGTCGGTAACGACAGCGCAGTGAACCCGGCTGACGTTCTGAAGTTCGAAGTGTCAGAGGGAAGCTTCGAAAACGCTGGTACAACGGCTCCCAGCCCCATTCCCGCACCTACGATCGCAGACGTAACTGTAAATGCCGGTACGGATATAGCTGAGATCAAAGTTTCCCTGCCTGCCTATACGGTGCCTGGCGTATACAGCTACCAGATCAAGGAAACTGACACCAATGTCGCCGGTATCACCTATATGTCCGATACCCTGTACCTGGTCGTTACCGTTATCAACGGCGAAACGGCCGGCAGCTACAAAATCGGCGGTATTGCCGTGCATAAAGGATCTGCAACTGGCACCAAGATCGACGATTTTGTAAATACCTACGGCGCGGGCACTCTTGAGATCTCAAAGACCGTAGCAGGCAACCAGGGCGATACCGCAAAGGTATGGAACTTCACCGTGACCCTGACCGCTCCTGAAGGCGACACCGTGAACGCGCCCATTACTGTCAAGACTGACAGCAACTTCACCTCCTTCAAAGAGGGAGAAACCGCTGTGCCCGCCACCGGAATCGCCGCCAACTGGACTGGCACCAAAACCTTCGCCCTCCAGCTCAAGCATGGTCAGAAGATCACCCTTGAAAACATCCCCGCGGGTGTGACCTACAGCGTCAGCGAAACCGAAGCGAATCAGGATGGCTATACAACTACAGTCGGATCCGAGACCGGAACCGTGGCAGCAAAGGTCGACAGTACGGTCGATTACACCAACACCAAGAACATCGTGATCGACACCGGTATCTCCGTCGATACCCTGCCTTACATGATGATCATGGCCCTGGCGCTGCTTGGTGCCGCCCTGCTGGTGGTTCGCCGCCGCAAGGAGCAGTTCTAAGCAAGGCTTGAACTGAGTTCATCTAAGTAAAACACCCTTTTGCCCGGAGAGCGGTGCTCCCGGTCTCCGGGCAATTTCTGCTAAAGCAATCACTTACAAAACGAGGAAGCATGAGACGCATTCTGAATTTCGCAAACGCACTGGTAAGTCTGTGCGCGGGACTGTGCATCGCGGTAAGCCTGTTATACGCGGGCTTTGCCCTTTGGGACAACGGCCAGATCTATGCCCAGGCGGAAGGTCCTACTCAGGAAATGAGAAGTCTTATGTCTTCAAGGACCCCTGAGGAGCAAAACGCCCAGGGCGAAGAAGCCCAGTCTCCTCTTGCGGAAATGCAAAAGATCAATCCGGATGTCACCGGATGGATCACAGTGCCGAATACCGGCATCGATTACCCTGTCGTGCAGGGAGAACATAACCTCACTTACATCAACACTGACGTCTACGGAAACTTTGCCCTTGCTGGCAGCATTTACTTAGATTCCCGAAACCACCGCGATTACAGCGATAATTACAGTCTGCTCTACGGTCACAACATGAGCAGGCACCGCATGTTCAGCGACGTGAATCTATTCAAACAGGCGGACTTTTTCGCCCGGAATACGGAAGCCGTCCTGTACACCGAAAACGAAAACTTTCTTCTGCAGAGCATAAGCTGCATCCTTACGCCCGCGTCCGACAGCCAGATCATGAACCCCGAAAACTGGAACACGCTGAGCCTGGATCAGTACGTTGAAAAAGTGTGCAACAACGCTGTCAACGTAAACGAAGCGGGCCTTGAAGCGCTGAAAGCGTTGATCGCAGCGGGGCTGCAGCCTAGAATCCTGGCCCTTAGTACCTGCTCTGAAGAATATACCGACGCACGAACGATCCTGCTCATGCTGATGAACTGATTTTTTCATCTGCTGAGCGCAGACATATAATTTCTCTCCGAATGCTTGGAGGTTTTTTCAATGGCATCGTCAAGATTCCTTAAATTATGGGGCGCAGCGCTGCTTTTGCTGCTGGCGCTTTCGCTGTGCGCCTTTGCGGCGCAGGGCGAAGGGCAAAGGGCCAGCCTTGCAGCCGTCGCCCAGGTAGAGGTAACGCTTCAGGGCACGCCGCCCGAAACTGCGGAAAGCTATGTGATCGAGCTTAAGGCGGACGATGCGTCCTTTCCCATGCCGGAGGGCTCTGTGGACGGATGCTGCACCCTCACCCTTGAAGGCACCGGCACGGCCTCTTTCCCCAAAATGGAGTTTGACAAGCTCGGCGTTTACACCTACACCATCGCGCAGCGCGCTGGCAGCGAACCTACCGCGATCCAATACGATGCCAAACAGTATAATTTGAAAATCACTGTGTATCGGGACGAAGAGACGGATCAGTACTATTTGCAGGAGGCCCTGCGCGAGGCGGGCGGCGAGGACAAAACCGATGTCGCCGTCTTCCTAAACGAGTACGAGATCGAGCTTACTGAGGTAAGCGTTTCCAAAATTTGGAACGACGCAAACGATCAGGACGGATTGCGCCCGGATGCGCTCACTGTGACGCTCTCAGACGGCCAGACCGCGGCCCTGAACGCGGAAAACGACTGGAGCGCCACCATTACCGACATCCCGCGCTTTGAGGAAAACAGCCGAAACGAAATCGAATACACCTGGACCGAGGAGGAGATCCCCGGCTACACGCTGACTGAAACGGTCACGGAGGAAAACGCCACCGCCTTTACCAATACCCACATCCCCGCGACGCGCAGCCTCACTGTGCGAAAGCTGTGGCAGGACGAGGACGAGAGCGCCCGTCCGGAGAGCCTCATCATGGTGCTGATGGGCGGGAACGCCCCGCAGACCGTCACGCTGAACGCTGCCAACAACTGGGAAGCGACCCTTGAAAACCTGCCCGTCAACCGAAACGGCGCGCCTATCCAGTACACCTGGCTTGAGCCTCGCGTAAACGGCTACACGCAGACCGCCGCTGTAAGCGAGGGGGATGTAACGACCTTTACCAACACGCGCAATCAGACCCCGCCGGACGACAGGGAATTCAGCGTGACGGTACACTACCGCTACTGGAACGGCGAAACCGCCGCCGAGAGCGTGCGCGAGATCCACAAGGTCGGCGAAGGATACAGCATCACCTCGCCGAGCCTGCCCGGCTATCGCTGCTCGCGCCCGCTCATCGAGGGTCAGCAGCCCGCAAAGCACATCGAGTTTGTCGTCATCTACACGCCGGACACCGTCACCATTACCGATCCGCCGACCCCCTTGGGCGTTGGAGCGATTATAAACATCGGCGACTGCCTCGAATAAGGGGGAGACAAAATGAAAAAAATGCTTTCGCTGCTGCTGGCGCTGTTTCTGGCGCTTAGCGGCCTTACGGGATTTGCGGAGGACGGCGGCCTGTTTGTGGGGGACGATCCCTTTCCGACCGACGAAGCGGAGAATGCAGCCGAAGTAATGCCCGCAGATCTTGAGCACCTCGTCGTTGGCAACACAACGCCCATGCGCGGACAGTTTTTTACCGAAATGTGGGGCAATTCCACTACCGACATCGACGTTCGCACCCTGTTGCACGGATACAATCTGGTCATGTGGAATGCCGACATGGGCTCTTTTTTGCCGGATGAATCCGTGGTGGCAGGCATCGACTACCTGATAGACGAGCAAGGCAACAAAAGCTACATTATCGCGCTGTACGACGATCTGTACTGGTCCGACGGTACGCCCATCACCGCGTGGGATTACGCCTTCAGCTTTCTTTTGAGCATCGCGCCCGAAGTCGAGGGCGCGGGCGGTACGCCCTTGCGGCGCGAGCACTTTCTGGGCTGCGAGGCCTATCTGAACGGAGAACAAAAGTATCTCTCCGGCGTACAGGTGATAAGCGACTCCATGCTCATGATCACGCTGGACGGCCGCTATTTGCCCTTCTTTTACGAGCTTGGCCTGATCATGTGCAATCCCTACCCGATCAGCGTGATCGCGCCCGGCGTAAAGGTGTGCGACGACGGACAGGGTGTCTACCTTGCAAACATCGACGAGGCAATCAGCGAGCCCCTCTTTACCGCAGAGCTATTAAAAAAGACAGTGCTGGACGAGCAAACAGGCTACATGTCCCATCCCTCCGTGGTCAGCGGCCCTTATGTGCTCACGTCCTGGGACGGCGTCACGGCGGAATTTGAAATCAATCCCTGGTTCAAGGGCGACGTAAACGGCAAAATGCCCCTGATCCCGCGACTTACCTTCACATTGGCCGACAACGATACCATGATGGAAAAGCTTTCGGCAGGGGAGTTTGGCCTTTTAAACAAGGTGCTGCGCGCAGACGACGTGCTTGCGGGCTGGAACCTCATGCTGGAAAAGAACATCTCCATGAGCACCTACCCAAGGACCGGCTTAAGCTACATCAGCTTTTGCTGCGAAAAGCCCACCGTTTCCAGCCAGAAGGTGCGTCAGGCCATCGCGTGGTGCATGGACCGGGATCAGGTGACCGCGCAGTATACCGGCAACAACGGCTTCCGCGTGGACGGCTATTTCGGCATGGGGCAGTGGATGTATCGCGTGATCATGGGCCAGCAGGAGCCGCCCGTGCAGACACCCGAAGACGAGTCCGATTCGGCATCAGCAGCGGCCTACGAGGCAGCGCTCGAAGAGTGGGCGCAGCTGAACCTTGACGGCTTAACGCCCTACAGCGTAGACCTTGACCGCGCCCGCGCCCTTTTGGAGGAGGACGGCTGGCTTTTGAACGAAGAGGGCCTTCGCGAAAAGGAGATAGACGGTAAGACCGTCACCCTGTCCCTAAAGCTGATTTACCCCCTTGGCAATAACGTCGGGCAGTGGCTGGAAGCTTATCTTGTGCGAAACCTCGAGCAGGTGGGCATCCGCCTAAGCCTTGAAGCTGTGCCCATGAACGAATTGCTCAGCCGCTATTATAAGCAGGACGGCAGAAGCGAGGACATGATCTACCTGGCCTCAAACTTTGACATCGTCTTCGATCCCTCGATCAATTTCATGACAGATGCCGAGGGCAACAAAAACTGGGCCTACACAAACGCTTCGGATGAAGAGCTGTACGACCTGGCCCTTTCCATGATCCACACCCAGCCCGGGGAGATTTTGGAATACTGCAAAAAATGGATCCGCTTCCAGGAGCGCTTCAACGAGACCCTGCCCATGCTGCCCGTGTACGCAAATGTGTATTTCGATTTTTACACCGGAATACTTCGCGAATACGATATAGAGGCCAACGTCAGCTGGGGCCAAGCCATCCTTGGCGCGTATCTCTCGCCGGAGGAAGAAACGGCTGAAGAAACAAACGAAGACGAGCTGCTTTTTAACTGAAAACAATAATACAGCGCGCGCCCGTTCGTAAAAATTGCCAGACTTATCGCTTGATGGATATTTCACTTGCGATGAGGCTGGCTTTTGCGTATAATATAACTATCGACAGGAAGTATAATGCTGTAAATAACGATAAGGAGATTTTGACAATATGAAACTGGGCGTGGTGGGCCTTCCGAACGTGGGCAAAAGCACTTTGTTTAACGCGATCACCAATGCGGGCGCACAGGCGGCGAACTACCCGTTTTGCACGATAGAGCCGAACACCGGCGTCGTCGCGGTGCCGGACAGCCGTCTTGACGTGCTTGCCGAAATGTATCATCCCGAAAAGTATACCCCCGCTGTGCTGGAATTTGTGGACATCGCGGGCCTTGTAAAGGGCGCCAGCAAGGGCGAGGGCCTGGGCAACAAATTTTTGAGCCACATCCGCGAGGTGGATGCCATCGTGCACGTCGTGCGCTGCTTTGAGGACGAAAACGTGATCCATGTGGACGGCAGCGTGGATCCCGCAAGGGACATCGACACCATCCAGACCGAGCTCGTCCTGGCCGACATCGAAACCGTGACGAAGCGCCTTGAAAAAGCGCAGCACCTTTTGAAAAACGGCGACAAAAAATACGCCGACGAGGTGGAGACCGCGGAAGCCGTGATGGCGCATCTGAACGAGGGCAAGCCCGCGCGCACAGCCCCGCTCAACAAGGAGCAGCGCGAGATCATGGAAAGCTGGTTTTTGCTAACCAGCAAAAAGGTCGTTTACGCCGCCAACATTTCAGAAAACGACGTGGGCGAGGGCGCGGAGGAGCTGCCCATGGTCCAGCAGGTCAAGCGCATCGCGACGGAAGAGGGCAGCCAGGTGCTGGTCATCTGCGCAAAGCTGGAGGAGGAGATCGCCCAGCTCGACCCGGAAGAAAAGCAGATGTTCCTGGACGAAATGGGCATCGGCAAAAGCGGCCTCGACCGCTTGGTAACGCTTGGCTATGAGCTGCTGGGCTACATTTCCTTCCTCACCGCAGGCCCCAAGGAGGTGCGCGCCTGGACGATCGAGCGCGGCACCAAGGCCCCACAGGCGGCGGGCAAGATCCACAGCGACTTTGAACGCGGCTTCATCCGCGCGGAGATTGTCAGCTACGATGACCTCGTTCGGGAGGGCAGCATGACCGCCTGCAAGGAAAAGGGCCTCGTCCGCTCCGAGGGCAAGGACTATGTGATGAAGGACGGCGACGTAACGCTGTTCCGCTTTAACGTCTAAAAGACCGTGAGCGCCTTCTGCTATGAACGCTTGAACGGCCCGCAGCAAGCGCTTTACCGCCTGGCGCGCGAGGGGATCTTTAAGCATGCCCCCGCCGTCCAGGCGCAGAAGGCGCAAGGGGAAGAAGTGAGCGCGGCCCTTCACGCTTTGCTTATGGACGAGCCCGCGCTTTTCTGGTTTCAGGGCCGGTGGCGATTTGCGGGCGACGGGGAGGCTCGCCGCCTCGCATTTGACTACAGCATGAGCAAAGCGCAGGCGGAGGCAGCAAGGATAAGCATCCTTGAAACGGGAAGACAGCTGCTTTCCTCCTTTGACAAATCTTCCGGGCGGCAAGCGCTTTTTGGCGTTTACCGCTGGCTGCTTTCAAACGTAAGCTATGGGGAGGGGCCCTTCAAGGGCCAGACGCTCTATGACGCGCTGATCACGCGCCGGGCGGTGTGCAAGGGCTTGAGCAAGGCATTTCAGTATCTTGCCCAGGAGCTCCATTTTGAATGCATCCTTCGGGAAGGAACGCTCGATGGCAAGACGAGGCACCTGTGGAACGCCGTGCGCCTGGAGGGCGCTTGGCTGAACGTGGATGTAAGTCTTGGCTATGAGGCGTTTGATTTTATGTTTCCGCCAAAGCTGCAAGGCGATCCCTGCCGCTGCTTTCTTGTGAGCGACGAAACGCTTATGCAGACGCATCGTTTCAACGAATCCCTTTTGTGACCGTTTGCTCCAGGAGGACAAAATGCCTGCGATCCATGAAACCCTGGCTGATCCAAACGAGCTAAACTCGCTGCCCGAGCGCTTTTTGCGCCTTGGAAGCGTCGGCGCGCCCATTTGCCGCCGCGCAAGCAAGGTATACAAGATAAGCGGCGAAAGGGAGTACGCGCTGAAATGCATCCCCTTCGGGGAAGACGAAGCTTCTTTCCGGCAGGCGAAAAACGAAAAAGAGATCATGCTCGCCCTGTCCGGCTGCCCTGGCGCGGTACAGCTGCTGGACTGTGAGATCGTTCAAGACGGCGAACGATCCGCTGTCTACCTGCTTGAAGACTGGCTTACGCCGCTTAGGCGCTGGCTCAAGGAAAACAGACTGAGCCTGCAAAAGTCGCTTTTGCTCATCGCGGACGTATGCAAAGCGCTCAGCGCGATCCACAATAGGGGCATATTGCACCTTGACGTAAAGCCGGGCAATCTGTTTTTGGATACAAACGGCAGGGTGCTGATCGGGGATTTTGGCGTTTCGATGTTCAGGCGCGAGGCCTGCCAAAGCCGCGTAAGATGCGGGACCCTCTCCTACATTGCGCCAGAAATGTACAGGCTGGGGGAGGCGCAGCCCGCTTCTGATGTTTATGGCGTTGGCATGATGCTCTACGAGCTGCTAAGCGGCGGTCAATTGCCCTTTGAAGCGGAAGGAGACCTCGATAAGGCGGCCTATAAGCGCTTGGCTGGCGAAGCGTTGCCCATCATCAATATGGCGGATAAAAGCTTGCAGGACGGGCTGAACGCCCTGATCCAGCGCGCCTGCGCTTACGACGTATACACAAGATTCGCTTCTGCGGACGAGATGCAAAATGCCCTTGAAAAATTGATCTGCCAACTTGACGAAGCCGCTTTACAGCAGGAAAACGACCCGTGGCGCGGTGCGGCTATAAGCGCCGACGACAGCATGCGCGTGACAAGAATTGTGTCAATGCAAAGCATGCCCGTCCCGGAAGAGCTCTTGGATGGATGGGATGACTGGGGCTTTTCCGGCAGTCCGGGCGACGAAGCATCTGTGCGCATCGTCTCAGAAAGCCAAGACCCTGGCGAAAGCTTTGACCAAACGTTTCCCACCGCAAGAGAAGATGAAGCTTCGTTCCAAGTGCCCCAAAGCGCCGGAAATTTTATGGAATCTGCATCCTTCCCCTGGGATGATGGCTGGCAGGACGCCGATGAAGATGCCTTCTCTATTGCGCGCGATACCAGTGGCAATCGTCCTATCTCCGATCCCTTCTGGGAGGAAGACACTGTTAGTCCGCATAATCCCGGCCTTGCGCCGCGCTTTTGCTCCATGTGCGGGCAAAGGCTTGGGGCGGGCATGCGCTTTTGCCCGGGCTGCGGCGCTCCAATCCAGCAGGGCGGCCTGCAGATGCCGTCTTCCATGCAGCAGACAAGCCGCGTACAGTTTTCCGCGCTGGCCCCTAAAGCGTTTTTGAAGGGCCAATATACCATCGTCCACGTGCTGATGTACGAGCAGGAGTACCGCCGCGAGGTGGACGAGCTGATCGCTTCCTTCGATGTGCCCGTACAGGAGACCAAAAGCGGCTTTGCCAAAGTCCGAGAGGGCGCAGAAGTCAAAATCGTCCTAAGCTCCCCGGACGTGGAGATCGAGGAGGCGGAGGCGGCGCAGCTTTGGCAGGGCGGCTATCTGGATTTCAACTTCGGCGTAAAGCTGCCCGAGGACTTTGCCAAGCCCTCCATCCTGCTGAAGGCCCAGGTGTACGCGGATGGGCTTTTGATCACGCGCCTGCAATTCACGGCGCAGTGCACCTCCGCTTATGCGCAAAAGCTCGAGGCGTTGCGAAAGGACGTGCTCTCGGTCTTTTTATCCTATTCCAGCGAGGATCGCCCAACGGTCATGACGATCGCCAGGGTGATGAGCGCGATCTACGGAAGGGAAAACGTGTTTATCGACGTGGACAAGCTGCGCATGGGGGAGGACTGGTGGGAGCGCATCACCAACGAGATCGACCGCCGGGACGTGCTTTACCTTTGCTGGAGCAAAAATGCGATGAGATCCGAATACGTGGACAAGGAATGGAACTACGCCTTCGATTGCAAGGGCGAGGAGGGCGTAGAGCCCTTCAGCATGGAGCCGCCGGAATTGTGCCCCGTGCCGGAAAAACTGAAGCACAAGCATTTTAACGACGGCTTACTGTATATGCAAAAGGGTATCGAGGCCTATGTGCTTGAAAAGAAGGCTCGGGAGCAAAAAGACGCCACGTAAGGCGTCTTTTTTTCTGAATTCTTCTTTTCAAGTGCAAAAACATATGCTATAATCAAATCACAACAATAAAAAAGGGAGGGCTGCTCATGGCGCATTACGTGTTCCAAAGGAACAACGGCTTTGGCGACTTTGACTACATCCGCGATTTTGAAACCATGGAGATCACGGATTATAAAGAGTTCGCCGCTCAGGTCGACGACCGGTATCTGGCTTATATCGACATCCCCTATCTGAATCAGCTGGGCTTTTTTGCGATCGGCATCACACAGCTGGCGCTGCGCATTGAACCGCTTTTGCTCTTCATGCCCCGCGTTCGCGGCTTCCGCCCGACGGTGCTGCCGAGGGCTGCGCGTTTAAGAGGCGCCGCGCCCGGCCCGCGTCCCACCAGCGGCCCCATGCCGGCCCCGAGAGGGGTCGTCGTCAGAAGGCACGTCACCGCTCCAAGGCCCGCTCCCGTGCAGCGCACTGCGCCAAGACCTGCACCGCTGCGCACGCCAAAGCCCAGCGTGGGCCGTCCTGCGCCTTCGCAGCGCGGCAGGATCCCCGTAGGCCCCGGCATGCCCCCGCCGCCCGACGGCAAAAAGGGCAGAAGATAACTTCGCTTGAGGGGCTGTTGCAAAGCATCAAAGCTCACGCAAGGTTTGAAGGGGCTGCATGACAGCCCCTTCGTGTTGTACTAACTGCCCTATCAGCCTGCATCTCAAATGCCGAAGAACAAATATGGATCTACCAGTGTTTTTACTTAAGACCATCGCTTTATTGCAGGCGCTCATCAGTTTTCTGACCTCTGGAGTGTTCTGGTCGGAGGTGACCATTCCTTCAAATCCCGTCATCATTCCGCCTCCCCCAAATGCCGCGATCCTCGACCTCGATCGTTTTACGATGACCTGGTGTGATGAATTTGACGGCGACGCTGTTGACGAAACAAAGTGGACGGGCTTTAAATGCGGCAGTGACAAGTCGAACGCCAGAATGGGAGGCTATTGGAATACCGATATGGCCCGGGTAGAAGATGGCAGCCTGCATATCCAAACAAGGTTTTATAACAAAGGGTACCGCGGCGGAAAAGCGGGCTGGTACAGCTGCGGGCTTTGCACGGATGGGCTTTTTGAGCAGAAATACGGTTATTTTGAGATCCGCTGCATCCTGCCAAAGGGCGTTGGAATGTGGGCGGCGTTTTGGATGATGCCGCATGGCATAAACGATTCCATCGGCAACGGCGGCAGGGACGGCGCAGAGATCGATATCTTTGAATCGCCAAACTATCATTATAAGCTAAGCGACCAGGTAAGTGTCGTCACTTCAAGCATCCATTTTGATGCTTATGGCCAAAAACACCGCTTTAAAACAGTAAGCACGGCCTTCATCGAGGAGAAGGATCCCTATGAGACATACAACACATACGGTGTGGAATGGAACGATGAGGAGTATATCTTTTATATAAACGGCGTTGAAACCGGGCGCACCGACTTTGGCGGCGCGTCACAGGTGCCGGAATACCTGATCGTGGACTGCAGCGTAAACGGAATGGCAGGCTTTCCGCTGAACGGCTATGCCGGAGACGCGCTGACCTTTGATTCCCCACAGCCCACTGATCTCGTTGTCGATTATGTGAGGGCCTATCAGTACAAGCCTTTACTTGGACAGTAAGTCCCATTTCAGAAAGCGCACAATCGACAGATATATTCCTTCCTGACACTTAGAAAGAATATGAGGTTTGCCCGAATCCTTCCGGTAGCGAGGATACGAAAACGGCGTGATCGCAATGGTCACGCTGTTTTCCGTATCCTTTTGACTCAGAAGGGGCTTCAACAAAAAGACCCCAAGATGGAAACAGCCGGACTTTTCCGATTTACTTGCATTTTCGCAAACCACTTTCATCATTCTTTATTTGACTTAAAGGCGGCGCTGCGATATAATTACATTTGACAGATTATGCAGTGGAGGTGGCGGCATGAAGCAAAGCCTGAACGGGACCTGGAGCCTTAAGGGCTTTAAGCCCGACTGCGCGCAGCCGGCGCTTACCCTTGGCGCCATGGTGCCCGGCAACGTGGAGCTGGACCTTTCTCGCGCGGGGATCGAGCCCGACCCCTTCTTTGCCGCAAACGAATATCTCTACCGAAAGTACGAGACCTGGGACTGGGAGCTTGAACGCACATTTTCCCTTGACGAGCACCCAGACGCGGATGTGTTTTTGGTATTCGAGGGCCTGAACTGCATAAGCGACATCCTGATCGACGGAAATACAGCCGGGCATTTTGAAAACGCGCTGATCCCTGCACGCCTTGACATAAACGCTTTGGCGCCCGGCCAGCATACGCTTTGCGTGCGCATCCATTCCGCGCTGAAAAGCGCGATGGAGCGCGATTATCCCGTGGCTGGGCGGGGCCCAGAGGGAGCAGAGGAAGCTACGCGCCTGCGCATGCCGGCCCATTCCTTTGGCTGGGACATCATGCCGCGCTTTCTGTCGGCGGGCATGTACCGCGACGTATACGTCGAGATCCTGCCGCGCGTCCGCTTTACGCAGGTTTACTTTGCTACTCGCCGGGCAAACGAGCATAGCGCCGAGGTCGCCTATAAGTTCAGCTTTACCACCCCGGATAACGATCCCGCGCGCTACAGCGTGCGCGTGCTGTTGGATGGACAGCAGGTTTCCCTCCATCACGCCCGCTTTGTAAGCGGGGGAGACAGCTTTACTGTTAACGCGCCAAAGCTCTGGTGGCCAAGGGGCTACGGCAGGGCTGAGTTATACGACATAACCTTCGAGCTTTATTGCGATGACGTGTTCCAAGACAGCGTAACGCAAAAGCTCGGTATCCGGCAAATCGAGATCGCGCACAAAATGGCGCCCGGCGACGAGGGCGAGTTCCTCGTGCGCGTAAACGGGGAAAGGGTCTTTTTGAACGGCTCCAACTGGGTGCCGCTGGACGCCTTTCACAGCCGCGACAGTAAGCGCCTTGAGCGCGCCGTCCAGCTGTTTTCGGATTCCAACTGCAATATCCTAAGGCTTTGGGGCGGGAACGTCTACGAGAGCCAGCGCCTGTTTGAGCTTTGTGACGAATACGGCATCCTCGTCTGGCACGATTTTGCCATGGCCTGCGCGATCTATCCGCAGGACGACGCCTTTGCTGACGTCATCGAGCAGGAGGCCGCGCAGGTCATCCGTAGCGTTCGAAACCATCCCTGCCTGCTTTTGTGGTCCGGCGACAACGAGGTGGACGAATGTTACCTGTGGCGCGGCTACACGCCCGAGGGAAATCGCTATAACCGCATCACCCGCGAGATTTTGCCGAGAGCGGTCAGGCAGAACGATCCCTATCGCATGTTCCTGCCTTCCAGCCCGTTTATCGATGGCGGCGTAAAGCGCTATCAGGTGCCGGAGCAGCATCTGTGGGGTGCAAGGGCCTGGTATAAGGACGACTTTTACAAAAACACCAGCGCCCATTTCGTGAGCGAGTGCGGCTATCACGGCTGCCCCGCGCCAGAATCCCTCAGGCGCTTTATCCCTGAGCAGGAGCTAAACGACCCCGCGTCGCCCTCGTGGATCGCCCATTCCAGCGAATACGAGCCGCTGTATAAGCGCGGATACCAGCGAAACCAGCTGATGCTGGATCAGGTAAAGCTGATGTTTGGCTGCGTCCCCGAAAAGCTTGAGGACATGGCGTTTCTCAGCCAGTTCGTGCAGGCGGAGGCGTACAAATACTTTATAGAAAGCGCAAGGGCCCGCGCCTTTCGGCGCACGGGCATCATCTGGTGGAACATGCTGGACGGCTGGCCGCAGATCAGCGACGCGGTGGTGGACTGGTACTTTGTAAAAAAGCGGGCCTACAAAGCGATCTGCCGCGCGCAGGAGCCGGTATTGGTGCTGCTTGACGAGCCGAGCGGCTGGGAGCAGGACGTGCTGATTTCAAACAACAGCCTAAAGGATGTGCGCGTGCAGCTTCGTTTGTGGGACGCGGATACCAACGATACCCTGCTGGAGGGCGCGTTTTCCTGCAAGGCCAACTCGGTCCAGCGCTGCGCGAGCCTTCGCGTGTTCAGTTCGCAAAAGCGGCTGATCCTGATCGAATACGATCACGGCGAAGGGAAAAAGCGCAGCCACTATCTTGCGGGCTTTCCGACCTACAGCATGGAGCAGGCCAAACGCTGGGCGGCATACATCGATGAAGAAGCGGTACAAAAGCAATGACACATAAGATCTTGCGCGTGGAGGAGGGCAGCATCGCCCAGGAGCTCGGCCTTGCGCCGGGGGACGAATTGGTCAGCATAAACGGTCAGCCGATCATCGATTTTGTGGACTACCAGGCGCTGTGCGCCGAGGAGGAGCTTTCCCTGCTCGTTCGGAGCGGTCAGGAGGAGACGCTCTACGAGCTGGAAAAGGACGAGTGGGAGCCTCTGGGGCTGGAGTTTGGCGGCAACATGCTTGGCAAGATCCGCCTGTGCGCGAACCGCTGCCGCTTCTGCTTTGTGGATCAGCTGCCAAAGGACGCGCGCCCCTCGATGCGCGTAAAGGACGACGACTGGCGTACCTCTCTGCTGTTTGGCTCGTATGTGACGCTTACCAACGTCACCGACAAGGAGTTTGAGCGCATCCTTGCGCGGCGCGCTTCGCCCCTGTACATCTCCGTGCACGCGACCGACGACGCTGTGCGAAATGATTTATTGCGCAGCAGAAGAAAAATAGACCTGATGGGCAGGCTGAAGCGCTTAAGCGAAGCAGGGCTTTGCTACCACACGCAGGCGGTGGTGTGCCCAGGCATCAACGACGGGGCGATCCTTGAGCGCACGATAGACGATCTTGCTGATCTCCAGCCGGGCTGCCTGTCTCTGGCTGTGGTGCCGGTGGGCTTGACCGGTCACAGAGAGGGCCTTGATCCCCTAAAGCCCTTTGACCGGGACAGCGCAAGGCGCCTACTGGACATGACCGACCGAAAGCGCGAGCAGCTTTTCAAACGCCTCGGCACGCGCTTTGTGTTCCCCTCGGATGAAATGTACATCATCGCCGGAAGGGATTTCCCTTCGGACGAGGAGTACGAGGATTACGCCCAGATCGACAACGGCGTAGGCATGTGCCGCCTGCTGGAAACGGAGTTTGAAGCCGCCTACGAGCTTCTTCCGAAAAAAATGCGTCAGCCTGTGCCCGGAAAGCGACTGCTGATCGCCTGCGGGGTATCGGTCCAGCCCTTTATGGACCAGCTGATAAAGCGCCATCCCCTAAGCGGCACAAGCGTTAGCGTAAGGGCGGTGACAAACGGCTACTTTGGAAGCAGCGTCACGGTGAGCGGCCTGGTAACGGGCGGCGATTTGGCCTTGCAGCTAAAGGACGAAAAGCCTTCTGCCATATTGATCACCTCCACCATGCTCAAGGAGGGCGGAGACTGCTTTTTGGACGGCACGAGGCTTTGCGACATCGAGCGCCAACTTGGCATTCCCCTGATCCCCGTGGGGCGAACGGGCGAAGAGCTGTTGGAGGCCATCCTTCAGGCTTCCGGTGTTGAACAGGAACAAGCATGAATTTTGAGGTACCTATGACACTGTCAGAGCGAATCGACGCGCTTTTGCCGCTGGTGCAAAAGCCCGCAAGATACATTGGCAACGAATACAACGCCGTGATCAAGGATCCGGCGCAGGTGGACGTGCGCTACGCCTTTTTGTTTCCGGACGTGTACGAGGTCGGCATGAGCCATCTGGGCATGAAGATTTTGTACCATACCCTGAACAAGCGCCCGGATACCTGGTGCGAGCGCGTATTCACCCCCTGGCCGGATATGCATACGCTGATGAGCGAAAGGGGCATCCCGCTGTTTTCCATGGAATCCAGAACGCCAGTAAAGGACTTTGACTTTCTGGGCATTACCCTCATGTACGAAATGGGCTACAGCAATATCCTGCTAAGCCTGAAGCTTGCGGGCATCCCGCTCTTGGCGAGCGAGCGCAAAATCGGCAAATGGCCAATCGTCGTGTGCGGCGGCCCCTGTGCCTACAATCCGGAGCCGCTTGCGCCCTTTGTGGACATGTTCACCCTGGGTGACGGCGAAAACTGCGTGCACCAGTACGTGGAATTGTATAAGCAATGCAAAAATGCCGCAGACCCCAAGGCGGAGTTTCTGCGCCGCGCGGCGCGGGAGGTAGACGGGGCCTACATCCCGGAATTTTACGACGTAAGCTATAACGAGGATGGCACGATCGCAAGCGTACTGCCAAAAGAGGGCAGCGGCGCGCCAAAGCTCGTGCGCAGGGCGCTTGTCAACGACCTAAGCGCCGCGGATTATCCGGAAAAGCTGATCGTACCCTATGGCGAGGTCATCCACGACCGCATCATGCTGGAGATCTTCCGGGGCTGCACCAGAGGCTGCAGGTTCTGTCAGGCGGGCATGATCTACCGCCCCGTGCGCGAGCGAAGTCCCGAGCGCCTTATGGACCTTGCCAAAAATCTTGTTGCCTGCACAGGCTTTGATGAGATCTCACTCATGAGCCTGTCAAGCGGCGATTACAGCTGCCTTGGTTCATTGGCGCATCAGATGGTGGAGGAATTCATGCCCAAGCGGGTCAAGATCTCGCTGCCCTCCCAGCGCATCGACGCCTTTTTGAAGGATACCCTTAAGGAAACGCAAAAGGTGCGCAAAACTGCTCTCACCCTGGCGCCCGAGGCGGGTACACAGCGCCTTAGAGATGTGATCAACAAGGGCGTTACTGAGGAAGACCTGATGCGCGCCGTGGATGACGCCTTCAGCGAGGGCTGGAGCGCGGTAAAGCTGTACTTTATGATCGGCCTGCCCATGGAGACGGACGAGGACATTTTGGGCATCGCGGATCTGGCCGCAAAGGTGCGCGCAAGATACTTTGCCGTGCCAAAGGATAAGCGTGCGCCGGGGCTTCGCATCACGGTCAGCGCCTCCGTGTTCGTGCCAAAGCCGCACACGCCCTTTGAATGGTGCGCGCAGCTGGACGCCCAAACCGTGCGCAGCAGGCAAAGGCTTTTGAAAAGCGAGCTGGACAAAATAAAGGGCGTAGAGTACAAGTACCACGAAATGGACGTAAGCTATCTGGAGGCCGCCTTCTCCCGCGGCGACAGGCGGCTTGCCGGGGTACTCATCCGCGCGGTGGAAAAGGGCTGCGAATTTGACGGCTGGACGGAGTTTTTCAAAAAAGAAGCCTGGGAGGAGGCCTTCCGCGAGGAGGGGCTCGATCCCGTGCAATACGCCTGCCGCGAGCGCCCGCTGGACGAGGTCTTTCCCTGGGATCACCTGGACTGCGGCGTTACAAAGGAATATCTGATCCGGGAGTATAAAAAATCGCAGCGCGCTGAGATCACGCCGGACTGCCGCAAGGGCTGCCAGGGCTGCGGAATGAAGCGCTACGAGGGGGCGTGCAAGTGAAGCTGATCTATGTGTATTCCAAAAAGGGACGACTGCGCTTTGTATCCCACCTGGAGCTGCAGCGCTTTTTGCTGCGCGCGCTGAACCGCACGGATCTGCCCATCACCTTCTCGCAGGGCTTCAATCCCCACCCGCTTTTGTCCATTGCGGGCGCGCTCGCCATGGGTTACGAAAGCGATTACGAGGTGTTCGAGGTGCGCGTGGACGGCGAGGTGCAGCGGGAGCATGCGCTGCAAACGATGCAAAGCGCCCTGCCGCAGGAAATGCACGTGCTGGACGTGGTATCCAGGCCCGACAATCACCCCGCGATGATGTCGCTTGTGCAAATGGCGGATTACGAGATCGTGCCTTTGCGGGAGCAGGACGCGCTGTTTGCGGCAGCCGAGGCTTTTTGGAGCATGGACAGCTGCATGGGCATCCGCAAAACAAAATCCGGCGAGCGGGAGGTCGACGTAAGGCAGCTGTGCAAGGGACTGAAGGCAGAAAACGGCCTGCTGAGGGCCCGGCTCATGCTCACGGAAAGGGACACCTTGAAGCCGGACCTTCTCATGGCGACGTTGTGCAAGCTTGCCGGGATTGAGGTCCCGTCGCTACGCGTTTGCCGCAAGGGGTTGCTTGGCGCGGACGCGCAGGGCCAAATGCAGCTGATCCATTTATTGTAAATGAACAATAAGCTGATCCTTGGCCGCTATGAGGATAAAACCCTGGCGGCCCTGTGGGAGGATGGGGAGGTCACAGAGCTTACCCTCCTTCCAGACGCCGGGCAGGCCGCGACGGGCAGCATCTACCTTGGCCGCACGGTCAACCGCGCCCTGAGCCTGAACGCGCTGTTTGTGGACATCGGCCTTGAAAAAAACGCCATCCTTTCCGGCGAAAAGGAGCTGGAGCGCGCCAGATGCGCGCAGTTTGGAAGCGGAGAGATCCTGGTACAGCTTGAGCGGCTGCCAATGGGCGAAAAAGGCGCCATCCTCACCTCGGATATCAAGCTGCCGGGCAAAAATATGGTGCTCATGCCCTGTACGGCGGGCTCTGCTGTGTCCTCCAGGATCCAGGACACAAACGAAAGAACGCGGCTTACGGAGCTTGCGCAAAGGATTTTGCCCGAAGGCTTTGGCCTTATCTGGCGCACCGCGGCGCAGGGCGAGGACGAAAAGGAGCTTTCACAGGAGCTTAACGCCCTGCTTGACAGGTGGAACGGCATCCTTCAGCGGGCAAGGTGCCACAAAGCCCCGGCGCTGTTATCAGACGAAGGGGGATTTACGCGCCTTATCACAGATCTTGCGGCGATGCGGATAAACGAGATCCTCTGCCAGGATGCGCTGCTCTTTTCGCAGATGGAAAAGGCGCTTGCCCTGCAGGGCGTAACGGATATCCCCCTGCGCGAAGGAAAAGGGGAGATGGACCTTTTCACGGTCTACGGCGTAAGCAAGGCGATAAAGGAAGCGCTTTCCCAAAGGGTATACCTGAAAAGCGGAGGCTTTCTGGTGATCGACCGCACCGAGGCGATGACCGTGATCGACGTAAACAGCGGTTCCTACGCGCCGAAGCTTTCAGCAAGGGAGGCCGCGCTGAACCTGAACCTCGAGGCCGCGGAGGAGATCGCAAGGCAATTGCGCCTAAGGGATACCGGCGGCATCGTGATCATCGATTTTATAGACATGCCGACGGCCGCGCAGGGCGAGGAGCTCACGCGGCAGCTAAAGCTCTTTCTAAAGCGCGACAGGGCGCGCAGCTGTGTATACGGACTTACGCGCCTTGGCCTTATGGAAATGAGCCGCAAAAAGAAAAATGAGGAGCTGGGCCGCCTTACGGGCCCTAAAAGCAAATGATCAAGGATACACACGTACCAGCGGAAGAAATGCAGCGCCAGTACGCCTATGCGCAGATGCTGCAAAAGCAGGGATTGGGGCTGAAATACTGCATCGTCACTCTGGGCTGCCAGATGAACGTGCGCGACAGCGAAACCATGAGCGGCTGGCTAAGCGGCATGGGCTTTACCCAGACCGCCGCCCGCGAGGACGCGGACATCATTTTGTACAATACCTGCTGCGTGCGGGAAAATGCGGAGAACAAGGCCCTTGGCAACGTCATCTGGCTCAAGGAGCTAAAAAAGCTCAAGCCCAGTCTCGTCATCGGCATCTGCGGCTGCATGGTGCAGCAGGCCGGCGTGGGGGAGGAGCTAAAGCAACGCTATCCCTTTATAGACCTTGCCTTTGGCACGCATAACGCCTACCGCCTGCCGGAATACATCTACCGCATCCTGGTGGAAAGGCAGCGCGTGTTTGAGGTATGGAACACGGACGGTGAGATCCCGGAGGGCATGCCGGCAAAGCGCCAAAGCGGCATCAACGCCTTTGTAAACATCATGTACGGCTGCAACAACTTCTGCACCTACTGCATCGTGCCCTATGTGCGTGGCCGGGAGCGCTCGCGCGCGCAGGAGGACGTGCTTGACGAATGCAAGGAGCTCGTCATGGGCGGCACAAAGGAGATCATGCTGCTTGGACAAAACGTAAACAGCTATATGGGCGGAGGCAGCGCTTTTGCAGAGCTTTTGGAGCAAGTGAGCAGGCTAGGCATCCAGCGCCTTCGGTTTATGACCTCCCATCCCAAGGATATAAGCGACGAGCTGATCCACTGCTTTGGCAGGATCCTAAACCTCATGCCGCAGCTGCACCTGCCGGTGCAAAGCGGCTCAAACGAGGTGCTCAAACGCATGAATCGCCACTACACGCGGGAAAAGTATCTGGAAACCGTGCAAAAGCTGCGTGAGGTCTGCCCCGACATCGGCCTAACCACCGACATCATCGTGGGCTTCCCGGGCGAAACTCTCTCACAGTTCGAGGAAACGCTTAGCCTTGTGGAGCAGGCGCAGTACGACGCGGCCTACACCTTTATCTATTCTCCCCGCCAGGGCACGCCCGCAGCGAGCTACGAGGATGGCGTCACGATGGAGGAAAAGACGCGCCGCATCGAGCAGCTGATCGCCCTGCAGCAAAGCATCACGTCAAAAAAGCTTGCCGCGCAGCTTGGCAAAGCGGAAAAGGTGCTGATCGAAAGCGCGTCCACCAGAGACGAGGGCTTTGTGGGCGGCAAAACGCCCCGGGGCTTTATGGTAAATCTGCCGGGCGGCGCGGAGCTGATCGGCAAAACCGTAGACGTGCGCATCACGGGACAGGGCAAAAATACGCTCAAAGGCGAAATGGTGAACAAATGAACGAGGTATTTCAAAAAACGAGGGAGCTGGGCGAGGCGATCCGCCGCAGTCCCGAATACAGGGCGGTAAAGGCCGCAGAAGACAGGGCCATGGGCAGCGAGCGGGCTTCCCAGACCATGCAGCGCCTGATCGAGCTGAAAAGCAGGCTGGAAAGCGCGATGAGCGAAAACAAAAGCGACTGGGCGCAACTGGAAAGCATCCGCCTTGCCATCGACGAGGCCCGCACGGAAGCGGAGGGCATCGAGGAGCTTGTGGCCTTGAATGATGCGCGAGGCGAATTGGAAGCGATGATGGAAAAGGTCACTTCGCTCCTTGGCTATCTTGTGATGGGCGGCATGGGCGACGGAGACGACGACGCCCTGAGTGCGCGCATCCATCAAAACGCGAGGGTGAACTGATATGGCGCTCAGTGCGATGATGCGCCAGTATCTGGAGCTGAAGGAAAAACACCGGGATGAGATCCTCATGTTCCGCGTGGGCGACTTTTACGAAATGTTTTTTGACGATGCCCGCACGGCCTCGCGCGAACTGGAGCTGACGCTGACCGGCAAGGATTGCGGGCTGGAGGAGCGCGCGCCCATGGCGGGCGTTCCGTATCACGCGGTGGATACCTATGTAAAACGCCTGGTCGAAAAGGGATACCGCGTGGCCATCTGCGAGCAGCTGACGGATCCCGCCGAGTCCAAGGGCCTTGTGGAGCGGGACGTGACCCGCGTGATCACCGCGGGCACCCTGACAGACGAAAAGATGCTTGAGGAGAAGGAATCAAGCTACCTTCTGAGCATCGCCCAAAAGGGCAAAAAGGCCGGCCTTGCATTTTGCGACATCTCGACCGGCGAGTTTTACGTCTGCCAGGTAAGCGACGCGCCCTTGCATCTTGCAGACGAGGTGGCGCGCATCAGCCCCAAGGAAGTGCTTGCGCAGGCAAATAGCGAAATCAGCGCCCTTTGTGACAGGATTTCCGCTGTGCTTACGCCAAGAGATCCTTCTGCTTTCGACGCGCAAAAGGCGCAAAAGCTTTTAAAGCTGTTTTTCGGGGACGAAGCGCAGCTTGCTAAGGAGCAGGGGCGGGAAGCAGTGCTTGCCTGCGGCGCGCTTTTGGACTATATCGAGGAAACACAAAAAAGCGCGCTCAAGCACATCAATCACATCAAGCCCTTCGACAGCGGTCTGTACATGCTGATCGACCGCACGGCTGCCATCAACCTTGAGCTGACCGGAGACCGGCGCGAGATGGGCAAAAGAGGCTCGCTGCTTGGCGTCATCGACCAAAGCGCCACCGCGATGGGCGGGCGGCTTTTGAAAAGCTGGCTCGTAAAGCCGCTGATGGACGAAGATAAGATCAACAGCCGCCTGGACGGCGTGGAGTATTTTACCAAAAATTCCCACATCGCGCAGGAGCTTAAGCAGGTCCTGAAGGGTGTTTACGACATCGAGCGGCTTTTGAGCCGCATCGCGCTTGGCAGCGAATCGCCAAGGGACTGCCTGAGTCTTGCCCAGACGCTTGAGAGGGTACCGCAGATCCATGCGCTGCTTTCGGGCGCTCCGGGCGTGATCGCCCAAACCCTTGAAACGCTGGATCCCATAGAGGACTTATCTGCGCTATTGCAAAGCGCCATACGGGAGGACGCGCCCGTGCTCACACGCGAAGGCGGCATCTTTAAGCCGGGCTTCAACCAAAGCCTCGATACCTATCACGAGGCGTCCTTGAACGGCAAGGAGTGGCTCAGCCAGCTGGAGGCGAAAGAGCGCGAGGAGACCGGAATCAAAAACCTGAAGATCGGCTATAACCGCCTGTTTGGCTACTATATCGAGGTCACAAAGTCCTATTACGAGCTGATCCCCCTGCGCTATACGCGAAAGCAGACACTGGCCGCCTGCGAGCGCTTTGTAACGGAGGAACTGAAGCAGCTTGAAAATACGATCCTGGGCGCGGAGGAAAACGCCATTCGTCTGGAAACGGAGCTGTTTTCTGCCCTGCGCGAGGAACTGAAGGGCCAGATGGAACGCATCTCCAAAACGGCGCAGGCGCTAAAGACCCTGGACGCGCTGAATGCCCTTGCGCTTACAGCCCTCGATAACAACTACGTGCGCCCTTCGCTCAACCGCGAGGGCCGCTATGAGATCATAAACGGAAGGCACCCGGTGGTGGAACGCGCGCGGGGCGCGGAACAATTTGTGCCAAACGATACGCACCTTACAAAGGACGCCCGGGTGATGATCATAACCGGCCCCAACATGGCGGGCAAATCCACCTACATGCGGCAGGTGGCGCTGATCGTGATCCTTGCCCAGATGGGCAGCTTCGTCCCCGCAGACAGCGCCGACATCAGCATCACCGACCGCGTGTTTACCCGCATCGGCGCAAGCGACGAATTGTACATGGGCCGCTCCACCTTTATGGTGGAGATGGACGAAATGAGCGTGATCCTGAAAAACGCCACCTCCCAAAGTCTTGTGCTGCTGGACGAGGTGGGGCGCGGCACCTCGACCTTTGACGGGCTTTCCATCGCATGGGCTGCGGTAGAGCATCTGGCAAACGAAAAGTGCGGCGCAAGGACGCTCTTTGCCACCCACTACCATGAGCTGAGCGTCCTGGAGGGGCAATTGGACGGCGTGGTCAATTACCGCGTCACGGCCACGGAAAAGGGAGACGACGTGATCTTTCTGCGAAAGGTCGTGCCGGGCGGGGAGGACAAAAGCTACGGCATCGCCGTTGCAAAGCTTGCGGGGCTTCCGCGCGAGGTGATCGCCCGCGCGCGCCAAATCATGGCGCGGCTCGAGGTGAGCGACGAAAAAAACGGCTCGCTCGGGCAAAGCATCTTAAATTCCAGCTCCAATTCCGGCCAGCGCCAGCTGTCCATAGAGGATTTCAGACCCATGGAGCTGGTGGAGGAATTGCAGACGCTGGACGTCATGGGGATGAGTCCGATCGACGCGCTGAACTATCTGTTCAAGCTGTGCGAAAGAGCAAAGAGGCTTTGATATGGCAATCAGACTGCTGGACAGGGACACGATCGAAAAAATCACCGCGGGGGAGGTCATAGAGCGGCCTGTATCCGCGGTAAAGGAGCTGGTGGAAAACGCTATCGACGCGGGCTCCTGCGGCATCAGCGTAGAGATCCGCGGCGGGGGAGCGGAGTACATCCGCGTTTCGGACAACGGCTGCGGAATCCCCGCAGAGGAGGTCAAGCTGGCCTTCACTAGCCACGCGACCAGCAAGCTGAAAAACGCAGACGAGCTTTCAAGCGTGCTCACCATGGGCTTTCGCGGCGAGGCGCTGCCGTCCATCTCTGCCGTTGCAAAAGTAACGCTGACCACCCGAACCGCGGGCGCGGAGGCGGGCGTAAAAATCTGCGTGGAGGCGGGACAGATCACCTCCATCAGTGAAGCAGGCTGCCCGGAGGGCACCACTGTAGAAGTGCGCGACATGTTCTTTAACGTGCCCGTGCGCCGCTCGTTTATGAAAAAGCCCGCCTACGAGCAGTCCTTGATCAGCGAGCTGATCGAGCGCATAGCGCTTGGAAATCCTTTGATTGCCTTCCGCCTGACCTCGCAGGGCAAAGCGCTAATAAAAACCTACGGCTCCGGAGACGTCGTGCAGACCGCAGCGGAGATCTACGGCAAGGCCTGGGCAGACAGCTTAAGGCGCGTAAACGAAACAGAGGGCGCTATCACGCTTAAAGGCTATATCGGCATCGGCGATCAGGCGCAGCCCACCCGCGCAAGGCAGTGCTACTTTATAAACGGACGCCTCGTGTCCTGCCGCGTTCTGTCTCAGGCGTTGGAGGAGGCCTGCAGGGGACGGGTGACCATCGGACGCTACCCCTCCTGCGCGCTGAACGTGACGCTGCCCACGGCGCTTGTGGACGTGAACGCGCATCCCGGCAAGCTCGAGGTGCGCTTTCGGGACGAAGCCTCCTTCCGCCTTACGGCGCAGACGCTGCTTGCGCGCGCGTTTGCGGGGGAGCGTATGATGGACGCGCTGCTGCCAAAGATCGAGCTTCCGCCGCTTAAGGCGCAGGTGGAATTAAGCCAAAGCGTGCCTGCAAAAGAGGAGCCGTGCCCGGAAAAGCCAAAGCCCGCAGCTTTGGATGAAGTAAGTGCGCCAAAAGCGCAAAGCGCCTTTGACTACTTAAGAACGCTGGACATCGACGCTGCGCCAAAAGCCATGGTAAGCGAAGTACGTGAAGCGCCGATCGGGGTTTTGCAGCAAAAGGCTTCGCAGCCGGAAAAACCGGTGGAAGCGACTACAGCTTCGCCCGTGCCCCAGCAGACCACCATTGCGGAGGCGGAATTGAATGTGCCTGCCTATCGGCTGATCGGCGTTTATCTGAACACCTACATTTTGCTGGAATACCGGCAGTCGCTCATCATGATCGACCAGCATGCGGCCCACGAGCGACTGAACTACGAAAAATACACAAAGGCGCTGGACGAGGGCGTTGCCTCGCAGCCGCTGCTATTGCCGGTGGTTTTGGAGCTTGGTCCCCGCGACCGTGCCATCCTGCAGGACAGCATGGACGTACTGAAGGACGCAGGGTATGAGATAGAGCTTTTTGGCGACGGCGCGCTGCGCGTGACCGCGGTGCCCTTTATCTACGGGCAGGGAGACATGCGCCTGCTGTTTACTGAAATGCTGGATGAACTCAAACTATTGAAAAACGCAGAAAAGGAGCGAAGGCTTGCAAGCGTCATCCAGGCCTCCTGCAAGCACGCCGTGAAGGGCGGCGACCGCCTGAGCGAAGCGGAGATCCAAAGCCTGCTGGAAATGATGAATGCCTCCGGCGCGCCGCCCACCTGTCCCCACGGCAGACCCATCATCAAGGTCTTTACAAAACGAAGCGTGGAGCAGATGTTCAAGCGCCTGCAATAGGATATAAACGATGCAAAGCGTATTGTTTGGGATCTGCGGCCCCACTGCTTCTGGCAAAAGCGCGATAGCGCTTGCCTTATGCGAGGAACTGGGCGGCGAGATCCTTTCGGCAGACTCCATGCAGGTCTATACCGGCATGGACATCCTCTCCGCCCAGCCGACGCAAAGCGAGCGGCAGAGGGTGCGCCATCACATGGTCGCCGTCGCCTCGCCCGCCCAGCGCTTTAACGCCACGATGTACCGTGACGAAGCGACGAAGGCGCTGGAGGACATCTATAAAAGGGGCGCGCTTCCCGTCCTATGCGGCGGCAGCGGGCTGTACATCGACGCGCTTACAAAGGACATCTCGATGGCCAGTCAGGCGGATCTCACTTACCGCGAGGAGTTAAAGCGTATCGCCGCCTTGCCGGAAGGCCCCTTGCTTTTGCACAGGGAGCTAATGCAAAAGGACCCGGAGTCGGCACGCAAATATCCGCCTGGGGACGTGCGCCGCGTGATACGCTCGTTGGAGATCTTTGCCGCCACCGGAAAACCCAGGGGAGAGGCGGAAAAACAGGACGCCCTGAGGCCGGATCGCATTCCCTGCAAGCTGTATGCCCTCAAATGGGACAGGGCCGCGCTGTATCAGCGCATCGAGCACCGCGTTGAGGAGATGCTTTCCATGGGCCTTGTGGAGGAGGTGCGCCGCCTTATGCAATCCTCCGCCTCTGTGCAGGAAACGGCGCTGCAGGCCATTGGCTTTAAGGAGATGCGCGCGCATCTGCTTGGCGAAATAAGCTTTGACGAGGCTGTGGATCGCATAAAGCAGGCGACGCGCCGCCTGGCCAAACGCCAGGAAACCTGGTTCAAAAGGGATCCAAGGGTCACCTCGCTTGCAACGGACGGGCAGAACATGGACGAGATCACGCGGCAGATCAAAAGCGACATTCTGTCGCGGCGATGAAATGATTCCCACCGCATAACCATCGATAAGGAATGGAGAAAGATCAAATGGATAAAACTTTACTTATTCTTATCCTTGCACTGCTGCTCATCACCAATCTTATCGCGTATATCCTTATGGCGTACGATAAAAGCTGCGCCAAAAAGGGCAAGCGGCGCATCCCGGAAAAGACGCTGTTTGCGGCTACCGGCTGCTTTGGCGGACTTGGCGGCGTATTGGGAATGTTTTTATGCCGTCACAAGACGAAGCACTGGTATTTCAGACTTTTCTTCCCGCTGATGCTGCTTGCGCAGATCGCCCTTTTGTTTCTGGGCTGGAGGCTGCTTACGTAAAAAAAGCGCTGGCGCTTTTTCAGCCAAACCCCTTTACTGTTACTGATTCGCAATCGGCTGGCGTCAAAAGCCAGCCAGGGACACCCAAAAAAGGAGTGGGCGGAATGAAAGTACGGCTATGGTGTATGCTTACGGCGCTGTGTCTGCTGCTTGCGGCCTTTGGCGCCGGGCAGGCAGCGCTTGGCGAAAGCTACAGCGCCTCCGCGATGCGGCTGTTGCGCTACGAGGGAGAGGTCACCATCGAGGACGCAAACGGCAATTCCAGATTTGTCCTGCCAAACGTGCGCTTTTCAAGCGGAGAGGCGATGAAAACGGGGGAAAATTCAAGCGCCTCGGTAAGCCTGGATGCTTCAAAGATCGTCACCCTGGACGCGCAAAGCCGCGTGGAATTTGCCCAAAGCGGCAGCCATATGGAACTGACCCTCACCGAGGGAACGCTGTTTTTGGACGTAAGCGAAAAGCTGGACGCAAACGAAACCCTGGACATCAAGACCTCCACCATGACCGTTGGCATACGCGGCACGATCGTATTCGTATCGACCCTGCCATCCGATAAGGCCCAGGCGCTCTACGGGGTAAGCGCCCAGCCGCAACAGGCCGCAGACGGCTCCGTTACGGTCTTTGGCGTATTGGAGGGCAGCGCGCAGATCAGCGATGAAAACGGTGACAAGGCTCAGGTGGACGCGGGCCAGATCGCCGTGGTCGGCAAAAGCACGGCGCTTGCCGAAATGTCCCCCGAAAACGTCACGCCCTTTATACAGCAGCAGTTTGAAAACGATGAGACCCTCAGCAGAGTCGTGACCGCCTGCCCGCAGCTTTTTGAAGACTATGACTTTCCTGCGGACGGCGACTGGGAGTTTACCGGAGAGGTTTTGATCATCGCGCAAAGCGCCAGCAAGCTCTACGACGGAACGCCCCTTACGCGCACGGGCGACATCCTTGTATACAATCTGCCGGAGATGTTCAATATTTCTGCAAACGCAGTGGGGGCGATCACCAATGCCGGCACGGCGCAAAATCCCATCGGCTCCTGTGCCATTTTCAATCAGGCTGGAGAAAACGTAACAGATCACTTTAACGCCCTCAAGACCATCCCGGGACAGTTGGTGGTGGATCCCGCGCCCATGACGATTTGGACGGGCAGCGCGGAAAAATACTACGACGGCACGCCGCTTACAAACGAAGAGGCGGGCTTTGATGTGATTTCCGGAGGCTATAAAGAAGAACCGTGGCGCGATACCTCGCTGGTGCTCAGCGAGGAAAGCGGCGAAACCCTGTACGGCTTGAGCGGCCAGCTGCTGGTACACGGCACAAATCCTTTGACCGGGCAAACCAGCCAGATCGTGTTAAGAGCGGGCGAAAAGCTCACTGTGCAGCTAAACAGCGAAGGCGACGGGGGCAGCATCCATTACAACATCGAAAAGGTAAGCGAGCAGGAGATCCCGAAGGAGATCCTGCGCCTTTACGCGGACAACCGGGCCTTGCTGGAACAGGCCTGCGCGGATACGGGCTGGGACATCGATCTCATAAGCGAAAGGATAAGCCAGCTTGATCAAAGCGCGGAGCCGACCACCGTAAAGGACGGCCTTACGATCAGCGTAAATTACGCGGGTGGCCTTATGCGCCAGCTCACAAACGCGCGCATCAACGTAGACAGCGACATCACAGACTACAGCGGGCGCGCGTTGAACGGCGAAGAGGCGCGCTTTACGGAGATCCGCATCGACGACAGCGTGGTCGTGACCGCGACGGGCAGCCAGACGGAGGTGGGCCAAAGCGAAAACGGCTATCAGATCGACTGGGGCAGCGAAAACCCGGCAAACTTCGTCGTGTCCGAGGATCTGGGAACGCTTACCGTGAAACAGGCGCAGCCCTCCGTCGTTCTTACCGCGTATTCCGCGAGCAAAACCTACGACGGCGCGCCGCTTACAAGTGAACGCGTTTCTGCAAGGGGTCTGCCGGAGGGGTACAAATTTAGCGCGAAGGTGACTGGTAGCCAGACGGACGCGGGCAGCGGGAAAAGCGTGATCTATCAGTATACGATCACCGATCCCGAAGGCCGGGACGTAACGGGCGAGTTTTCTAACGTCACGCTGGTTAGCGGAACGCTTACCGTAAATCCCGCGCCTCTCACGGTAAAAACCGCTTCCGCCAGCAAGCAGTACGACGGCGCGCCGCTTACCGCCTCGGAAAACGCGCAGCTTCTTGGCCTTGTTTCTTCAGACAGCGCAAGCGTTACCGCAACAGGCAGCCTTACTGAGGTCGGCTCCTGCGAGAACACTTATACAATCGAATGGGGCAGCGCAAAGAGTGAAAACTATCAAATCACTGAGGAGCTTGGCACTTTAACGGTAAGCAAAAACAGCACGAAGATCACCGTGACATCCGCTTCCGCAGAAGCTGTCTATACCCCGTTTGGACTTATAAACCACGATTATGCCACCGACGGCCTGCCGGAGGGCTTTTCGCTTGAAGCCACAGTAGAGGGCGTGCAAATGCTTGCGGGCAGCAGCGAAAACACCATTTCGGACTATGCGATTAAAAATTCGAGCGGCGAAGACAAAACCGAAAACTTCACCAATGTGGAGCTGGTAAGTGGCACGCTTACCGTGACGAAGGCGAAGATCGACGTATGGTCTCATGTAAGGGGTTCCATATTTGAAACGGAGGCCAGCTATGTCTATCGTGGCAGCGGTTATCCCTTCTCCTGCGCGTGGACAGGCGCGTACAATGCCGACAGCCCCGCGACAGCTGTGATCATTTCGGATATGTACGGCGGCGGCTGGACGGAAAAGGACGTTGGAACGTATACCTTGTCCTTTACCGTATCCTTGCGGGAAGACTTGAACGACAGATATGAGATCGGCGACGTGCAATTTGGCTCGATTACCATCACGCCCGCCCCGCTCACGATCAAAACGGGATCCGCAAGCAAGGGCTATGACGGAAAGCCGCTTACCGCGGGCGCGAGCCTTGAAGGGCTGGTCGGGGTCGACAGTTGGGCTTCCTACACGCTGACTGCGACTGGCAGCATCACAGACCTTGGCAGCACGGAAAACAGCTATACCCTTGACTGGGGCGAGATCGATGCATCCAACTACGACGTAAGTGAAGATATCGGAACGCTGAGCGTTACGAAAAACACTTCCCCCGTCGTGGTGACTGCTCCAAGCACCAGCTTTGTCTATAATGGAAAAGGCGTGGTCTTGATGAGCGGCGCGTCGGTAACGGGTCTTCCGGAGGGCATTTCCATGATGATGACGCCGACGCATCCCGAAATCAAAGACGCGGGCAGCTACGAAACGGGCGTAAGCTACTACATCATTGATGAAAACCTTGGAAAACCAGTTACAGACTATTTTACAAACATCACCGTTACGCCAGGTACCGTCACCGTGGAGCCGCTAAGGCTTACAATCGATCTGGCCGGAGGGGAAACGGTCTACACAGGAAGCCCGCAGGGCTTTAACGCTACCGGCGTAAGCGTCACCTGCGCAAACGGCGAAAACGCCGGCACGCAGGCTTCCGGAAGCTCCAGTGCCGTGGTCGGCAGCTTGACGGCGGATTATACACTGCTCACAGGCGACAGCATCACCCTTTCGGTCGAAGGCTCCGGTATCGACGTGGGGAGCTATACGATAAGCGCTGCGCTTAGCTTTACTGCCGGAAAAGCCTCCAACTACAGCGTGTCGTATATCAACACGCAGCTGGATATTTTGCCCCTGCAGATCAGCCTGGACCTTGGCGGGCGAACCGTGGTGTTTAACGGGCAAAATCAGACCTTCGACATGAGCGCGGTCAAGGGCACGATCCTGAACGGCTCTAGGGCTGGGCAGAGCGCAAATGCGACGCTGAACTACACGGTTTCGGGCGGAGCCCAGTATACTCTGAGTGTTCCGGGGATCGGCGCGCAGGAAGTAATGGTAAGCGGCGCGGGCGTAAATGCAGGACAATACACCGTGACGGTCAGCGGCAACAGCGGTGGGAACGTCGTTTACAGCGCTGCAAACAACGTCCTCACGATCGAACCGCTGAAAATCAATGTCTGGGCCTTTGGCGGCGTATATGGATACGGTTTGGAGGCCTACAGCGCAGAGGTCGACGTGATCTACTTGAGCGGGCCAAACGCGGAAACCGTTGCAGAGTGCCTTAGCTACAACACGAATCCCGACGGCAGCCTGAACGCAAGCTTCCAGCTGTATACCGGAAACACCATCACGGTCACCGCGCCGGGCGCAGGACCTGCGATCGGCACGTACACGATCACGCCAAGCTATACTTTAAGCGGGGCCGCCTCCAATTACAGTGTAAGCGTATCGGGCGCCACGATCGAAATCAAGCTGGATCCCTATTCGACAGACACACCATAGGCGGCCAAAATGACCTGCGGAAGCGGTGAGGGGATGAGCACATGGGTGAGGGGAAAATGAACAGTAAGCCGATCATACATCTGCTGCGCGCGTTTGTGGCCGCGCTGCTTATGACGCTTATGGTTTTTTCCGGAGCGCTCAAGCGCGTGGACAAGTGGGCGCAGGACGGCCTTTTTCAGCGCGAAAAGGCGACGAACACCGATATCGTCATCATCGGTATCGACGACGCCACGCTGGAGACCCTTGGCCCGTACCCCACCAATTACCGCGATTTCGTGGCGTTCGCGCTGGAGGAGTTGGCTGCGGATCCCAGCAAAAAGCCGCTGGTGACGGCGGTGGACATCCTGTACGAGGGCTACAGCGACGAGGTTTCAGACGCGCATCTGGCTGACGCTGCGGCAAAGCTTGGAAACGTGATCACCGCCACCATGGCGGAATACGGCGAAAGCATCACCTGGGAGCAGGGACACGCCAAATCGATCGACGCAAACGCGGTCACCGGCTATGTGCAGCCCTACGACGCCCTGCGCGAGCGATCCGGGCAGGGCCACATCAACGCCATGTACGACAAAGACGGCGTGATGCGCCACGCGATACTGTATATCGATCTGGATGAGAAAACCCGCGTCTACTCCATGGCCTGGGAGGCCGCGAAGGTCTATGCTGCATCCAGGGGAATGACGCTTGAAATGCCGGCGACCGGCCCGACCGGACAGTACTATATCCCATACAGCGCAAAGCCCGGCGGCTACTACGACGGGGCAAACCTTTCTCAGCTCATCTTTGGCGAGGTACCGGCCGATTTCTGGGCTGGCAAGATCGTATTGATCGGCCCTTACGCATCAGGCCTTCAGGATTCCTACTATACGCCCATCTCCAACGCGGAGCAAATGTTCGGCGTGGAGATCCAGGCAAATATCATTCAAAGCCTGCTGGAAGCAAACACCAAGATGGAGGTGGGGGACTACCCGCAGCTGCTGGCGCTGTTTTTGCTGTGCTTTGCGGCGATAAGCCTCTATCAGAAGCTGGGACTCAACTGGGGCGGCGCGGTGTGCGCGGGCTTTATCGCGCTGGGGCTTGGGGGCTCGCTGCTTTTATACAAACTTGGCTACGTCACGCATCCGCTGTGGCTGGCCGTGAGCGCGGCGCTTTTATACGACGCAGCGCTGGTGTTCAAGTACATCCGCGCGGCAAAGGAGCGCCGGGCGCTGGCGCTTGAAAAGGAGCGCATAAGCGCTGAGCTTTCCCTGGCCGCGCGCATCCAGGAAAGCGCCCTGATCAAGGACTTCCCGCCCTTTCCTGAACGGCGCGAATTCGACATCTTTGCCTCCATGGATCCCGCAAAGGAGGTCGGCGGCGACTTTTATGACTTTTTCATGCCGGACGACGACCACCTCGTGCTGCTGATCGGGGACGTTTCCGGCAAGGGCGTGCCCGCGTCGCTGTTTATGATGGTGGCCATGACGCTTTTAAGGCACATTGCCATGAACGAGACGAGTCCCGCCAGCATCATGCAAACCGTAAACCGCGAGATCTGCGCCCGAAATCCGGAGGAGATGTTCATCACCGCGTGGATGGGCATCCTTGAGATTTCGACGGGCAAGCTGAAATGCGTAAACGCCGGGCATGAATATCCAGTCCTTCAGTATCCCGGGGAAGGCTTTGCGCTTTTCAAGGACAAGCACGGCTTTGTGCTTGGGGGCATGGACGGCGTGCGCTATAAGGAATACGAATTGGAGCTGAAGCCCGGCACAAAGCTTTTTGTCTACACCGACGGCGTTCCGGAGGCCACAAACGCGAGCGAGCAGCTCTTTGGCGCTGAGCGCATGGTGGAGGCGCTAAACGCCGTCCAGCATGGCGAACCTAAGCAGATCCTGTCCGGCGTAAAAAGCGCGGTCGACCGCTTTGTCGGGACAGCACCGCAGTTTGACGATCTTACGATGCTGTGCCTCAGGTACAACGGCCCGATGGAAGAAAACGATTGACGGCTTTCTTCGTTTTGCCGCGCTCGCCTTCAATCCCCATAGCTAAAAATGTAAATAAACTATGACACAAATGTTGCGCAAAACCAACATTTGTGTATTTGTGCCTGTGCGCGCTAAATTTGCTTTGAAAATCGGGCGCTTTGGAGTAAAATACTGTCCATAAAGCATACGAGGTGGAAGAATATGAGGGAGCAGCCAAGGATCGCGGATTTGATCAAAAATGTGAGCTTCGAGGGCTTTTTGCTTGTAAAGACAGCGCAGCAGCGTACCTCTGCCAACGGCTCCAAGTATCTGGATTTGAACCTTGTGGACATCAGCGGAGAGATCAACGCCAAGCGCTGGGATGGGATGGAGCTGCCGCCCACGGTAGGATCGGTTTTGAAGGTGCGGGGCCTTGTGCAGGAATACAATAACCGCCTGCAGTTGCGCATCGACAAAATGCGCCTGTCGGTTCCGGAGGATCACGTGGACATGGAGGCCCTGATCCCCTGCGCGCCAAGATCCAGCGACGAAATGCTGGAGGAGATCAGCAACCGCATCGACGCCATGGAAAACCGCGAGCTGCGCGAATTGACGCTGAAGCTTTTAGACGAAGCGGGCGAGCAGCTTTCTGTGATGCCGGCGGCAAAGAATCTGCACCATGCCCAGCGGGGCGGGCTGCTCAACCACACCACGACCATGCTGCGGGGCGCGGCGATGATCTGCGAACTGTATCCGTTTTTGGACAGCGACCTGCTGGCCGCGGGTGTGATCGCCCACGACCTGTGCAAGATCGAGGAAATGGAGTGCGACGAATTGGGCCTGGTCACGGATTACACGGTGGAGGGAAACCTGCTTGGGCACATCGTGCTTGGCGTAAGCAAGCTGGACCGCTGCGGCAGGGAGCTTGGAACGAGCAGGGAGTTGCTTACCCTGCTTGAGCACATGGTGCTGTCCCACCATGACCTGCCGGAGTACGGATCGCCTAAGCCGCCCATGTTCCCGGAGGCCGAGGCGCTGCACGCGCTGGACCTTTTGGACGCGCGCATGTTTGAAATGAAGGCGGAGCTTGAAAAGGTAAAGCCCGGCTGCTTTACCGACCGCATCTGGTCGCTTGATAGAAAGCTCTACAGAAGAAACGAAGCCGAAACGGAAGACTGATCGATGAAAACACTGGTTGTGGCGGAGAAGCCCTCCGTCGCGCGGGATATCGCCCGGGTGCTGAAGGCCAATCAGCGGGGCGAGGGCAGCCTGAATAACGATCAATACATCGTAAGCTGGGCGATCGGCCACCTTGTGACCCTGAAGGAACCGGACGAACTGGACGAGCGTTACAAAAAATGGCGGCGGGAGGATCTGCCGATCCTTCCTTCGCTTTTGCCGCTTAAGGTCATAAAGGACACGCAGGCGCAGTTCAAGATTTTAAAGCAGCTGATGAACGACAAAGAGGTCGAATCCATCATCTGCGCCACGGACGCCGGGCGGGAGGGCGAGCTCATCTTCCGCTACATTTACGAAATGGCGGGCTGCAAAAAGCCCTTCGGACGGTTGTGGATCTCCTCTATGACGGACGAAGCCATAAAGCAGGGCTTTGCCAATATAAGGCCCTCCAGCAGCTATGAGGGCTTGTACGCCTCCGCCAAATGCCGCTCGGAAGCGGACTGGCTGGTGGGTATGAATGCAAGCCGCGCCTTTACCCTGCGCTATGGTGCGCTGCTCAGCGTCGGGCGCGTGCAGACGCCGACGCTTGCGCTGATCGTAAAGCGGGAAGAGGAGATCCGTAGCTTCGTCCCGCAGGATTACTGGGAGCTTACTGCATATTTCGAGGCCTGGAAGGGCTTGTGGTTCGACCCAGCCAGCAAATCCACCCACATCGAAAGCAAGGAAAAGGCGGATCAGATCGCCTCGAAGGTCAAGGGTAAAACGGGTGTCGTCACCCAGTGCCAGACCCAGCAAAAGCGCGTGCCGCCGGAAAAGCTGTACGACCTTACCACCCTGCAGCGCGAGGCCAACCGCAGATTTGGCTATAGCGCGCAAAAGACGCTGGATATTGCGCAAAGGCTCTACGAAACGCATAAGCTTTTGACTTACCCAAGAACGGATTCGCGCTACCTCTCGGACGACATGGCGCCGAAGGTCGAAAAGACACTTCGGATGCTGCCGGAGCCCTACAAGGCGCTGGTGGACGCGGTGCTTCCGCTTGCGAGGGCGGATCGCATTTACGACGCTTCAAAGGTAAGCGACCACCACGCGATCATCCCGACGGATAAAAAGCCGCTGCTTACGAGTCTTAGCGCGGAGGAAAGAAACATCTACGACCTCGTGGCTAAGCGCCTGATCGCGCAGCACTATCCGGATTATGTGTACGACGCCATGACCATCGTTACCGAGGTGGAGGGCGAAAGCTTCAAAACCAACGTGAACCGCCAGGTACAGGAGGGCTGGAAGCGCGTCTACAGGGGCGACGAAAAACCGGAGGGCAAGGAAGAAGAGGAAATGAGCCAGACCCTGCCGGAGGTCAAAAAGGGTGACAGCGCCCGCGTTTCTAAAACGAGCATCAAAAAGCAGGCCACGAAGCCCCCGGCCCACTACACGGACGACACGCTGCTCAAGGCCATGGAGGACGCAGGCAAGTCCATCGACGACGAGGAGCTGCGCGAAAAAATGAAGGACGCGGGCCTTGGCACATCGGCTACGCGCGCGGCGATCATCCAGCGCCTCATCAGCGTGGGCTACGCAAAGCGGGAGAAAAAGACCATCCTCTCCACGGAAAAGGGCGATAAGCTGATCCAGGTCGTGCCGGTGGAAATGTCAAGTGCCGTCACCACAGGCAAATGGGAGCGGGCGCTTTCGAAAATGGCGAAGATCAACGACGCGGATGAGATCGCGCAAAAGCGGGAAAAGTTTATGGCCAGCATCCGGAATTATTCCACGTTTTTGATCCAGTACGCCTTTACGCAGGCGGGAAACGTAAGCTTCTCCAGAGAAGAGTTCAAAACAGGAAGGAAACGCAAAAATGCAAAACGAAGCAATCCGTAAGGCGCTGGACGAAACCGCGCAGGCGCTTATGCGCTTTGGCGGCGAAAACGAGTTTTTGACCTATCCGGGGCGGGGATTGCCGGACAGGGAAGCCATCGTGCGCGTGACGCGCACGCTTCGAAGCGCGATGTTCCCCGGCTTTTTTGACATTCCCGCCGCGCATGATAATCCTTACGCGCTGCCGGCTGCGCTCTCCAATGCCTGTCAGCTGCTTTTGGAGCAGGCGGAAAGCGCCTTTGGCACCCGAAATCCTCAGATCGAGGCAAGACGCCTTGCGGAGGAAGCAATCGAGGGCTTTGTAAAGGCTCTTCCGGAGGTTCAGCGCCTGCTTTCCACGGATGTAGAGGCCCTCTACAACGGGGATCCGGCTGCGCATTCCCACGTGGACGTGATCTTTTCCTACCCCGGGCTTTTGGCGATCAGCGTCTACCGTCTGGCGCACGAGCTTTACCGGCTGAATGTACCGCTCATTCCAAGGATGATGACCGAATACGCTCACGAGAAAACGGGCATCGACATAAACGCCGGCGCTACGATCGGCAACCACTTCTTTATCGACCACGGAACGGGCGTGGTAATCGGTGAAACCACCGTGATCGGCGATCAGGTAAAGCTGTATCAGGGCGTGACGCTGGGTGCGCTCTCCACCCGCAAGGGACAGCTGCTAAAGGGCATCAAGCGCCATCCGACCATCGGCAGCCGCGTCACGGTCTATTCCGGCGCTTCCATCCTGGGGGGCGAAACCGTGATCGGCGACGACTGCATCATCGGCTCAAACGCCTTCGTCACGGGCTCCGTTCCGCCCTGCACCAGGGTCATGAACGCAAGAAGCGAGCTCAGCTTTCGCAAAATGAACGCGGACGTGTGGGAAAACAGCTAAGGGACGTAGCGTTAAACTAAAATTTCATTTTGTGAGATATTGAATTTTGTGCCTGTATGTGGTATATTCTAATGTAATGGCGGCTGAGGGACAACGGTTCTTCCGTCGCTGACTGAAATCCATGGCTTACAAGCCTGAACGCAGGCCCACAGGGGCTTGATGCGATGAAGGAAAGAGTACCGTGTTTTGGAGTCTAAAGAGATACGCCGGTCGGTGCAAGGCGGAAGACAAAAAATGCGGGAATACGCTCCGGAGCAAGGCGGGCGAACGACAGTAGTCCGCTTCGGGTGCGCCCGTTACAGCGTCCACAAGGCCGGACACTCGTCCGGTGAACGGAAGTGGTACAGCGGTTTATACGCCTTCCCTTTGGGGAAGGCTTTTTGTATGGAGGAAAGGGTTATGGAGTTTAACGAGAGTTATTTTGCCAAGCATATCGCGCCCATCAGCGGCAGCGCCATCCGTGACATTTTTAAGCTGCTGGGAAAGCCCGGCATGATCTCCTTTGCGGGCGGCAACCCCTCAAACGCCGCGCTGGAGCCTCAGGTGATCGGCCCCATCGCCAAAGAGGTCATAGAAGGGATCGGCGCACCCATCCTGCAGTACGGCGCGAGCGAAGGCTTTATCCCTTTGAAGGAAAGCGCCCACCGGTACCTGCTGGACAGCGGCGTTCCCTGCAAGGAGAGCGAGATCTTGCCCACTGAGGGCTCCACGCAGGGCATGGATCTGCTGCTAAAGGCCCTGATCGACCCCGGCGACGTGGTGCTGGTGGAGGACCCCACCTTCCTTGGCGCGCTGCAGGCGATGAAGACCTACCACGCAAAGATCGTCGCTGTAAAGAGCGACGAGAACGGCATTTTGCCGGACGAGCTTGAAAAGGCGATGAAGGAATATCACCCGAAGCTTGCCTACATCATTCCCACGTTCCAAAACCCCACCGGCGTTACCTTGAACGCGGAGCGAAGGAGGATGATAGCCCATCTGGCGTCGAAGTACGGCGTGATCGTAGCGGAGGACGACCCGTACCACGATCTGCGCTATACCGGCGAGAATCTGCCCACGATCAAGAGCTTTGACGAGGATGGCTGGGTGGTGTACCTTGCAAGCTTTTCCAAGATCATCTCTCCCGGCATGCGCGTAGGCACGATGGTGGTATCCTTCCCGGAGCTTATGCGAAAGTGCGTCATCGGCAAACAGTCCAGCGACCTGCACTGCCCGCTGATGACCCAGGCCATCGTGGACGCGTATCTTCGAAAGGGCCTTCTGCCGGAGCATCTTACCCGCATCCGCGCGGGCTACAAGGCGCAGCTGGACGCGATGCTGAAGGGCTTTGAGGCGTTCCCGAAGGGGACACAGCTTATCAAGCCCGAGGGAGGCCTGTTTGTCTGGGCGGCGCTGCCGGAGGGCATGAACGCGACGCAGCTGCTTTCGACCGCCGTGGAAAACAACGTGGCCTACGTGCCCGGCACGCACTTCTATCCGGAAGGCGGCCATCACAACACCCTGAGGCTCAACTTCTCCAACAGCCCCGTGGACAAGATCAACGAAGGCATGGAGAAACTTGCAAAAATATTCAATAACTGAGTGAGGAACACAAATGAAAAACGCACTGGACATTCTGCGCGAGCGCGGATTCGTTGCGCAGGTAACATACGAGGACGAGCTGAACAAGGCCTTTGAGGAAGGCCCGATCACCTTCTACACGGGCTTTGACCCCACGGCGGACAGCCTGCACATCGGCCATTACATTCCGATCATGGCCATGGCACATCTGCAAAAAGCCGGACATAGGCCGATCGCCCTGATGGGCGGCGGCACCGCCATGATCGGCGACCCCTCCGGCAAAACCGACATGCGCAAGATGATGACCATCGAGACCATCGACAATAACGTCGCCCATATCAAAAAGCAGATGGAGCGCTTTTTGGACTTTGACGAATCCAAGCCCAATTCCGCCATCATCGTAAACAACGCCGACTGGCTCAGAAACCTGAACTTCTTAAGCTTTATGCGCGAGATCGGATCGCTCTTCAGCGTAAACCGCATGCTTACCGCCGACTGCTACAGGCAAAGGATGGAGAAGGGACTTACCTTCCTGGAGTTCAGCTATATGCTGATGCAGTCCTACGACTTTTTGCAGCTGTTTGAAAAGTACGGTTGCAGCCTGGAGACGGGCGGCGACGACCAGTGGAGCAACATGCTGGGCGGCGCGGACCTGATCAGAAGAAAGCTGGAAAAGCCGGCCTTTGCCCTGACCTTCAAGCTTTTGCTGACCCACGACGGGCGCAAGATGGGCAAAACCGAAAAGGGCGCGCTGTGGCTGGATCCCGCAAAGACCAGCCCCTACGATTTCTACCAGTACTGGAGAAACGTAGACGATGCGGACGTGGAAAAGTGCCTGGCGCTGCTTACCTTCCTGCCCATGGAGGAGGTAAAGCGCCTTGGAGCTCTGAAGGACAGCCGTATAAACGAAGCCAAGGTCGTGCTGGCTTACGAGGTGACCAAGCTCATCCACGGCGAGGAGGAGGCCAACAAGGCCAAGGCCGCTGCAGAGGCGCTGTTCTCCGGCCAGGGCAGCGCGGGCTCAACACCTACCACAGAGGTGAGCGAGGAAGATTTGCAGGCTGAAAACCGCATTTTGGCCTGGGCTGCGAAGGTTGGTCTGTTCAAGAGCAACGGCGAAGCCAGAAAAGCCATCCAGCAGGGCGGCCTTTACATCGGAAACGATAAGGTGACCGATGAGGACGCCCGCATCACGCCGGAGATGCTTGAAGGCGAGGGCCTGCTCATCCGCCGCGGCAAGAAGGCCTATCACAAGCTGGTGCTCAAAAAGTAATGGAGCTGAAGCCTTATAAAACGCTGCTTGGGCGCGCGCAGGACGAGATCGTGATCAACAAATCGCGCTTTCTGTGCTACGGCGCGCCCTGCGCGGACGAGACGGAGGCATTGGATTTTTTAAAGCAAGTGCGCGGCATCCACCCGGATGCCACGCATCATTGCTATGCGTACGCCCTGCAGCCGAATATGGGCATCATGCGTTATAGCGACGATGGAGAGCCGGGCGGCACGGCGGGCCTTCCGATGATGGAGGTCGTAAAGGCGAAAAACGTCACCAACTGCATCGTGGTGGTCACACGCTATTTCGGCGGTATATTGCTTGGGGCGGGCGGGCTGGTGCGCGCCTATTCCCAGGGCGCGGCGCTGGCCATAGACGCCTGCGGGGTGGGCACGGTGTATCCCACCGCCCGCTATATGGTGGATATCGCCTACAACCTTTGGGGGCGGGCGGAGTACTTTCTTGCCTCGCAGCCCGTGGAGCTGGAGGACAAAAGCTTTACCGACAAGGTAAGCCTTACGCTCATCGTAAAAGCGCAGGACGAAGAAAAATTCATCACGGCGCTCACCAGCGCGCTTGACGGCAGGGTGGAGACGCTAAGACTGGAAGAATTGTACAAGGCATGGAAAGCATAAGAAAAAAAGCAGCGCGGGGAGTACTGGTCTACACCCTGTGCATTTTTATGGCGCAATGGATCCTGGCAAGCCTGCACTCCGCTGTGGGCGCGTATCAGACGGAGGTCATAAGCGCCTACGCCCTTGAGGACTCGGCTAAGGGGCTCGTGTCAAGCACGCTGAGCCTGCTTACGATCATCACCTTTGCGGCGGTTTTGCTGCTTAGCGGGCGCGTTCAAAAAAGCAGGATGCTGCTGTTTGGGCTTGCGCTTGCTGCGTGCTCGCTTTGCCTGATCGCCCTAAAGGGCGTAGAGCGCAGCTATGGACTGCTGCTTTGCCTGATCGCCTTTGCCGGGATCGGCTGTGGCTGCATCGACAGCCTTGGAAGCGCGGTGCTTAGCGAGCTCTATCCCGGAAAGGGCAGCGTGATGAGCCTGTATCACGCGACCTACGGCTGCGCGGGCCTAATGATGCCCTTTGTATTTGGGCTTTTGAGTGGCAAGGGCGTTTTTGGCGGCCTTGGCTTTCGCGGCGCTTATGCGTTTGTGGGAATGCTTGCGCTTTTGCCGCTTGCGGTGATGGCTCTTGGCGTTTTGCCGGGGTATCGAGAAGGAAGACAAGGCCCGGCCCGGCGCGTAAGCCCTGGTCTGATCGGGCAGACCCTTTCCGAAAAGCGGCTGCTGCCCGTGTTTGCAAGCGCCATCCTTGGCGGCATGTACCTAAACACCATGCTGGTATGGACGCCGCGCTTCATCGTCTATGGCCACGGGGGAGCGGAGTATGAAAAATGGGCGCTTGCCTGTGTGTATCTTGCAATCACCCTTTCGCGCCTGCTGATGTCCCTTCTAAAGCCGAATATGCGAAAAACGCTTTGGCTGCTTATGCCCGTATCCGCGCTGGGGCTGCTTGCGGCCATTTGGGTAAAGCAGCCGCTTTGGGCGCTGATATTTGTGTTTGCAAGCGTGTTTTGCTGCGCGCCGGTCATTCCCTTTCAGGTGACCATCGCAAGCGACATGCTGCCGGAGAAAAGATTTTTGATTACGCTTTTGCTGATGTTCATCATGATGCTTGGACAGACGCTGATCGCGCCCATCATCGGGGCTGCGGAAAGCGCCTGGGGCATCAATTCCGCGATGTATCTTGCCGCAGGAGCGATGGCGCTTAGCTGGATCGCGGCGCTTAGGATAAAATGATCACAAAGCTTACTTCGATCGTGCCCGCGGGTGCACAGGGCCTGGAGCTTGCCCGCTATATCGACCGCGCCTGGCCGATGCTTGGAAAGGCGCGCGCCGCAAAGCTGATAAAGCAAAAGCAGGTAAAGCGAAACGGCCAGCGCCCGGAGGGCGACTGCCGCTTAAAGGCAGGGGATGAGATCGTTCTCTATGTCGACGGGGGCTATGATACGAGTTTGAAAATCCTGTTTGACGACGGCTTTCTCATGGCGTTTTACAAGCCGCAGGGCCTGCCAGTGGATGTGGACGCCGAGGGCATAGGGGAGGATACGGCGCTTATGCGCCTTCGGCTCGTAAAGCCGGACGCGCGGCTTGTGCACCGGCTGGACACGGGAACGGGCGGCGTGATGCTTGCTGCGCTGTGTAAGAAGGCGGAAGACATGCTGCTTTCGCTTTTTCGGCAGCATCTGCTTATCAAAACCTATCTTGCCTGCGTTTGTGAAAGGATGGAAAAGCCGGATGGCAGGCTGACGGGCTTTCTTTTGAAGGACGAAGCGCGGGCAAGGGTGCGCGTTTTAGCGCAAAAGGCCCCCGGCGCGCTTTCCATAGAGACGATCTATTCTCTTATCGAAACCATACAGGAAAAGGGCGAAACGCTAAGCTGGCTCAGGGTGCAGATCCCGACCGGGCGCACGCACCAGATCCGCGCGCACATGGCTTCGATAGGCCATCCGCTCGTTGGGGATGACAAGTACGGACGGCGCGAGATCAACCGCGCCCTGAACGCAAAAGAGCCAAGGCTGTGGTGCAAAAGCATTGAAATCATGCCTACGCAGGAGGCCGGCGCTTACGCGGGAATGCGCTTTGAAGCGCCGGCGGAGGAGATCAAATGGGACAGTTGGCAGACGTTAAGCTGATCTGCATGGACATGGACGGGACGCTCTTCGGCTCCGGCGAGCAGATCCCGGAGATAAACCTGTATGCGCTGAGGCGCGCAAGGGAGAGGGGCATACGCCTTGCCCTCGTCAGCGGGCGCAACTGGCGCTTTCTTGCCCAGCACGCAAATGCCATCGCGCCCGGCATCGCCATCGTGTCCGCAAACGGCGCGAGGATCGACGAGCAGCCCGGCGGTAAGTGCATATTCGAGGCTTCCTTTACTCCGGTCTTTGCCGACAAGGTCAGCCGCGTGCTTTGGGACAGCGGCTTGAATTATGAGGTCTACACAGACCGGTGCAATTACAGCTTTCGAAGCGAAAGGGTGACGCCGCAGCATGCCTCTTCGCTTAAAAAGTACCTCCAAAAAGGACAGGTCGCGCGCCTTGTTTTGCGTAAAGGCCCAGAGGTCAGCGATATAAGCGGCATCTACAAATTTGTGGCGTTTTGCGACGAGCCGGAAAGAATCGCAGCCCTGCAAAAGGCTCTGGACGAAAAAGAGATCGTGCATTCCTCCTCCTCCGCGCAAAATGTCGAGGTGATGCCGGAGGGTGTGGGCAAGGGAAGGGCTGTAGCGCTGCTTGCGCGGCACTTTGGCATTCCGATCGGGGATACTCTGGCCTTTGGAGATTATACCAACGACATCGATATGCTTAAAAGCGCGGGACATGGCATCGCCATGGAAAACGCGGTCCCGGCGCTTAAAGCGGTTGCAGAAGCGCTGACCTGTGACAACCGCTCTGGCGGCGTGGGCCGCTTTATTCTTGAGCATGTGCTGGAAGAACCGACAAATGCATAATATTCATCTGAAAAGTTTTTACACTGAATAAATATAAGATATATTTACTTTTACGCCCTTATATGCTAAACTTATGCGCATAATTATGCATAAGGAATGGGCCGTATATGCACAAAGTATTTATTGACGGAGGCGCCGGAACCACGGGGCTTCGCCTGCGCGAGCGGCTGACGCAGCGGAAGGACATTGCGCTGATTGAGCTAAGCGATGAAATGCGAAAGGACGCAAATGCCCGCAGGGACGCACTGAACGAGGCGGAGATCGCTTTTTTGTGCCTGCCGGATGACGCGGCCAGGGAGAGTGTTTCCCTGATCGAAAACCCGCTTGTACGGGTGATCGACACCTCTACAGCCCACAGAGTGGCGCAAGGCTGGGCGTACGGCTTGGCGGAATTGACCGGGCAGAGGGAAAGGATCGCCTCCTCCCTTCGCGTAGCTAATCCCGGCTGCCACGCAAGTGGCTTTATCGCGCTGATCGCGCCGTTGGTGGAAGCGGGCCTCATCAAAAAGGACGAGCATCTCAGCTGCTTTTCTCTGACCGGCTATTCCGGCGGGGGCAAAAAGATGATCGCTCAGTATGAAAGCGAGAGCAGGGATCTCCTTTTGAATGCGCCCCGCCAGTACGGGCTTTCCCAAGCGCACAAGCATCTTCCGGAAATGACCTATTACAGCGGCCTTGATGCGGCACCTGCCTTCTGCCCGGTGGTCGCGCCGTTTTACAGCGGCATGGAGGTCGCAGTGCTGGTTTTTGGTGTGCAGCCTGAAAGGGCAAAAGAGGTCTACCGCCAAAAATATGCTGGCGGCCTGATACGCTTTAAAGAGGAAAGCGACGAGCAGGGCTTTCTTTCCGCCGCGGCCTACAGCGGGAAAGACGATATGGAAATCAGCGTCCACGGAAACGACGAGCGCCTTTTGCTGGTTGCGCGCTTTGACAACCTCGGCAAGGGCGCCTCGGGCGCAGCGATACAGAACATGAACATCATGCTGGGCTTAAACGAGTCCACCGGGCTTGCACTGTGAGCGGAAGGGAGCAAAAGATGAAACAAATCGAGGGCGGCGTCTGCGCCGCAAAGGGCTTTACGGCAAACGGCATCCACTGCGGCATCCGTAAAAACCGATCCAAGCGGGATCTGGCGCTGATCTACTCCTCAACGCGGGCAGCCTGCGCGGCGGTGTACACGCAAAACCTCGTAAAGGGCGCGCCGCTCAAGCTCACAAAGGAGCATCTTTCGGACGGCTGGGCGCAGGCGATCATCTGTAACAGCGGAAACGCCAATACCTGCAACGCAAACGGGCGCGAAATCGCCGAGGGCATGAGTGAGCTTGTAAGCAAGCGCCTTGGCATAAAGGCTCAGGACGTGGTCGTGGCCTCCACGGGCGTGATCGGTCAGCCCATGAGCCTTGAGCCGATCGAAAAAGGCATCGGCGCGCTTACAGACGGGCTCAGCCGTGACGGCTGCGAAAAAGCGGCGGAGGGCATCATGACCACGGACACGGTCAAAAAGGAGATGGCCGTGGAGTTTACCCTGGGCGGCAAGACCTGCCGCATGGGCGGCATCGCCAAGGGCAGCGGCATGATCCACCCAAACATGGCGACGATGCTGGTGTTTATCACGACGGACGCTGCGATCTCGGCAGAAATGCTGCAAAAGGCGCTCTCGGGCAACGTGCAAAACACCTTCAACATGCTCTCCATCGACGGCGACACCTCTACAAACGACATGGTCGTAGTGATGGCAAACGGCCAGGCAGAAAACGAAGAAGTGAACGGCGAAGGAGAGGATTTTGATAGATTCATGCAGGCGCTGAACACCATCAACGTTGGCCTGTGCCGCATGATCGCGGGAGACGGCGAGGGAGCGACCAAGCTGCTTGAGTGCAAGGTAAGCGGCGCGTCAGACAAAAGCACTGCCCGCACGGTGGCAAAGAGCGTGATCTGCTCCTCCCTGCTAAAGGCCGCGATGTTTGGCGCGGACGCAAACTGGGGGCGCGTATTGTGCGCCATCGGCTACAGCGGAGCTCAACTGGACGTTGATAAAATAGACGTATCCTTTCAAAGCGATGCTGGCCTGATCGAGGTATGCAAAAATGGCGCGGGCGTGGACTTTGACGAGGCGCTTGCCAAAAAGATCCTAAGTGAAAAGGAAATCGACATTCTGGTGGAGCTCAACAGCGGCGCTTTTTCCGCGGACGCCTGGGGCTGCGATCTTACCTACGATTATGTGAAGATCAACGGCGATTACCGCACCTGAGGAGGGCATGGTATATGGAAGGAACGCTTACCAACCACGAACGCGCAGAGGTGCTGACCCAGGCGCTGCCCTACATCCAGCGCTACACCGGCAAGACCGTCGTCATAAAGTACGGCGGAAACGCGATGGTGAACGAAAGCCTGAAGCAGCAGGTCATGGAGGATGTGGTGCTTTTGTGGCTGATCGGGGTAAAGGTCGTGCTGGTGCACGGAGGCGGGCCGGATATCAGCGAGCTTATGAAGCGGCTTGGCAAGCAGCCGCAGTTTATCGACGGCCTGCGCGTGACCGACGCGGAGACGGTGGACATCGCGCAGATGGTGCTGGCGGGGCGCATCAACAAAACGCTGGTAAATCTGCTTGAAATGAAGGGCGGCCGCGCCATCGGTCTAAGCGGTGTTGACGACCGCATGATCGAGGCGGACTTCCGAGACGAGCGGCTGGGATACGTGGGGCGCATCACAAAGATCAATATTCGGCCGGTAGTGGACATCATGGACAAGGGGTATATCCCTGTCATTTCCACTCTGGGCTGCGACGCGCGGGGCAACGTTTTCAACATCAACGGCGATACCGCCGCCGCCCGGATCGCGGGCGCGCTTGGCGCGGAGGAGCTCATCATGATGACGGATATCGCGGGCATCCAGCTGGACAAGGACGATCCCTCGACCTTGATCCCCGAAATCAATCTTGCGCGCATCGACCAGCTAAAGCGCGAGGGCGTGATCACGGGAGGAATGATCCCCAAGGTGGATTGCTGCATCACGGCGTTGGGCGAGGGCGTAAAGCAGGCAGTCATCATGGACGGGCGCGTGCCCCACTCGATCTTGATGGAGCTATTGACAGACGAGGGCGCGGGCACGCTGGTAAAGGAGGATGTGCATGGCTATCAGTCTTAAGGGCAGAAGCTTTTTGACGCTGATCGATTATTCGGCGGAGGAAATAGAAGCCTTATTGTGCCTTGCGGCGCGCCTGAAGGCCGACAAAAAGGTGGGGCGGGCGCACAGGCTGTGCGAGGGAAAAAGCGTCGCGCTGATATTCGAAAAGACCTCCACCCGCACGCGCTGCGCCTTTGAAGTTGCCGCGTTCGATCTTGGCATGCACGCGGTATATCTGGATCCCAGCGCATCCCAGATCGGCAAAAAGGAATCCATGGCCGACACTGCGCGGGTGCTGGGGCGCATGTTTGACGGCATCGAGTACCGGGGCTACGGGCAGGAGCGCATGGAAGCGCTTGCAAAATACGCGGGCGTCCCTGTGTGGAACGGGCTGACGAACGAATACCATCCCACCCAGGTGCTTGCGGACATGCTGACCATACAGGAGCACTTTGGCTCGCTGAAGGGAAAAAAGCTCGTCTTTATGGGCGATGCGAGATACAATATGGCTGCGTCCCTCATGATCGGCTGCGCAAAGCTGGGGCTTCATTTTACTGCGTGCGCGCCGAAGGAATATTTTCCGGGCGACGCGCTGGTAGAAAAATGCAAAAGCTGGGGAAGGGACAGCAGTGCTAAAATCGAGCTCGTCACAGAACCTGAAAAAGCGGTATGCGGCGCGGATGTGATCTACACGGACGTTTGGGTCTCCATGGGCGAGGATGCGGGCGTATGGCAAAAGCGGATTGAGGATCTTACGCCTTACAGGGTGACAAGGGCGCTGATGGAAAAGGCGGGCCCTGGCTGCCGCTTTATGCACTGCCTGCCCTCCTTCCACGATCTTGGAACGCAGACGGGGCAGGAGATCTATCAGAAATATGGCATCGACTGCATGGAAGTGACGGACGAAGTGTTCGAGGGCGCGCAGTCCATCGTATTTGACGAAGCGGAGAACCGCATGCACACCATCAAGGCGGTAATGGCGGCCACGCTTGCGGACGCGTTCAACTAAGCAAAGGGATGATATCCATGTCGAAGCGATATTTGATTTTGGCAGACGGCAGCGTTTACGAGGGCGAGGCCTTCGGCTACGAGGGCGAGGCGCTGGGCGAACTGGTGTTCAATACGGGCGTCGTGGGCTATATTGAGACGCTGACCGATCCAAGCTACTATGGGCAGATCATCATGCAGACCTTCCCGCTGATCGGCAACTACGGCATCATCGAAGAGGACTTCGAGGGCAGATGCCTTTGCAGCGGCTATGTCGTGCGCTCCTGGTGCCAGACGCCAAGCAATTTCAGAAGCGAGTACGACCTGGACGCGTTTTTGAAGCGTCACAAGGTGCCTGGCATTTGCGGGCTGGATACCCGCGCCATCACCCAGCACATAAGAGACCGGGGCGTGATGGGCGCGATGCTGTCAAATGCCCCCAAGGCGGATCTGGAGGGCCTTCGTGCCTTCAAGATCCAAAACGCCGTTTCGCACGCTGCGGCAAACGATACATTGATCTACCCCGCGAAGGGGGAGAAGCTTTTCAGCGTGACGCTTGTGGACTACGGCACAAAAAAGGGCATCATAAGGGAATTGAATCAAAGGGGCTGCGAGGTCACGGTAGTTCCGCCCTCCATGACGGCAGATGAGATTCTTTCCATGAAGCCGGACGGCGTGATGCTTTCAAACGGCCCGGGCGATCCGGCGGAGAACGAGGAATGCATCGCCCAGATCGCCCGTTTACTTGGAAAGCTGCCGATGTTTGGCCTGTGCCTTGGCCATCAGATGATGGCGATCGCAGCGGGCGGCAAAACCATCAAGCTCAAATACGGCCACCGGGGCGGCAATCAGCCAGTCACCGACGTAAAGACCGGGCACACCTACATTACCAGCCAAAACCATGGATACGCGGTGGACGCAGACAGCCTGAAAACGGGTGTGGTACGCTTTGTAAACGCAAATGACCTGACCTGCGAGGGCGTGGATTATCCGGAGCAATGCGCCTTCGGGGTGCAGTTTCATCCCGAGGCCTGCGCGGGGCCTCGTGATACTGCCAAACTCTTTGACCGCTTTACGCGCATGATGGGAGGGAAGAGCTTTGCCGCTGAATAAAGACATCAAAAAGGTGCTGATGATCGGCTCTGGGCCCATCGTGATCGGACAGGCGGCGGAATTCGACTACGCGGGAGCGCAGGCCTGCCGTGTGCTGAAGGCAGCCGGGGTCAACGTGGTGCTGGTAAACTCCAACCCCGCGACTATCATGACGGATAAGGCGCTGGCGGACGAAATCTATCTGGAGCCCCTGACCGCCGAAACGGTAAAGCGCATCATCCTTAAGGAACAGCCGGACAGCATGCTGGCGGGCCTTGGCGGACAGACTGGCCTTACCCTTGCGATGCAGCTGAGCCGCGAGGGCTTTTTGGACGCGCACGGCGTAAAGCTGATCGGCACGAACGCCGAGGCCATCGAAAAGGCGGAGGACAGGCAGGCTTTCAAGGACACCATGCTGGAAATCGGCGAGCCAGTCATTCCCTCGGACATTGCAAACGACGCAGGCACCGCGCTTGCCATCGCGCATGAGATCGGCTATCCTGTGATCATTCGCCCCGCCTTTACCCTGGGCGGCACCGGCGGAGGCGTAGCGTACAACGACGAGGAAATGCGCACCGTGGCGCAGGCGGGACTGGACGCCTCCCCGATCACGCAGATTTTGGTGGAAAAGTACATCGCCGGCTGGAAGGAGATCGAATTTGAGGTCATGCGGGATGCCATCGGCAACGTGATCGCCATCTGCAGCATGGAAAATGTGGATCCGGTGGGCGTGCACACCGGCGACAGCATCGTGGTGGCCCCGGCGCTTACCCTGAGCAACAGGGAGTACCAGATGCTGCGCTCCGCGGCGCTAAACATCATAAATGCCCTTGGCATCATGGGCGGCTGCAACTGCCAGTTTGCGCTGGATCCAAACAGCATGGACTACGCGGTGATCGAGGTAAACCCAAGGGTCAGCCGCTCTTCCGCCCTGGCCAGCAAGGCAACCGGCTATCCCATTGCGAAGGTGACGACGCAAATCGCCCTGGGCTACAATCTGGACGAGATCAAAAACGAGATCACCGGCAAAACCTGCGCCTGCTTTGAGCCCACGGTGGATTACGTGGTGGTCAAGTTCCCCAAATGGCCCTTTGACAAGTTCAACACCGCGCGCCGCCGCCTGGGCACGCAGATGAAGGCAACGGGCGAGGTGATGGCGATCGCAACCTGCTTTGAGATGGCGCTTATGAAGGTGGTGCGGGGCGCGGAGATCGGCCTGGACACGCTGAACAAGGCTCCCCTCGATCAAAGAGATGTGCGTAAGCGCCTGAGCGACATGGACGACAACCGCATCTTTACCTGCTTTGAGGCCATCAAGGCGGGCGTGAGCGTCGATGAGATCTTTGAAATCACCCGCATAGACCGCTGGTTTTTGAACCGGCTAAAGCATCTTGCTGAGTATGAAGAAAGCATAAAGCAGGGCTTGAGCGATGAAGCGTATTTAGAGGGCAAAAGGCTTGGCTATACGGACAAGGCCCTTACTTGCCTGTCCGGCAGAAAGGAGCTGCCGGGCAGATCTGCCGTTTACAAAATGGTGGATACCTGCGCTGCAGAATTTGACGCCGAAACACCGTACTTTTATTCTGCCTACGACACGGTCTGCGATTCCAGAAGCTTTAAGCGCTCCGGCCGCCCTTGCGTGATGGTGCTGGGCTCTGGACCGATCCGCATCGGGCAGGGCATCGAATTTGACTATTCCTCCGTGCACTGCGTGTGGACGCTGCGGGATATGGGCTATGACGTGGTGATCGTAAACAACAACCCGGAGACCGTCTCCACCGATTACGACACCGCGGACAGGCTGTACTTTGAACCCCTGACGCCCGAGGACGTAATGAACATCATCCGGGTGGAAAAGCCTGTTGGCGTCGTGGTGGCCTTTGGCGGACAGACCGCGATCAAGCTGACAAAGTTTCTGGACGAGCAGCACATACCGATCCTTGGCACCTCCGCCGACGGCATCGACCTTGCGGAGGACCGGGCGCGCTTTGACGCGCTGCTTGAGAGCTTTGGCATACGCCGTCCAAGCGGTATGGGCGTGCGCACGATGGAGGAGGCGCTGGACGCCGCAAGGAAGCTTGGGTATCCTGTGCTTTTGCGCCCGTCCTACGTAATCGGCGGCCAGAACATGACCATCAGCCGCAGCGACCATCAGACACAGGATTACATGCAGCGCATCCTGGCAGGCGGCATCGATAACCCCGTGCTGGTGGATAAGTACATGCCCGGCATCGAACTGGAGGTGGACGTGATCTCAGACGGCCAGGACGTGCTGATCCCCGGCATCATGGAGCACATCGAGCGCGCGGGCGTGCATAGCGGCGACTCCATCGCCGTGTATCCGCCCTACAATCTGGACGACCGCTACATACAAAAGATCTGCGACAGCTCCAAAAAGCTCGCGCTCGCGCTTGGCACGAAGGGCCTTGTAAACATCCAGTATCTGATCTACGAGGATGAACTGTATGTGATCGAGGTAAACCCAAGGGCCTCCAGAACCGTGCCCTACATCAGCAAGGTGACGAATGTGCCCATGGTGCAGCTGGCGGCGCAGGTGATGCTGGGCGCGAAATTGGAGGAGCTTGGCTGCGGAACGGGACTAAACCGCACGCCGCCGTATTACGCTGTGAAGGTGCCGGTCTTCTCCTTTGAAAAGCTAAGCGACGCAAACTCCATTCTGGGGCCGGAAATGAAATCCACGGGCGAGGTGCTGGGCATTGGCAAAACGATGCCGGAGGCGCTGTTCAAGGGCCTTACCGCGGCGGGCTTCAAGGTGCCGTCGCCGGAAAAGGCCAGCAGCACGGGCGTGCTTTTGAGCGTGGAGGAGACCGACTATCAGGAGATCATCCAGCTTGCCAAGCGCTTTTACGATCTGGGCATGGGACTGTACGCCACCACAGGCACGGCGGGCGCGATCGCAAGCCTCGGCATCCCCGTACAGGCAGTAAAAAACGCAAGCGAGAGCGACGACATAACCCGCCTGATGGCGTCTGGGAGCCTGAGCTACATCGTATATACCGGCGCGGTAAAGGACGCGACCATTGGCGATTACACGGTATTGCACCGCAAGGCGATGCTGCTTGGCATCCCGTGCCTTACGTCCCTGGACACGGCAAACGCCCTTGCGGACATCATCGAAAGCCGCTTTACGGCCTACAGCGTGGAGCTTGTGGACATCAACAATATGCGCGCCTGGCGGCAGAAGATCCACTTTGCAAAGCTTCAGTCCTGCGGCAACGACTGCATCTATATCGAAAACTTTGACGGCAGCATCACCTGCCCGGAGTCGCTGTGCGTGGAGCTGTGCAGGCAGCATTACGGCATCGGCGGCGACGGCATCGTGCTGATCGAAAAATCAAAGCTCGCGGACGTCAAAATGCGCGCCTTCAACCGCGACGGCAGCGAAGGCCTGATGGCTGGAAACAGCCTTCGCTGTGTGGCCAAGTACGTATACGACAAAGGCTATGTGCGCTCTCAGGTGATGAGCATCGAAACGGCAACGGGCGTTACGCACCTAAAGCTGTATTTAAAGGATGGCAAGGTGAGCACCGTTTCGGCCAAGGTCGCCAATGTGTGCTTTGACGCGCGCAAGATCCCCGTGCGCACGGAGAAATCCTGCTTGGTCGACGAAGAGCTGATGCTTGGGGGCGAAAAGCTGCGCGTCACCTGCGTAAACGTTGGAAATCCCCATGCGGTCATCTTTACAGACCAGCTGGACGCCGTGAACGTAAAGGAAAAGGGCACGCGGATCGAATACGCGGACATCTTCCCGGAGCGCGTGAACGTGGAGTGGGTAAGGGTCATAAACCGCACCACGCTGCGCGTTCGCGTATGGGAGCGGGGAAGCGGCGAGACCTTGGCCTGCGGGACCGGCGCATGCGCGGCAGCTGTGGCCGCGGTGCGCCTGGGACTATGCGACAGGGGGCGCGACATCACCGTAAAGCTTCCCGGCGGAGATCTTACTGTGAACACCGATGGCAGCGCCATCACGCTTACGGGCAGCGCCGTAATGGTGTTTGAGGGAGACTTCGAGTACTAAAAAGCAAAAAGAAGGGAACAGAGGCGTAACGGCCCCTGTTCTCTTTTGCTGTCAAATAAGGGTACAGAGCTTTATCTGCAAGCCAGGAAGAATCGGACTACGGCATCGTCCACAGAAGGAGCTTTTCGCCGCAGAGCTTCAAAAGGGCTTCGGCGTAGAAGAAATCGGCGTAGAGGATCGGGTATTCGGGATGCCCGTCGGAGTAGGCGCCGGTGCAGCGGGGGAGCACGGCGGGGATGCTGTCGTCGTACACCGCGCATTTGCTGTCAAGGGCCTTGAGCAGTTCGATCGCAAAGGTCAGATAGCGCTCGGCGTCCTTGGGGCGCTCATCCTTAAACTGCTCTGAAAGCTCGATAAGACCGCTTGCCGCGATGGCGTTTGCGCAGTTGTCGATGATGGGGCGCTCCGGGCTCTGGCAAAAATCTACGGGCACGAGACGGTCTTCGGGGGTGTGGGCGATAAAGTAATCCGCGACGCGACTGGCGCAGGACAAAAACTCCTTCTTTCCGGAGAGGATCGCGCTTAAGGTATAGCCGTAGAGCGCCCAGCTTTGCCCTCTGGACCAGCTGGAGCCCGGCGCGCAGCCCTGCCCGGCGGGAGTGTCCACCACCTTGCCGCTTTCGGGATCGTAGATCACGATGTGATACACGGAGCCGTCCGGCTTAAAAAAGTTCTTTGCTGCAAATTCCGCGTGGCGGATGGCCATCAGTTTAAAACGCGCGTCATTGCTCAAGCGGCTCATCGCGTAAAGCAGGGGCAGATTCATCATCGTGTCGATGATCGACCAGCCTGCGCGGGATCCGTCGCCGTTGTCGTTCCACGCGCGGATGAAGCCGTTGGGATTGTAGCGCGCGGCCAGCAGATCGCCGGCCAAAGTGAGCCTGCGAAGGCTGTCCTTGTCGCCTTCAAGGGCGTAGTGCGCGCCGGAGGACAAAAGCCACATGAAGCCCACGTCGTGATGCAGCTTTTCAAATTCTTGAAGCGCCTTATCAAGCAGCGCTTCGCCACGAAGCGCCTCCTGGCGAAAGAGGAGATTTGGGTTATGCCTGTACAATAGCCACATGAGCCCCGGCCAAAAGCCGTTTGTCCACCAGTCGATGCCATAGCCCTCCGCCCACTCGCCTTTTTTTACGGTGTAGGGGATGCCGCTTAGCTTTTGTGCCTTGCGGATGGATTCGGGCGCCTTTTGACAGAGCTTGTCCAGAATGCCTTTTGCCCATTGCATCGTATCGTTCATTTGTTTTGACCTCCGTTTTAAATTTGCAGTCAGGATCTTGGGGTAAGCGCAAAGCGCTGCGGATGATCAAAGCAATCATTCGTGCTTTGTCCATCCAGCTTTTTTTCACCGTCGATCAGCAGTGTGTAGCCTGCGTTTAAGCCGTCCTCAGTCTTGGTGCGGAAATGCACGTCGATCCTGTGACCCCGGATCACGACGTTTTGCAGCGAAAAGCGCGTAAGGCCGCTTTTTATGGGATGAAAGCAAAAGCCCTCCTCCGTGGGCTCAAGGCCGCACAAATGCCGGATGACAAGATCGATATAGAAGGAGTGGTTGTAATCGGCTTCGTCGCTTAAAGCCTCGCCGGTTTCGGCGTTATAAAACTCCACAAGGCAGGGCTGATCGAGATCGCCCATGCGGAAGTGCTCAAGCGTATACTCATGAAACAGCTTCATGAAGTTTTCGTCAAAGCGGTGCCCGTGCGCCTTGCTCTGTCTGGCCGCGGCGTCCAGCGCGATGCCGGTGGTGTAGGGCCAGGAGGGGCCGTTCCACATGCAGCCGTCGCGCCCTTTGAAGAAATCGCCCTTCCAGCCGCCGCAGGGCGAGTACACGGGGCAGTCCGCAGCGGTAGAGGCAAAGCCGGAGCCCCTTGCAAAATAATCGGGGCTAAAGAGGTAGTCAAGAAGCTTTAAGTGCTCTTCCTGCGTGATGCCGGCCCAGAGGGGATAAACGCTTACAATGTGCTTTACATAGGCGCGCCGGTCGCTTTGGTGATGCAGGTCGTAAAAGCAGCCGCCTGCGCTGTCCCACATTTTGTTTAGAACATCCCGGCAGATGGCGCTTGCCCGCTGCTCGTATTTTTCCGCGTCCGGGTCGCCGGCCTCGCGGCACAAGCTGGCAAGGCCCAGACAATTGAGATACATGTAGATGGACGCGTCCACGCGCTTTAAGGGGGTGTAGCCCTCCTGCGTGCCGCGCACCTTGGCGGGGAAGCATTGATTGGTGAAAAACCAAAAGCCGGGCTGATATTCCTTGCCGGTCAACTGATGCGTATAGCACACCATCAGGCTGTCGTTTGCGCCCTTGTGGCGCTCAAAGACGCTGTCGCAATCCTTTTTATACGCGGGCAGAAGCTCGCAGATCAGATCGAGGTCGCTGCTTTGCAAATAGTACTGATACAGGGCCCAGGAGGCGTAATTGGTGTATTCCTTCCCGTTTGCATCCACGGCGCTTACAGAAAACGCGCCCTCCGCGTTTACACTGTCGGTAAGGGCGCGAAACGCTTCCCTGGACACCTCCGGCTGATTAAGCCAGCGCATGTCCGTCATGGTGAGCGGAGTGGAAAGGGGGTTGAGCCGCGAAAACTCCCAGCCGGTTTTCTGATAGGGCGTTTTTACCATCGCGTGAGAGCGGCCCTCGTAAAACAGCGCGTGCTGCAAATAGCCAAGGCCGGGCCTGGCCAAACAGGAGCGCAGAAGATAAATGCGGTACCACCAGCAGCGCTCGATGTAGGGATCGGAGCATTCAAAGGAAGGGGCCTTCTCAAACCAGCGAAGGTATTCGGCGCTGAGCTCGTCCATCAAAGCATCGGGATCGCTTCTGCGCGCATCCAGCTTTGCAAGGCGAGCGCGAAGCGCAGTGTCCTCGCCCTCAAGGCCGAGAGCTGCGGCGAGCAAAAAGCGCTTGCGCTGACCGGGCTGAAGGATACAGCGGCCATCCGTAAAAGCTTTATCCAGGCTGAGGCGCATGACGACTCTAAAGCCGTGCAGGTTTACGGGAAAGACGTAAGCTTCGTTTAGCTGCGTACCCTCAGGCAGCATAAGCTCAAGCGTAAGCGGCACGTCGCCCGTGTTTTCCCAGCTTTGCAGTGAACAGGCGACGTCGTCCCAACTGATGGTTTTGCGTTCGGAAAAGCGAATGCTGTCATCACAGTACGTTAAAACGCTTTCGTCCGGATACCAGGTGTGCAGGGCAGAGGATAGGCGCGCCTCTTTGCCCAACACGCGCACGCTGAACAGCAGGGGAAGATTGAGCTTATGAATAAAGTCCAGCCTGCCTGAAAAGCCGGGAGTGCATTCAAGATAATCCGCCCACAGTCTTGCGCCGGTAGGACCGAGCGACTGCATGCCCGGATGCTTTCGGAAGGAACGGTTTCGGGTCTTTAAAAGCTGCTTTGCGCGTGCGCTCATAGGAAGACCTCCCTTAAAGCGAAAAATTCAGGAGCGCCCCGGTTTAGCACCGCTGTTCAACTGCCGCATCAGTTCGTCCATTTCGGTGGGCGTGAGGTTTCGCCACTGGCCGAGCTTTAGATTTCCTAGGCGCAGGTGCATGATGCGAACGCGCCGAAGCGCCCGCACGTTATAGCCCAGCGCCTCGCACATGCGGCGGATCTGCCGGTTGAGGCCCTGGGTGAGGATGATCGTAAACGTGCGCTCGCCCGTTTTTTTAAGCTTGCAGGGCAGGGTCACGGTGTCGAGGATCCTGACGCCGTCCTCCATCTGACGAATGAATTCCGGGGTGATGGGCTTATCCACCCGCACATCGTATTCCTTTTCGTGGTGCTCGCTGGCGCGCAGGATGCGGTTTACGATGTCGCCGTCGTTGGTCAGCAAAAGCAGACCCTCGCTGTCCTTGTCGAGGCGCCCTACGGGATAGATGCGGTCGTCGTGATCCACAAAATCGACCACGTTGTCCGGCTCGTTATGGTCGGCTGTGCAGACGATGCCAACGGGCTTGTTTAGCATGATGTAGCGGCGCTTGATTTTGCTGCGCACCGGCTCGCCCTCGATCGTCACCTTCATGCCCGGGGTCACGCGGTCGCCCAGTGTCGCGCGATGTCCGTCGATCAGCACGCGGCCTTCCTGGATCCACCTGTCCGCCTCGCGCCTTGAGCAGCGCCCCGCGTCTGCAAGGTATTTGTTGATTCTTACGCCCAGTTTTTCGTCGTAGCTCATATGTCACCGCCTGTGTTTGCTGGTATTCTTATCATTATTATACCAAAAGCCGGATGGATTTTAAAGGGGGCAACGTAAAAGACCAATGTAAAGGATTTTTGATTGGCTGGTTTAGTGTTGAATTGCGATGATCCAGGTGGTATAATCATAGTGGAGGGGAGTAAACCGTGACAAGACTTGAAATGGTGGAAAAGCTGCGCGAAAAGACCGGCATCAGCTACGACGCGGCCAGGGAGGCGCTGGAGCAAAACAACTGGGATCTGATCGACACGATCATCGTGCTGGACAAGCAGGGGCGGGTCGTTGAGGACGCAGGCGCTCCAAGAGCGGAGGAAGAACCAAAGCCCGTCCGGATGATCGACGCGACCAAGGCCGGAGCGAAGCTGAAAAACGCCCTTAGGTGGGTGCTTGGCATCATCAAAAAGGGCGAGGCGATCCGCATCAGCATCCTGCGCGGCGAGGAGGAGCTTGGCAGCCTCTCCGTTACGGCTGTGATCTTGCTGTTTCTTGTAAAATGGTATATCCCTTTAGGACTATGGATCATAAGCCTGTTTTTTGGCTTTAAATACCGCTTTGGCGGCCTGGCCGCGGCGGGCAAGCTGCTGGATTCGCTAAGCGACAGGGCCGGCGAAAAGGCAGAGGAGATCAAAACAAAATTCAGTGAGGATAAATAAATGAAAATCTACAATACCATGACCCGCCAGAAGGAAGAATTCGTGCCCCTCGTACCCGGCAAGGTGGGCATTTACGCCTGCGGCCCCACGGTGTACAATTTCTTCCACATCGGCAATGCGCGCCCGTTCATCGTGTTTGACGTGCTGCGCAGATATTTCAGGCACCTTGGCTATCAGGTGACCTTTGTACAGAATTTTACGGACATCGACGATAAGATGATCCGCCGCGCTTGGGAAGAGAACACCACGGTGCCCGAGATCGCTGAAAAATACATTGCGGAATACTTTACCGACGCCGAGGGCCTTGGTATCGAGCGGGCGGATGTGCATCCCAGAGCCACCAAGCACATAGGCGAAATCATCGCCATGATCAAAAAGCTGGAGCAAAAGGGCTACGCCTACAGAACGGACAACGGCGACGTATACTTTAACACGCAGGCCTTTTCCGGCTATGGAAAGCTCTCCGGCCAGAACCTTGAGGACAGGGAGGCCGGCGCGCGCATCGAGGTGGACGACATAAAGAAAAATCCCATGGACTTTGCCCTGTGGAAGGCGCAAAAGCCCGGAGAGCCTGCGTGGAACAGCCCCTGGGGCATGGGCCGTCCCGGCTGGCACATCGAATGCTCGGCCATGAGCACCAAATACCTTGGCGAAACCTTTGACATCCACTGCGGCGGCGTGGATCTGATCTTCCCGCATCACGAAAACGAGATCGCTCAGAGCGAATGCGCAACCGGCAAGCCCTTTGCGCGCTATTGGATGCACAACGGCCACATAAACGTGGACAACCGCAAAATGAGCAAAAGCCTTGGAAATTTCCTGCTGGTGCGCGACATTTCCAGGGAATTTGACCTTGAGGTCGTGCGCATGTTCATGCTGTCTGCGCACTACAGAAGCCCCATCAACTATTCGCACGATTTGCTGGTGCAGGCGCAAAGCTCGCTGGAGCGCATGTACACGGCGCGAAACAACGCAGCCTTTGCGCGGGAGCACGCAGCGGACAAGCCCATGAGCGAAGCGGAGAAAGCCTTTCAGGAGCGCTCCAAGGCCGCCATGCAGGCCTTTGACGACGCGATGGGGGATGACCTCAATACCGCGGACGCGATCGGCGTGATTTTTGACTATATCCGCGACATGAACACCGTGCTGCAGGACGCAAACGATCCCTCCCGCGCGGCGTTCGACACCGCCCTTGATACCCTCGGCTGCATGACGGAGGTGCTGGGCCTTCTGCGCAAGGAGGCGGACACCGTGCCCGCTGAGATCAAGCAGCTGGTAAACGAGCGCGCGCAGGCAAAGAAGGACAAAAACTTTGCAAGAGCAGACGAGATCCGCCAGCAGGTGCTTTCGATGGGCTACGTGATCGAGGATACGCCAAAGGGCGCAAAGGTGAAAAAAGCATAATTTTTGTGCAACAGTAAAAGCGCTGCATCTGGCGGCCTTGCCTGGTAGGCGAAGCTTGCCAGATGCTGAATATTATTTGCAGCTGGAGTGACGACATGAACGATTACATGAGGGCGATCACCTATAACCATCCCGAAACCATTCCGGTACACGTGAGCCTGCTGCCCGCGACCTGGCGAAAATACGGGAAAGAGCTGCAAAGGCTCTGCTTGAGACATCCGGCGCTTTTCAAGAACATTCAGCCGACAGATGAGGTAAAGTACTATACGCCGCCCTCCTACCACGAGGGCAAGTTTACGGACGCCTGGGGCTGCGTGTGGGAAAACATAAAGGAAGGCTACGAATCCATCGTGACAGGGCACCCGCTGAAGAACCGCGAGGACGTGCGGACGCTGAAGGCCCCGAAGGAAGACATCGGCCTTCCGCACGGCTTTATGTATCTGCGCCTGCTCGACCTTCGCGGCTTTGAGGAAATGATGATCGATTTTGCAGAGGAGCCGGAGGAACTGCAAATGCTGATCGACATCGTGCGGGATTACAACATTCGCCAGACGCGCCTGTTTTTACAGAACAACCCGGACGCGGAGATGGTGGTCTTTGGCGACGACAACGGCATGCAAAAGAGTCTTGCGATCTCGCCCCGCAAGTGGCGCAAATACATAAAGCCGGCCTATCAGGCGATCTACGGCGTGGTGCACGACGCGGGAAAGCTTGTGTACATGCATACCGACGGCTGCATCTGGGAGGTCATACCGGACTTAAAGGAAACCGGCGTGAATTGCCTGAATCCCCAGATCCGCGCAAACGGTCTAAGCCACCTTGTGGATACCTGCAAGGGCAAAATATGCATCGATCTTGACCTGGACAGACAGATGTTCCCCTTCGCTACGCCTGCACAGCTGAGGGAGCATATATATGAGTGTGCGCGCGCCATGTACCTGCCGGAGGGCGGCCTTATGCTGGCGGCAGAGTGCGCGGCGGACGTGCCGCTTGAAAACATCGAAGCGATCTGCGAGACCCTGGAAGAGGTGAGCACCTACAGGGGGTAGCGACAGGACAGGAGGCGACGGATGAGAAGCGTAGCAAAATGGGAGATCTTTGAAGAAAGCTTTCAGCTGAAGGAAAAGCTGGACAATCCCTTTGTGGAGGTGGATTTAAGCGCCCGGTTTTACACAGAGGGCGCTGCCTACACGGTGGATGGGTTTTACGACGGCGAGGACGTGTGGAGGATACGCTTTTCGCCGATGCACGAGGGTGTGTGGCGCTATGTGACGCGCTCCAATAAGCCCGCATTGAACGGACTGACGGGAGAATTTACCTGCACAAAGGCGATTTCGCGCGGCCCGCTCGTGCTCAATCCCCAGTTTCCAAACTGGTTTTTCCGGGAGGACGGCGAGGCGCAGCTGATCGTTAACGACGGCTGGTTTCCGCACACGGCAAACGGTCACGAGCTGCCCTTTGAAGATCTTGAGTTTCAGCAGCCCTCCGGCAGCGACTTTAACCGCTTTTTTGATATCCTGGCCGACCACGGCGTGAACATGGTGGTGGGCATGAGCGAGCTCTACGCGCGGCAAAGCAGCATCACGGACACGAGCTTTGTGTGGCCCTGGCGTATCGTGGACGCGGAAAAGAACCTGATCGACAAGGAACGCTTCAACCTTGAATTTTATCGCCGCTGGGAGGACAACCTGGCCCATGCGGCAAAGAGAGATCTGTTTTACGCATTCGAGCTGCTCTACGACAACAGCCTGATCCGCCCGCGCGAATGGAACAACCATCCCTATAACGAGAAAAACGGCGGCTGGCTGACCAGCGATCCGGGCACGGATGTCTGCTGGCGCAATCTGTTTGACGTAAACAACGAGCAGTCCAAAAAGTATCTTGGCAGGTACATCCGCTACACCATGGCGCGCCTTGCGTGCTATCGCTCCGTTTTGTGGGAGGTGGGCGCGGAGAACGCAAACCTCGCGGTGCTGCCGGAGCGCATGCTGCCAAAGGCACTGATGCCTGTGGAGCGGGTGGCCGAATGGTATCGCTACTGGGCGCGCTATATCGAATTGCACGATCCTTACGGAAGGCTGCGCACCTTTGGCGACACCACGTATCATCCGCTCATGGTGACGGCGCACGGAAACGATTTCGTGCTTACGCAGGATCCGCGAAACTATCCCAGAAATCCCCTGGCTTACTATACCGCCATGCGCGATTACGGCTCGCTGTACTGGCAGTTCTGCCGCCCGATGGTGATCGGAGAAATGACCTCCTCCAACAATGGCAATTACGAGCGCGAGCGCCGCATGTACTGGATAGGCATGACCTCCGGCTACATCATGGGGCGCAGCGACCGGCACTTTGCGCCGATGTGCGAAGACGGCCTGATGGAGTCTAAGAAGTTTGACATCGAGGGCATCCCAGTCATATACGAGTATTTGCGCATACTGCGAGAGTATGTGGAAAAGAACGTGCGCTTTTGGCGCATGCGTCCCGCAAACGAGCTGGTGGAGAGCAAAGGGCTTACCTGCACGCTGGCGGCGGAGGATGAGGAATACCTGATCTACTTTGTAAACGGCGGCAGCGTGGAGCTGAACGTGCCAAAGGGCAGGTATCGCCTACTGGACCCAAGAAACGGAAAGATCGTGCAGGAGGGCTGCTGCGAAGAAGGCGCGTTCAAGTTTGACGCACCCGCTTCGGACAACGAAAACGATACCGACTGGGTGCTGCACATAAAGGCAGAGGGATTTGACTGTTAGACGTATAATGGCAGAAGAGATCAGCAGGAGCTGACTTGCGCTGCCTTAGAAGCAAAAGGCGTATCGGACTTGTAACGGAAAGGCCGATGCGCTTTTTTCTGTTTGGCAAGACAAGGGATGGTTTTGCGTTTTCGGAGCGGACGACAGAAAGACATTTTTCCGCGGCTACGCCTTCGTCAGGTCCTTTACCCACTTGTATTTGTAAAAGTGCGCGATGACCCAGGGGATCTTGCCTACCTCGTCCACGCAGGTGCAGGCGTACACGAGGGGCACTGGCCATTTGAAATGGGTGCCCAGAAAGGCAAGAGGAATGGCGATCAGCCACATGCTCACGATCAGGGAATAGGTGTCGAAGATGATGTCGCCGCCGCAGTAAAAGATGCCGTTTATGACGATGGTGTTTACACAGCGGCCGATCATGTAAAAGGACATGATCAGCATCATCTGGATAAAGTAGCGGCGGGACTCCCCGTCCAGTTTTATAAAGCCAAGCAGCGGGGGAATGAGCGCAAACATGATAAGCGTCGAAAGCGCGCCGCATACAAAGGACAGGCGCATGATCCTTTCGCCGTAAAGCTTGCCCTGCATAAGACGCCCCGCTCCCAGCTCGTAGCCGATCATGATGCCGGCGGCTGCGGCAAGACCGTTGCATGCGCAGCATACCAGATCGCGCACCACAGCGGTAACGGCGTTTGCTGCCGCGGCTGCCTTGCCCATGTGCCCCATAAAGGCGGTGTAGGAAGTAAAGCCCCCGCCCCATAAAAGGCTTGAGGCCAGTACGGGCAGCACGCACTTTGCAAAATCCTTTATAAGGTAGCGGTAGGTGTGCATAAGGCCCGAAAGCCTCGGCCGCATATAGCCCTTGCGCAGGGAAAGCAGCACGCAGGCGGCAAGCTCAAGAATCCTTGAAATCAAGGTGGCCAGCGCGGCACCCCGGGCTTCCATGCGCGCAAAGGGGCCGATGCCGTAGATCAGCAGCGCGTTAAAAACGATATTGATGATGACGGCGGAAATGGAGATGGTGGCCGCAGCGTCCGGGTGCTCGCTTACCTTCATGATGGCGAGATAGCACTGGGAGATGCCGGTCAAAAGATACGACCAGCCCGCGATCTTCAGGTATTCAACGCCGATCTGCTGAAGCTCCGGCTCGTTTGTGAAGATGCGCATAAGCGTGCCGGGGCACAGCTCGCATGCCGCAAAGAACGCGAGGGAGACCAGTGTATTCAAGCGAAGGATCATGCAGAAGATGTCCCGCACGGTATCCTTTGCGCCCTTGCCCCAGTACTGCGCGCCCAGGATCGTGCAGCCGCTGACTACCGACGAGAGAATCATGTTTTGAATAAACTGGATCTGCGTCGCCTGGGAGACGGCGGACATGTAGTTTTCGTGCAGACTGCCAAGCATCAGCGAGTCTGCCGCGGCGACCGCCGCAAGCATGAAGCTTTGCAGCGCGATGGGAAGGGCCAGCTTATTCAGTTGTTTTAAAAACGCCCTGTCGCCGAACCATTGGACGAGCTTTGTCCTCATATAACCTCTCTACAGAGCCTTGGAGTAGTGCGCCGCGCCGCCCAGCTGCTTTTGGCGGGAGCGCATGACCACGTTCATCACCAGTCCCAGCGCGACCATGTTGGTAAGGTAATTCGAGCCGCCGTAGCTGATGAAGGGCAGAGGAATGCCGGTGACCGGCAATATGCCAAGGATCATGCAGATGTTTTCCAGAATGTGGAACATAAACATTGCAGTGGCGCAGACGATGATGTATTCGCCGAAGGTGTCCTCTGTGTGAAGCGCGTGGTAGATGAGCCGGCCAAGAAAGGCCATAAAGGCGATCAGCAAAAGGACTGCGCCAACGAAGCCGAAGGCCTCGCAGACAATGGCAAAGCAGAAGTCTGTGTGATCGTCGGGGATGTAGCCAAGGGAGGCAAAGGAGCCGACGCTCACCACGCCCTTGCCCAGCAGGCCGCCGCTGCCGATGGCGATTTGGCCGTTTAGCACCTGGCGCGCGTCGTCCGGGTAGCGGTCGGGATACAGCCACATCAGTATGCGGGTCAGGCGGAAAGAATCAGATGCCGTGTTCAGATAGAACCACAAAGGGATGGCGACCGCGATCACAACGGCGATCAGGCCGTAAATGAGCTTTCGCTTGGTGCCCGAAATGTAGAGCAGCACCACGTACATCACCATGTACACAAGCGCCGTGCCAAAGTCCGGCTGCAAAAACACCAGCATCATGGGAACGCCTACGAAGACGGCGGTGGGTATAAGCTCGCGCAGGTTGCGTATGGGCTTTTTGCGCTGTGAGAACACCTGGGCAAGGGCGATCATCATGGCGGTCTTGCCGAATTCCGAGGGCTGGAAGCTTCGGTTGCCCAGGGTGGAGCTGCCGGTGGAGAGCTGGAAAAAAGCCCTCATACCGCCGCGTCCTGCCTGCACGGTGAGCACGCCCAGAAGAATGACGATGTTTGCAAAATAGATGAAGCGGGAGTATTTGCCGTAGAGGTGATAATCCAGTATACTGACCGCGAAAAAGGCGGCTGTGCCAACGGCGATCCAAATCAGCTGCAAACGGGCGTAGGTGATGGGATGCGTCCTTAAAACATTTACAAGACCGCTTACCTCCTCGTCCGTAGCGGCGGAGGTGGCGGAGAAAATGGCCACGACGCCAAAAAGCGAAATGCCGATCACCAGCAAGAACAAAAACCAGTCGAAATGCCGAAACAGCCCGCTGCTGTACCAGTTGCTGTGGATGTCCGCACGGAGGCGCTGAACGCCTTCACGCCTTAATTGTCGTCTAAGCCATCTAAGGAATCTTTGCATGCGCTTTCCCTTCCGAAATGAGTCTTGAACTTGTGAATGAGGCTGCTGTGCGGCACCTTGTAACGCACGCTTTCGCCGAGCAATCGGCGGGTGATGCGCTCAAAGGCGTCTCCCGCGTGGGTCTGTGCCTCGATAACGGCCTTGCCGCCGGCGGCTGCGCGCATAACGCCGGGATCCTCCGGCACAAAGCCCAGCACGGGCAGCTCCATCCGGTGCACGCATTCGTCAGTAGTGACGGCTGGTCGCGCGCCCACGCGGTTGATCAAAAGGCGGATGTCGCTAAGGCCCTCGCCGGTCAAAAGCTGAAAGGTGCGCTCCGCGCTGCGCAAGGAGATATAGTCGGGCGTGATGACCAGGATGGCGGTGTCCGCGCAGGAGACGGCGTTGCGAAAGCCGCGCTCGATCCCGGCGGGACAGTCCAGAATGATAAAGTCGTAGCTGTCCCGTTCCGCCTCTAAAAGCGCGCGCACGTCCTGCGGAAGCAGCGCGTTTGAACCGCTGTTTTGCGAGGCGGGCAGCAAATACAGGCCGGGCCTGCGCTTCAATTCGTACACGGCCTGCTGCATGGTGCAGATGCCATCCAAAACGTCCGCAAGATCGAACACCAATTCGTTCTCTGCGCCCAGCATGAGGTCGAGGCTTCGAAGCCCTGCGTCCATGTCGATCAGCAGCACGCGCCTTGCATCAAAGGCCAGGCCGTAGGCGATGTTGACCGCGACGGTGGATTTGCCGACCCCGCCCTTGCCGGAGGTAACTACGATAATCTGTCCCATATGGCAACCTCTCGTCAATCCGCCAGCGTGTTGTCCGCAACGATGGTGTTTCGCTCGGAGTAATTGAGCGAATCCAGATAGTATTCGATCGTGGTGATCGCGGCCTGGGAGGAGTAAGCGCCCGCGTAGCCGTTTTGGATGTAGACGACCACGACGATCTTGGGATCCTGCTGGGGCGCGTAGCACACGAGCCAGGCGTTGTTTTCAAGGTCCAGATCGGTACGCTGACTGGTTCCCGTTTTAGCGGCGATGGGGTACTTTGCGTTTTTGAACTGCTCAGACGCAGTACCGTCGTTCTCGACCGAGGTAACTTCGTTCATTCCCTCGTGGATGGCGTCGAAGTATTCCTGACGGGTGATGATCTGGTTTGCGATGACGGGCTGCTTTTCAAGCACGATGTTGCCCTGCGCGTCGATGACCTTGTCGATGATCTGCGCGTCGTACACGGTGCCGTTGTTTGCGATGGCCGATACGTACCTTGCAACGGCGATGGGGGTCACCTGGGTGATGGACTGGCCGATGCCCACCATGATGGTTTCGGTAGGCGTCCATTTAAGGTCGTTGAGGTAGGTGTTTATGGTGTTTACCATGTAGTGGGAGGAAATGTAGTTGGCGGGCAGCTTTACGTCGTACAGCAAGATCTCGCGGATCGCGGGAAGCCACTCGGCCTTGGACTCGTAGGTGGTCACGATGTTCAAAAGGGAGGTGGCGATTTCGTCCTGGAAGTCGTCGGAATACTCGGTGCCGCGGTCGGCCGCCACCTGCTGAAGCAGGCGCTTGATCATGGCAGCGGCGATTTCCGGCTTATAGGTATACTGGTCGCTTGAGGATCTGTCCGGGTCGTAGAGCATGGACTGGTTGCCCACAAAGCTCGTGCTCTCGCTTGGCAATTCGATGTTTGTCTTTGTGGTAAGGCCGAGTGCCGCCGCCCATTTGGTGAGGTTGGAGGAGCCCAGACGATAGCTGACCTCGTAGAAAAAGTAGTTGCAGCTGTTTTTGATCGCGTCGACGATGGTCTGGTCTCTGTGCAGATAGCGGCGGCGTTCGCCGATCCAGCAGCGGGGATGATAGGAGGTGTCCGTTCCCTCGCGCACAAATTCGCCGCCGTCGGAGATCCTTTCGTTCAGAGTGATCGCGCCTTCGCTGAGGCCCGCAAGGGAGGTGACCAGCTTGAAGATAGAGCCGGGGGTATCCTTTGCGGAGATGGCGCGGTTGAACATGGGATTTCGCTTGTCGGTTGCGATCACAGACCATCCGCCCGGATCCACGCTTGCGCCCTCGAAGATGCTCAGGTCAAACGTCGGATGGGAGGCCAGGCCAAGGACCTTGCCGGTGTTTGGATCCATGGCCACCATCGCGCCGGTCTGGGCAAGGGATACCTCATAGCCCATTTCCGCGTAGTAGGCAAGGGTGGAGGAATTGTTCTGGTTCCAGCGGATGCCCTCCGAGGTCTGGGCGTAGAGGATGTCGTACTGCTGCTTGTAAATCTCGTCGATGACGTCCGCAAGCGCCTGTTCCATGACGGCCTGCAGGGAGGTGTCGATGGTGGTGATGACGGAGTTGCCGTCGGTCGGCGCGCTGTAGGACAGCTCGCGCACCACAGCGCCGCGGGTGTTGATCTCTACCACGCGCTCGCCCTGGCGGTATTGAAGGTAGGGGGAAAGCTGATCCTCCATAGAGAACTCAAGGCCTGTCGCGCCGACCTGCGCGTCGGTGGGATAGCCCTGGCTGCGATAGGTCTCAAGCGCGGAGGGGGTGGTGATCCTGCTGACGTATCCGATGGCGTGCGCGGCAAGACTGTTAAAGGGATAGACGCGGGTGGAGCTCTCCTGCACGCTCATGCCCTCCAGCTCAAGGGTCCGGACCTCCAATTCCGCCACGGTTTCGAAGCCTACGTCGTAGGCGATGGTCACGGGGGTGGAGTTGTAGTTGTTCATGCGCGAGGCCTGCCAGATGGCGAGGATCTTTAGTTTATAGTCCTCGTCCAGCTCCGGCGGGATCGAGTAGTTGGTACAGAGGGTGTCAAACAGGGCTTCCACGGGATATTTGGTTTTGTTTTGCAAAAGGAAATTGCCGCGCCACTGTCTTTCGCGCGTTTCCGCCACGGTCTCGGAATTGGTGCCGAGATTCCACTGCCAGGCGCCGTACTCGTCGCGCTTGAGCCAGAATTCCGTTGCTGGATCGAGGGTGGATTTGCCGTTGGACTCGATCAGCATGATGGTCTGGTAGATGCTCATGGTGTAGGCGCGCCTGTCCTCGGCGGAGGACTTTGAGGGATCGCGGTAGAACTGGATGTTGTACGACGACTGATCGTAGGCCAGGGGGATCATGTTGCTGTCGTAAATGGTGCCGCGCATGCCATAGAGCTTTATGGTTTTGGTGGACTTGGTTTCGACCTGCTGCACGTAGTCGTCGTTATGGAGGATCTGCAGATAGTACAGCCGAAACACGATGGCCACGGCAAACAGCCCCAGCACGATGCAAAGTACGCGGTATCGGTCTAAATGCTTTTTGGTCATTTGTTTACCTCTTGTCGCCCGGCGCTTTCATCGCCTTGCCCGGCCGATGCTGGCGGGCTTCAAAAGCTTGATGGCGGGCAGATATAAAAGCTGCAGGGCAAATAGCGCGACGAGCAGCCGCAAAAAGGCGTAGGGAAGCTGCGAAGCGGGAAATGTGCCCACGGTAAAATACACGTAGATCGCCATGCCTATTTCAAAAAACAGGTATGCTGCCGTAAGCGGCACCACGGTGACCAGATAGGGCCGGAGCCTTCCGGACAAAAAGCCCGCGATCAGGCCGCACAGGGTGTAGAAAACGGCCACGAGGCCAGCGGGCTGATAGACGGTGATGTCAAGCAGTATGCCCGCAAAGGCCCCGTAAGCGATGCCTTCGGTCGCGCCAAGCACTGTGCCGATCAGCACCACGGCGACCAGGCACAGCCTTGGCACAAAGCGCATGTCCAGCCCTGTGAACGGAAGGACGGAGCTGTCCAGTAAAAGTGTCAGCAGGGTAAGGACGATACAGATGATCCTGCGTCGTGTACGCATGGCTGCCCTCCCTTACTTGTACTCCAGCCAGGCGGCCTCAGGCACGGGCTTGGTGGGTCTGGGCGTGGGAGTGGGCGTGGGCGTCACGTTGGGATCCGGCGTGGGCGTGGGGAAGTGCCATACGGCGTTGTCGTCCACGGTGGATTGCGTGGTGAAGGCGTAGGGATTGTTTGTGACCGTCGGCTGCACGGTGACGACGGCGTTGGGGGTGGGCGTGGGCACGGGCTGCAATTCGTCGATGGACTCCACCTGCTCGCGCAGCACAAAGACCTCCTCAATGGAGGAAAAGCTTACCGAGGGGCGAATGGAGACGTATTTGTCCGCGGATTTGCTTGAACGGCTGACTGCCGTCACCTCCCCGATCAGAAGGCCCTTGGGAAAGCGGGAGTCAAGGCCGCTTGTGTACACAAGGTCGCCGACCTTTACGTTTCCAAGGTTTGTAAGATAGTACATGCGGCATTCCGTCTCGCCGTTGTCACCCTGGGTCACGCCCTGCAGCATGCCGTTATCGCGGGTGCGGCCGATCAGCGCCGCCACGGAGGAGCGGCTGTCGATGATGCTGATAACGGTGGAGTAGTTTAGACCCACACTGTTTACACGGCCGATCAGACCCTGGGCGTTGACGATAGCCATGTTCGGGGTGATGCCGTCGTTTTGGCCCTTGTTGATGGTGAAGGTTTCAAACCACAAGCCGGTGTCCTTTGCGATGACCTTTGCAAAGAGGGGGGACAGGGCCTCGTATTCGTTCTGAGCGCCAAGCATCTCTTCGTAGCGCTCGTTTTCGCTTAGCACCTCGGCATAGGAATTCATTTCGATCTGCATCTGCTCAAGCTGCAGGCGCAATTTCTCCAGCTCCTCGGCGTCGGATTCTCCGCCCGAGGTGCCAAACCAGCTTTTGAAAAACTCAGTCACATTTGAAAACACGCGCTGTACGGGCGTAAAGATGGTGCCCGCGCCGTTTTCAACGACGGAGATCTTGCCGGAGGGGCGCAGCACCAGATACCGCAGCAGCAGGAAAACGACCGCGATGACCAGAACGCTGTATACGATTTGCCGTATGCGGCGCGCGCGCCGCTTTTTTGCTTTGGAGGCAGAACTTGTTGCCATGATTTACTCCTGCAGTTAGATTTCGTAAACGGAATAGCCGGCACTGAGGGCGCGGCTCAGGCGGTCGTCCGAGGCGGCGCGCAGCGCGCCCCTTACGGCGTCAAAGCGGGGCTCGTCGCTTTGGCTCACGTCCAGCTGGGTCTCGTCCTGAAGGCGCTGGGCAAAGCCGTGCAGCTCCGTTTCGCCGCCGGTCAGGCACAGGCCGCCCTTTAGAATGTCGCTTGAAAACTCGGAGGGCACGTTGAACAGCGCGTCGCAGATGTTTCCGACCAAGGCGGCGATGGGCTGCTCAAGGGCGTTGTAAATGTCCTGCGTGCTGACCTCGACGGTCGTCGGTCGGCCCGTTCGGATGCTGCGGCCGGACAAGAGCTGGGAAACGGCTTTGTCTGTGGGCACAGCGCTGCCCAGGGCGCGCTTTAATTCGCCGGCCACATCCTGGGAGATCACGAGGCCGTGTGTCTTTCGCACATATTCCACGATGGCCGCGTCGAAGGCCGCACCGCCGCCCTTGATGTGGCGGTTCATCGCGATGCCGCCGGCGCTGAGAATGCTGATTTCGCTGACCTGCGCGCCGATGGATACGACTAATTGCCCTTCGGCCTTTTCCACGCGCTTTTTCAGACTGATGGCCGCGGCGACGGGGCTTTTTATGACCATGACGCGCTTGGCTCCGGCCATCTGCGCGCAGTTGACAAGCGCGGCGCGCTCCACGCGGGTAGCGCCCTCTGGAACGGTAAGGATAAGGCGGCTTTTGTCTAAGGCCTTTCGGCGCAGGCTGGATTGCTCGATCGCGTTTAGCAGCAGCATCGCGGCAAGCTCGCTGTCGGCTACTGCCCCGTAGCGGATGGGGTTTACAAGCACCGTGTCTTCGCTGGTGCGCCCGCCCATGCGCCTTGCTTCGCGCCCGGCAGCGTACACGACGCCGGATTTATTGGCGTCTACCAGCACGCAGCTGGGACAGGTGAATACCTCGCTTTTGTCGTCGCCGAGCACGCGGGTGTTTTCGCTGCCGAGATCGACCGCGATGTTGTTGATAAATGATATAGCAGGCATCGATATCCTCTTTATTCGTCAGTGTACGGCGTCTTCAAGAAGCGCCAGAAATTTTTCGCTTGGGAAGCCTACGATGTTGTCGTAGGAGCCGTTGATCTTTTCCACAAACTTGCCCGCGCCGCCCTGGATGGCGTATGCGCCGGCTTTGTCCATGGGCTCCCCGCTTGCGACGTAGTCGTCGATCTCCTTGGGGGTTAAAGCCCGAAAGAGCACAGATGTCGTATCGCAGCAGGAGAAGACCGCGTGGCTTTTTGTGTTTATAAGGCATAGACCGCTAACGACCTCGTGCGCTCTGCCGGAGAGGGCCAAAAGCATGCGCCTTGCATCCTCCGGTGAGCGGGGCTTTCCAAGCGGCTGACCGTACAGAGACACCAGCGTGTCGCAGCCGATGACGAGAGCGTCTTTTTCCTCCAAAGCGACGTGCTCGGCCTTGCGGTGGGACAGAAGCGTGACCATATCTGAAACGCGGCCAGTTACGTCGTCCTCGGGAACGTTTGAGGTGTGCACTTCAAACTGGAAGCCAAGGCGCGTCAGGATCTCGCGCCTCCTGGGGGAGGCGGAGGCCAGTACCATGCGTAAGCCTTTGTACATTTATCTGATACTCCATTTTATTTCATTTTATATTATAGCACGAAAGCACTGTATGAAACAAGCAAAAACTGGCAAAATAATCTGAAGCAAATTTATTTAAAAAGAATATAACGTGACAAAGGCGCTGGCTTGAGATATAATAACTTGTAAGCCGCTCCGGGGAGGCTTTAAATGCATGGATATGCTGCCTGAGTCCGGGCGAGTATGTGTATAGGAGGTGCAACGCGTGTACGCAGTCATTAAGACGGGTGGCAAGCAGTACCGCGTCCAGCAGGGCGACGTTATCTTTGTAGAGAAGCTGAACGCTCAGGCGGACGATACGGTGAATTTTGACGCTCTGCTCATCGGCGACGAGAATGGCTCCAAGATCGGCACGCCCACTGTTGAGGGCGCAAAGGTCGAGGGCAAGGTTGTGGCGCAGGTCAAGGGCGAGAAGATCACCGTTTACAAGTACAAGGCCAAGAAGAACGAGCGCAAAAAGCAAGGTCATCGTCAGCCCTACACCAAGGTAGAGATCACGGCGATCAACGGCTGAAACGCATGACGAGGGTGACCTTTTACAGGCGTCCGGACGGCTTGTGCGTAGGCTACAGGGCCCAGGGGCACGCAAACTTCGGCGAATACGGCAGCGACATCGTGTGCGCTGCAGTGTCCGCCCTGACGCAGGCGACGTACCTTGGCATAAGCGAGGTCATCGGCGCAAAAGCGCAGATGAAGTCTGAAAGCGGATTGTTCAGCGTCATGCTGGACGAAGATCAGCCGGCGCAGCTTCTTGAAAAGGCACAGCTTTTGCTGGACACACTGGAAAAGGCACTTTACAGCATATCCGGCGATCCCGCCTACGGCGGAAGCGTCCGGGTAGATATCAGGGAACGGAGGTAGAAACATGTTCAAGATGGATCTTCAGCTGTTCGCGCATAAGAAAGGAATGGGTTCCTCCCGCAACGGCCGTGACAGTCATGCACAAAGGCTGGGCACCAAGCGCGCGGATGGGCAGTTCGTTCTTGCGGGCAATATCCTTGTTCGCCAGCGCGGCACAAAAATTCATCCCGGCCTGAACGTAGGCATCGGTGATGACGATACGCTTTATGCGAAAATGGACGGCGTTGTAAGGTTCGAGCGTCTGGGCAGGGACAAAAAGCAGGTTTGCATTTATCCCGTGACCGAAGCCGCCGCTGAATAAATCAAAGTCGTTTATACCCGTGCGGATCACCCGCGCGGGTTTATTTATTGTATAGATGTCGATAAGAAATTGTGACGCGCAGCTTACCCTGATGGACAGCGCGCAGGTATTCCACTGGCATAAAGCCGGGGAGGAATATGTGGCGGTAGTCGATGGCTGCATCATGACCGACCAAAGCATGAGCGATTCCGCAAGTGTGTATTTTGACGACGGGTGGGACTACGGGGCGCTGATCAGGGAGGTGTCCGGCTTTGAGGTCGCGGAAAGGGCGATATCTCTTTTGCCGGGCCTAAGGGTTTTGAACCAGCCGGCATGGGAGGCGCTGCTTGCGTTTATCCTGTCTGCCAACAATAACGTTAGCCGCATCCGAAATCTGGTAAATGCGCTGTGCAGGGAGTATTCGGACGCCTAAAGCTATAAGGGCGAGCGCTACTGGGGTTTTCCGCAGCCAAAGACCCTGGCTTTGCTTGATCCGATGGAGCTTAAAAAGCGCGTGACCTGCGGCTACAGGGCAGAGAACCTCGTGGAAACGGCAAGGATGGTCTGTGAGGGCTTTTCGCTTGACGCGCTTAGGGATATGCCTCTTGAAAAAGCAAGAAACGAGCTTACTAAGCTAAAGGGCGTTGGCCCGAAGGTGGCAGACTGCGTGCTGCTATTTGGCCTTGGACACACAGACGCCTTTCCGGTGGACGTATGGGTGAGCCGCCTGATGGAGAAGTGGTTTTGCGTAAACGGCTCCCGCGCGTTTATGGCTAAGGAGGCAAGACGGCTGCTTGGGCCGCACTGCGGGCTGGTGCAGCAGTATCTGTTCCACTGCGCGCGGACGGGCAAAATGGATGTGTAGGATGACCAGGGACGAATTGCTTGAAAGAAGCAGGGAGCTTGGCTTTGCGAAGGTCTGTCTAACCGAGCCAAGGGCGCTTGACATCCCGAAAGAGGGTTTGATCGGCGACCCTGCAAGCGTCCTGCCTGACGTTAGGACCCTGATCTTTCTGCTGATGCCCTACAGGATCGGCCTTACGAAAGAAACGGGGGAAGGCGTGATCTCCTCCTATTATCCGGCGTCCCACAGCGCATACCTTGCGGCAAAGCGCCTAGCGGGAGAAATAAAAGAAGCGGGCTTTGATGCGGTATCAAATGTACAGCTGCCGCTAAAGCCCTGGCTGCTGGGGCTTGGCCTTGGCAAAATGGGCAGAAATTCTCTGGTGATCGTTAAGGGGCTTGGAAGCGCCTTTCACGTGCAGTGCATCCTGACAAACGCCCCCTGGGAGCCGACGCATTATTGGAGCGGCAGGCAAAAGGGATTGTACGAGGGCTGCGAGCACTGCATGCGCTGCGTAAGCGCGTGCCCTGCGGGGGCGATCCGCGAAAGCTGCATGATCGACCAGGAGGTTTGCATTCGGGCGGTGAGCGAAAAGGATCCCGTGCCCGAGGGCTTTGAAAAAAAACTGGGCGCGCGGCTGCTGGGCTGCGACGTGTGCCAAAGCGCCTGCCCGGCCAATGCCGCATTGCTTAACGGAAGCGCGCTAAGTGTATCGCTTAAGGAGCTGCTTTGCGGACAGCTGGGGACGCTGCCCGATGTCATCGGAACAAATTACGCCAGAAAGCGCCGCCTGCGCAAAAAGGCCGCGCTGCTGGCTGCAAATCTTCACAGGACAGACCTTACACAGGAGCTTGAAAACATGGCGCAAAGCCCCGACCCAGGTGAAGCGGGCGCTGCGTTGCGGGCGCTTAAGCGCTTAAAGGAGGAAACATGAGGATAGGAGTTCGAGGTCACGATTACGGCTGCGCAAGCGCAAGCGAGATGGCGCGCAGGATCTCTGAGGCCGGGTTTGAGTGCTTTCAGCTGGCGCTACACAAAGCCATAGAGGGCTTTAAGCCGGAGTACGGCCATTTGAGCCCGGGCTTTTGCTGGGACGTGCGGAGGGCGTTTGAAAGCAGAAAGCTCGAGGTCGCGGTGCTTGGCTGCTACATAGAGCCAGCCGACGACAGCGAGGAAAAGCGCCTTGGCGACGTAAAGCGCTTTAAGGAGCAGATCGCGTACTGCACACAGCTTGGCAGCCACATCGTGGCCACCGAGACCAGCCGCTGCGACGAAAGCCAGCGGGCGCGAAAGTATGAGCTGCTTAAGGACAGCGTAAAGCGCATGGTATCCCAGGCGGAGCGCTTCGGCGTGTTTGTGGGCATAGAGCCGGTGCTCAAGCACACCTTAAATACCCCAAAGCTCGCCGCGCAGCTGCTGTGCGACGTGCCAAGCCCAAATCTTCAGATCGTGCTGGATCCCATAAATCTTTTGAACGAAGAGAACATCGCCCACCAGCGCGCGATCATCGACGAGTGCTTTGACCTGTTTGGTGACCGCATCGTGGCGGTGCACGCAAAGGACGTGGTGATCGAAAACGGCAGCTTCAAGCGCTGCGTGATCGGGGACGGCATTTTTGATCACGAGTACTTCTATAAAAAGCTCAATCGCGTAAAGCCGGGCATCAGCGTGCTGCGGGAAGAAGCGCATCCGGAAAGCGCGGCCAGGGACATCGCGGCGCTGAAAAGATTTGCGCAGCTCTAAAAAGAGCAAAAATGAAGTAAAGGGGGCGGCACAGTCCCCTTTCAATTTGCCGATGAAGTGTCGACTGAATGGCGGCTTTCTTACTTTACCGCTTCAGCCAAAATACTCATCCAGCACCTCGCCGACGGTTTCCTGCCACTGGATGAGGTTCGCGGGACGGTTGGAGACGGTCGAAATATCCTTTAAAACCAGCTCGAAGGGGCAGTCACAGCGCAGGCACGCTTCAACGGTTTGAACGATTTCCTTTCGGATGAGCTCGGGCTCAGTTTTGACGGCGACGTTTGCAGGATTGGGTTTTGAAGCAAGCACGTAGTCCGGGCCGAGCTCTTCCGCCATGCGGTTTACATCGGCCCAGGGCGCGCAGCCGACCTTGCGAAGGTTCGGTATTTTTTTGAGCACCTGCACTTTGTCGTCCAGCGGCTCGCAGCAGCCGTAATAGGTGTAGGCAAAGCGGCTGGCAAGGGCGATGATGGGATCCACAGCGAAGCGCTCGAACATTTTTGGAGAGACGTTTGCAAGCGGCTGCGCGTTGTCCCGAAACCAGGTGCCCTTTAGGCCCCTGCCAAGCCCGGAGACCAGCGCGGGGGTGCAGTGCATGCCGGGGGCGTCCGGGTCCGGCTCCAGATGGGCTTCAATAAAATCGAGATAGGCGTTTGCGTAATCGATGTACTTTTGAAAGAGCGCGACCAGGTATTCCGGGCGGTCGTAAGCGTCGAGCAGGATGGCTTCCATGCCGCGCAAAAAGGCAATCGTGTCCCATTTGTTCAAGCAGAAAGGACCAAAGCCGTACACGTGCAGCGGGATAGAGCTTCCAAGAAGCTCATTTAGAAAATCGAGCCTTTGCGCGTCGGCCTCGGGGTCCAGGGACATTTGGGGCAGACGAAAGCGGGCAAGACAGGCTTCGCCCTCAAGATGATCGACGAGGCTGCGGGATACGATGTTGTTGAATTCGTCCGTGCGCTGGATCTCATAGTTTGGAAGCTCTACGCCGATCCCTGTGGCGAGCACGGTCTTTTGTACCCGGAAGAACGGCTCGTACAAGCTGTCCGCCCGGGGGAAATGGCGAAAATAGTACAGGGCCTTGCGAAAGTGATATTCCACCTCCCGCACGCGCTCGTCCTGGCTTACGCATTTAAGCTCGCCGTCTATGTCCATTTGATACCAGGGGATCTCATCCAGCAGCACCGGCGGACGCTGCTGGATGAGATCGTTGGTCTTTTTCATGCGCTCAAACGCGGAGGCCTGCTTAGGGGACGACACATACTCCATGTACTGCTTTGCAAGCTCCTGAACGACGCGCTTATCGGATGCCTGGATCATAAGCTTTCCTCCCTGCAAGACGCATTTGAGCAATTGTAAAGATGCGCTCTGCATATTATAGCAGGGCGCGCCGCGCTTTTCAATATTTCGTGCCTGAAAGGATGGAGCTTTGAGGGATAGCGCCGCTAAGCTGGATAAGCTTTCATTTTTTGATAGAGCTTTATGGCGAGAGTGACGACGAATGCTGTACACAGGGCGGCCCAGAGCTCCACGGACCAAAGCGGCACGCAGCCTCTTTGATACAGCGCCGGGAAGGTATCCATCAGCATGTGAAGGGCGACGGCGCAGGGCAGGCAGCCTTTCTTTTTGCTTACTGCGCCGTAGTACACGATGATCGTAAGCCCGATGTGCAGAAGCATCGCAAACACTCGTTCGATGACATTCATTGCCATCAGTGAATAGTCAAACGCGGCGGCAGCCTGAACAGAGGGAAGCGCGGCGGCAGCGTTTTCTTCTGTGATCTTGAGCGCGCTCAGCGCATCAGCTGTACTTCCCCTGGAAAACAGTATCGTAATGACGAGATAGCTAATCAACCCCGGCAGAAGGACAGCTATGATCTCGATGCCGCCGTGCCCGATGCCGTAGAGCACCGCGTTTTCGCGGGTACGGTTTTGCTTCATGATGTATTTTAAAACGATGTGCCGCCCGCACTCTTCAAAAACGCCCGCCATGATAGTCCCATAAAGCACAAAGGGCAGGGTGCTGCCGCTAATGAAGCGGGAGACGGGATTATCCGACAGGATGCAGAAGTAGTGCACGCCAAGCTCCAGCACGCGGGCGGAAACGATAAATCCAAGCGCGCCTGCAAGCAGGTAGCCAAGATTTGTCTGGCGCTTATGCTTTTTTCGCCAATAGAGGAGAAAGGCGGCGGTCAGCGCAAGCATCAAAACGATCGTGAGGAACAAAGAGGGGATGCTGCTTTTGCCGATTTTGATGGACTCAAACTCCGTCATTTTGCTTCACCTCCCCAGATCTCCACACAAAAGCCCTTGTGTCCGCACGCGCTGCATCTGAGCTTTCGCGCTGTGGGTGTATGGTTTGCCCAAAAGGCTTCCTTCAATGTGGGACGGAAAACCTTATGACATTCCGGGCAAATGTATTTTACGTGATGGAAGTAGTAACGGCTGACCACTGTGCCCCAAACAGCGGCAGCTGCTGCCCAGAGGACGAAGGGTCCCCAAACGCCCTTCGTGATCCAGTAAATGACGGAAAACCATTGCAGCGCCGAAAGCGGGATCCCGCTTAGGATCATCGTCCAGCGCATTCTTTTGAGCTTCTTCCTGCCCTCCATAAACACGGCAATGTCACCGATGGATTCAAAGGAGAATCCGGCTTTGCTTTTCAATCCGCTTTTCAGGCCGCGCAGCTTTTCGAGCGTTTCCTCTTTGGCTGCGATCTCGTCCAAAAGGGCTTTTTCCTGCTGCTCGATCAAAAGCAAAATCAGTTTTTCAGGATGCTCTTCCTTCAGGATCTGGGAAATGGCGTCGATCGGAAGATCCAGCTCCCGCAAAAAGCAGATGATCTTCAGGCGTTTTAAGTCCTCTTCCGAGTACAGCCGCCTTCCGCCTTCGGAAAGCGCGCTGGGGATCAGAATGCCCCTGCTATCGTAATACTGGACCGTTCGGACTGTGACGCCGCAAAGCTTTGCAAGCTCTCCTGTTGTGTATTGTGACATAGCCTTGCCTCCTTTCACCGTGCATCCTATCACGTGACGCTGCGTTATGAGCAATACCTTACGCGGAGGATTTTTCCTGCTTTGCAAAATATTTACAAAACGGCCCTGGCACTTAGGAAATTTAATGGAATGAGCCTGCTGGGGATTCCTGGCAGGCTCAAAGGATGAAGGTATTTTACGTCAGCGTAGAAAGCGCAGGCGGACGAAAGGCCAAAAGCCTTGCCGCTTAATAGAGCTTTGCGCCGGCGGGGATGTGCGGGTCGACCATCAGAAGGTGCAGCTTTTCCTCTTCGCCCTCCTTGTGCAGGGCGCTGATCAGCATGCCGCAGGAGTCGATGCCCATCATGGGCCTGGGCGGCAGGTTGACGATGGCGATGCAGGTTTTGCCGACGAGCTGCTCCGGCTCGTAATAGGCGTGGATGCCGCTTAGGATCGTGCGGGTTTGGCCACTGCCGTCGTCCAGGGTGAACTTCAGAAGCTTTTTGCTCTTGGGCACCGCTTCGCAGGCCAGCACCTTCACGGCGCGGAAGTCGGACTTGCTGAAGGTTTCAAAGTCCACCTGATCCTGAAACAGCGGCTCGATCACGACGTTAGAAAAGTCGATCTTTTCTTCCGGCTCGCTTGCGGGCTGGCTGGGGGCCGAAGCGGCTTGTTCGGCGGCAGGCTTTTCAGCGGAGGGCTTTTCGGATGCGGAGTCTTGGGGCTTGTCCAGCGGCTTCATCGTGGGGAACAAAAGCACGTCACGGATGGAGGGGCTGTCGGTCAAAAGCATCATCAGGCGGTCGACGCCAAAGCCCAGGCCGCCGGTCGGGGGCATGCCGTATTCCAGCGCGGTCACAAAGTCGTAATCCACCTGAGCGCGGCAGTCGGGCTCCAGCATTTTGCGCTGGGCGACCTGGCGCTCGAAGCGGCCTTTTTGATCGATGGGATCGTTCAATTCGCTGAAGGCGTTGCCAAACTCCATGGCGTTGATGAAATACTCGAAACGCTCGGTAAAGGCGGGATCGTCGGGCTTGCGCTTGGCCAGGGGGCTGATCTCTACCGGGTAATCGTAGATGAAGGTGGGCTGAATGAGCTTTTCCTCTACGAAGGCGTCGAAGAATTCGGCCAAAATCGCGCCGCGCGTGGGAACCTCAGGCAATTCGACGCTATGCGCCTTTGCGGCGGCAATGGCGTCTTCGTCGCTTTGCCACTGGTCGTAATCCACGTCGGAATATTTCTTGACCGCTTCCTTCATCGTGAGGCGCTCCCAGTGGCCGATGTCGATCTGCTTGCCCTGGAAGGGGATGACGAGGCTGCCACAGACGTTTTGGGTGACGGTGCGCATCATGTCCTCCACCAGATCCATCATGCCGTGGAAGTCGGTGTAGGCCTGGTAGAGCTCTATGCTGGTAAACTCGGGGTTGTGGCGGGTGTCCATGCCTTCATTGCGGAAAATGCGGCCCACCTCGTACACGCGCTCCATGCCGCCAACGATCAGGCGCTTTAGGTAAAGCTCCGTTTCCACGCGCAGCACCATGTCCATGTCCAAGGCGTTATGGTGGGTGTAAAAGGGACGCGCAGTGGCGCCGATCTCAAAGGGTGTGAGGATGGGGGTGTCTACCTCTATAAAGCCTTTGCCGTCAAGGTAGCGGCGAAGCTCGCGCATGATGGCGCTTCTGCGAACGAAGGTGTTGGTTACGTCCCGGTTGGTCATCAGGTCCAGATAGCGCTGGCGATAGCGGGTGTCGGTATCCGTAAGGCCGTGGAACTTTTCCGGCAGGGGATGAAGGCTCTTGCTTAAAAGCACAAGCTCCTCCGCGTGGATGGAGATCTCGCCGGTCTTGGTTTTGAATACCTTGCCGCTTACGCCAAGGATGTCGCCGATGTCCCAGTCTTTGAAGGCTGCGTAGGCCTCGGGGCCTACGTCGTCGCGCTTTACGTAGAACTGGATCTCGCCATAGCGGTCGGAAAGATGGGCAAAGCTCGCCTTGCCCATCACGCGGCGGCTCATCATGCGGCCTGCGATGCGAACAGTCGTTCCCTCAAGGCGGGTCACGCCGTCCTCTTCCACCGCTTCTGCCGCAAGCTGGTCGTAGTTTTCGGTGATGTCCTTCGAAGTGTGGGTGCGGTCGTAACGCGTGATGGTGTAGGGGCTTTGGCCCTGCTGGGTCAGGGCATTCAGCTTATCCAGGCGGATCTGCTCCTGCTCGCTGAGTGGGGAAGGGCTAAGGTTTTCCTGTGTCATCGTCTTCCTCCGGCACGTAAAAGTGCCTGTCACATTTGATTATTTGAAACTGATTGGCATCAGATACAAAAAATGCGGCCTGCCAAAACAGGCAGACCGCCATTTATGCCGGTCTGCTTTTATCTGCGTTTGATATTTCTGACTTCCATGCGAACGATGCCGCCGGGAGTCTCGGCTTCAACGATATCGCCGACTCTTGCGCCCATGAGCGCAGCGCCGATGGGGGATTCGCCTGAAATATAGAGCTTTGAGGGATCGCTCTCGGTAAAGCCAACGATGGTGTACTCGTCCTCTTCCTGGTACTCCATGTCGAAGACGGTCACCACGGTGCCAAAGGACACTTGCTCAGCAGAGGTGTCGCCCTCGTCCACGATGGTAGCGTTGGCGAGCATTTCTTCCAGCTGAAGAATGCGGCCCTGAACGCGCGCCTCTTCGTTTTTGGCCTCGTCGTACTCGGCATTTTCGCTGAGGTCGCCGTGCGCACGGGCTTCGCTGATCTCGCGGGTGACCTCGGCGCGCTTTACGGTTTTGAGCATATTGAGCTCGGATTCCAGGCGGTGCTTGTCTGCAACAGTGAGCACCGCGCCAACAGGCTTGGTCTCGGCCATTTCTTTCTCCTTTGGGTGGCGGCGTAAAGCCGCTGGTTTGGGTATGCCGTCAAAAGCTTTTAAGCTAAGGCGGAGGGGACAAACAAATGCTTTCAGTCAAGCCGCGAGATCATGAGCGGATGCATCTGATCATTGCGCGGCAGTTGCTAAAGCATTCATTTAGATAAACGCATAGCGGAGCCATGTAAAACCATGACCCCGTAAGCGGATGCAAAAGCGATGGATTACGCTTCGGCGCTCTGCTTGTTAAGGCGCTTGGCCATGCGGGACTTTTTGCGGTTGGCGGCATTCTTATGGATGACGCCCTTGGAAGCGGCCTTATCCACCGCGCCCTGAGCCATGCCCAGCAGCGCCTGATCGGCCTTGCCGTCGGCAACGGCGGTGTCAAACTTTTTGACCTGCGTCTTCATGGCGCTCTTGACCATGCGGTTGCGCAGATTCTTGGTCTCGGATACCTTTACGCGCTTGATAGCGGACTTGATGTTAGGCAAAATATTCACTCCCTGTGTCAAAATAGCTTG